>JANOBW010000182.1:0-5077 GCA_031411855.1 Opitutia bacterium
GGGTTTCCATCATTGGGCTTTTGGGCATCCTCTATTTTAACAGCGGCAAGATCGCCACGCCCGCTCCCGTCCAGCCCCTCACCCTGCAAAAGGTCCTGGAGTATGTGGAGAAGGAGCAGATCAAACCGGGCACCGCAATCATGACCGGGGACTCCACCATTGGCATCCTGGAAATTTCCTTTCAACTCAAAGATCAGGTCGAAGTCCCCGCGACGGACGGCAATGCGGCGGCGAAACTCTCAAAATCCCCGACCCTTTCCCTCGAAACCGTCGTTTCCCCCAGCCAATATGAGACGTTGACCAAGGCCAACTTCAAGTGGGTCCGGGCCACCACCGTCGCCAAGGAATTGGTCAGCTCCCTCCTGGTCTTCACCATCGTCATCGGCCTGCTCTATTTCCTCTTTGTCCGCCAGATCAAGAACGCCGGCCGCACCGCCATGAGTTTTGGCAAAAGCCGGGCCAAAATGCTCGCCAAAGATGGCTCCAAAATCACCTTCAAGGATGTCGCCGGATGCGACGAGGCCAAGGAAGAGGTTTCCGAAGTTGTTGATTTCCTAAAAGATCCGAAGAAATACCAAAAGATGGGGGCCCGCATTCCCAAGGGCGTCCTCCTCGTCGGCCCTCCCGGCACCGGCAAAACCCTCCTGGCCCGCGCCGTCGCCGGCGAGGCCGATGTCCCCTTCTTCTCCATCTCCGGCTCCGACTTTGTCGAAATGTTTGTCGGCGTCGGCGCCGCCCGCGTCCGCGACATGTTCGAACAGGGCCGCAAAAACGCTCCCTGCATCATCTTCATTGACGAAATTGACGCCGTCGGCCGCAAACGCGGCCATGGACACGGCGGCGGCAACGACGAACGCGAGCAGACCCTCAACTCCATCCTCGTGGAAATGGACGGCTTCGACGCCCAGGAAGGCATCATCATCATCGCGGCCACCAACCGCGCCGATGTGCTTGACGCCGCCCTTCTCCGTCCCGGCCGCTTCGACCGCCAGGTCAACGTGGATCTCCCCGACCTCAACGGCCGGGTCGAAATCCTCAAGGTTCACGCCAAAAAAATCAAACTTTCCGCCGAGGTGGACCTCAAGCAGGCCGCCCGCGGGACCTCCGGTTTCTCCGGGGCCGATCTGGCCAACCTCCTCAACGAGGCCGCCCTTCTCGCCGCCCGCCACAACAAGACCGAGGTCAACCTCCGCAACATCTCCGACGCCCGCGACAAGATCAGTTTCGGCCTGGAACGCAGGAAATTGATGGACGAGGAGGACAAAAAGATCACCGCCTGGCATGAGGCCGGCCACGCCCTCGTCCAGGCCACCCTGGACAAGGGAAAACACCCCGTCTATCAGGTCACCATCCTGCCCCGCGGGCGCGCCCTTGGCATGATGATGTTCTTCCCCACCAAGGATATCGTCCACCGGAACAAGGAAATGTGCGAAGCCGACATCTGCTGCGCCATGGCCGGCCGCGTGGCCGAGGACATCACCTTTGATGAGGTTTCCAGCGGAGCCTCCGGCGACATCCGCCAGGCCACCCACATTGCCCGACTGATGGTCTGCGAATGGGGCATGAGCCCGCTTGGCATGGTCAACTACAGCAAGGATCAGTCGAATCCCGAATATGGCGACTTCGGCATGACCAAAAACTATTCCGACGAAACCGCCCGCCGCATTGATGAGCTCGTCCGCGAAATCATTGACCGTCAGTATGCCCGCGCCAAGGACATCTGCCTGGCCAACCGCGCCAAACTCGACACCATCGCCCAGGCTCTCCTCACCCACGAGACCATCCTGGGTCTGCAGGTCATGGAAATCATGGAATTCGGCGAAATCCGCACCCCCGTCGAGCAAGCCACTTCCAAGCCGCAAAAAGACACCCCTCCGCCCCTGAAGAAGCCGTCCTCCGAAACCAACCCGGAAAACGGCCTGGGCCCGGCTCCGACCCCGGTTCCGGCCTGAGGCGGAAAGTCTAAGGAAGAAGGTTGAGGGATGAAGGATGAATAAATCAGATCATCCGATTTCCCCTTCTCGACCTACGTGGACCTATCGGCCCTGCTGGCCCTTAGGTCCACTTTCTTTCTTAACTCTCATCATTTCCGTGCGCCGCTTCATCCTTCATCCCTCAACCTTCCTCCTTAGTTTGGGGGCCATGGCTCAAACACCCCCTGACCTGCCTGCGGAGCCCCCGCCACCCGCACCGGTCCGTCCCGCATCTGTCTCCACCCCGACCCGCACTCCGGCCAAAGTGACGGGAGATCTGATCACGATGCTTACCGACACCAACGGCCGCCGGCGCTTCGTCTTTCAAGGGCACGTGAAAATTGTGGGAGGAGGCATGATTGGCACCTGCGACCGTCTCGAAATCTTTGGCCCGGACCCCAAGGACCCGACGGCCACGGCGGCATCAGCTTCAGAAGCAGACAAAACACCACCTTCCTCACCCCTTCTCGGCGGCAATTCCCTCGGAGCTTTCTCCAGCATTCTCGCCAGCGGTTCGGTCACCCTCCGCTCCGGGGACAGGACCGCCCTTTCCGATCGCGCCGAGATTTTTCCTTCCCCCCGCCAACCCAGCCAACCTGAGCGTGTGGTCCTGACCGGAAAACCAAAAATCACGGACGGCGTCCAGCAACTCAGCGGCGGCCGTATCACCTTCCTCATCGGGGCCAACCGGGTGGATGTGGACCCCGATCCCGACGCCCCCGGCGAACGCCCCACCATCCTCATTGATTCCTTCCCCTGAAGTGGGATTCTCGATTCGTGATTCGTGATTTCCACCCATCCGGCCCCGTCCATTCAGTCCACCTAGCTTCGTCCATCCAGCTTCGCTTATCTCTGAAATTCCCTCACTGCCTTGATTGCCTAGACTCTGAAATTTGAAACCTAAACTCTCTCTCCCGCTTCGCTGCTTTCCAAATCATAAATCAAGAATCACACATCATAAATAAAATGCGCCTCCCCCCTTCCCTTCTTCCCCTCCTCACCGCTTCCTGTCTCTCGGCGCTGACCGCGAGCCCTGCCCAAGCCCAGCAAAAACCCGCGCAGCAGACCATCATGGAGGGGGACAACCTCGTCATCGAAAGCAAACCCGACGGTCGGACCGTTTTTGTGTTTTCCAACAACGTCCGCATCATCGGCACCAACCTCCTTTCCACCTGCGACCGCCTTGAAATCGTGAGTCTGGGCGGCAGCGAAAACAAGTCCGCCCCCGCCCCCACGCCCAAACCGGCGGCCAACGGGCAGCTTCCCCTGCTTCCCGCCGCCACCTCCCCCGTCGGGGCCATTGAGCTGATCACCGCCACCGGTCACGTGGAGATTTTTCAAGGCACCCGCCACGCCACCTCCGACAAGGCCGAGATTTATCCCAACGAAAAGGTCAAGGACTCGGCCGCCAAAAAGGACAGCGTCGGTCGCATCGTCCTTTCCGGCTCACCCAAGGTCGTGGACGGCACCAGCCAGCTCACCGGCGGCCGCATCACCCTCTACACCGGCGAGGGCCGCATTGTGGTCGAACCCGAGAAATCGGATTTCGAAAACACCCGCCCCACGGTCATCCTTGAAACTCCGGCCGGAAAATAAGCCCCTTCCCCCGCCATGAAACCCCGTCCCTGGCTCCTTGCCGCCGGCCTGCTCTCACTTTCCGCCCGGGCGGAACCGGCTGCCGCTCCGCCGGCATCTCCTTCCGCCCCAGCTGTTTCCAACTGCGACCCTTTCGCTGAATCCGGGGCCTGGACCATGGCCAACCCGGCCGCCTGGACATGGAGCGGCGAGGGTTCCGACCGCGTCCTGCACCTTCTCGCCCAAAGTGGCAGGACCCCGAAATACCGGAGCCCGTTCAACCTCGCCTGGTATGAGGCCCGGGAGTGGAAGGACTTCACCCTCACCGGGGAGATGCGGCTGACCAAGTTTGACGCCGGCAACAACGACCTCTGCGTCGCCTTCGGGCGCTCTTCGGAAAACCGCTTCTACTACGCGCACCTCGGTGAGAAGGCCGACGCTGTCCACCATCAGCTCCATCTCGTGGACGAGGCCGACCGCCGGGCCATCACCGCCACCCGGACCGAGGGAACTCCCTGGAAGGAAGGGACTTGGCACAAGGTCAGGGTGGTCCGCGACACCGCCGCCGGAAACATCGCCGTCTTCTTCGACGACATGGAAAAACCCGTCCTGACCGCCCGGGACAAGACCCTCGCGGACTGGGGCCGCATCGGGCTCGGCTCCTTCGATGATCTTGGCGAATTCCGGCATGTCCGCGTCGAGGGAACCAGCCGGCCCGCTCCGGGCGCGGCGAAAAAACCCTGAGCAAAATCCCGAGTCCATGAAAGCCACCCGCCTTGAGGCCTTCAGCGATGGCGTCATCGCCATCATCATCACCATCATGGTGTTGGAACTCAAGGTTCCCCACGATCCCGACCCGGCCGCCCTGTTGAAACTCCTTCCGGTGTTCCTCAGCTACGTGCTCAGTTTCCTCATGGTGGCGATCTACTGGGTCAACCACCACCACCTCATCCACCTGGCCCGCAAGGTGGACGCCAAGATCCTCTGGGCCAACATGAACCTGCTCTTCTGGCTGTCCCTCTTCCCGGCGGTCACCGCCTACCTTGGGGAAAACCACGCCACCCCGCTCGCCTCCTGCCTCTACGCCACCGTCGCCCTGGCCAGCGGCGCCTCCTTCTACCTGCTCCGCGCCTCCATCGCCTGCCACCACCTCGGCATCCCGCACCTGGCGGAGATCCACCGGCGCCTCGGCCGCAAAAACATGACCGCCCTCGCCCTCTACATGGCCTCGGTCGTCACCGCCTGGCTCTGCGTTCCCCTTTCCCTCCTCCTCGTCACCCTGCCGGCCTTCATGTATTTCCTTCCCGACAAAAACGTCGAGCAGTTGGAACGGGAAGGCTGAGGCCCGGCGGGCCGGCTTTTGAGTGCCTTTGAGAGGTTTCGACAGAGAACCTGGAGTGGCGGCACAAAATGTTTATAAATCATCGTTTTAAAGCTATTAAAAACCATGGGAGGCGTTTTTCTTCGTCAATGTCATAAAACCAAGGACCATCCGTGTGCATCTGTGTTCATCCGTGGTTCTGCATCGC
>JANOBW010000183.1:0-24671 GCA_031411855.1 Opitutia bacterium
CGCTGTTTGAAAAGGACAACCGCGTGGGCGGGCATTCCCACACCGTGATGGTGGACGAGGGGGCGGAGCAGATCCCGGTGGATACCGGCTTCATGGTTTACAACGAGGCCACCTACCCGAACCTCATCCGTCTTTTTTCCGAACTGAAAGTGGCGACCAAGCCCACCTCCATGTCGTTCAGCGTCCAGGACTTGGCCCACAACCTGGAGTTCGCCGGCACCAGCGCGCTCGACGCCGACGGCCGCCCCGGGCCCATCAGCCTCAACGCCCTCTTCGGCCAGCGCCGCAACCTCGCCTCGCCGCGCTTCTGGCGCATGCTGCGCGATGTCCTGCGTTTCAACAAGGAGGCCCTGGAACTGCTCCGCGACGACGCCCCGACCGATGTTTCCCTCGGGGACTACCTGACCCGCCACGGCTACTCGGCCGCCTTCCGCGACAGCTACCTGATCCCCATGTCGGCCGCCATCTGGTCCACCCCCCACGAGACCATGCTGGAGTTTCCCGCCGCCACCCTGGTCCGTTTTTTCCACAACCACGGACTGCTCGGGGCCAACTCCCACCTGGCCTGGCGCACCGTCGTCAACGGCTCCCGCACCTACCGCGACCGGATCACCGAGCCCTTCCGCGACCGCATCCGCCTGGCCCGGCCCGCCACCCACGTGCGCCGCGAATCAGGCCGGGTCCTTGTCGCCGACGACTCCGGCGAAACCCGCCTCTATGACCGCGTCATCCTGGCCTGCCACGCGGACGAGGCGCTGGGCCTCATGGGAGAACTGGCGCTTCCCCTTGAACGCGAACTGCTTGCACCGTTTCGCTACGAGAAGAACCACGTCGTGCTCCACAGCGACCCCTCCGAGATGCCGCGCCGGCGCCGCGTCTGGACCTCCTGGAACTACCGCCTGGTGCCGCGCCCCGGGCAAAGGCCCCACGCCACCACGGTTTACTGGATGAACCACCTCCAGGGCGTCTCCGACCAGCGTGACTATTTCGTTTCCGTCAACCCGCTCCTCCAGCCCAGCCCCGATCTGGTCCACCGCAGCCTCATCTATACCCACCCGACTTTCAACCTCGCCACCCACCGGGTCCAGTCCCGCCTCCCGGAGCTGAACCGGGAAGGTCCCATCTATTTCTGCGGCAGCTACTTCCGCCATGGCTTCCACGAGGACGCCCTGCTTTCCTCGGTCAACCTGGCCGCCCAGCTCCTGGGCCGGGATCCGTGGACCACGCGCTGAGGCGTGTTGAAATCATGAGTTATGAAGTATGAGTTATGAAACCATACAGCTCACCACAACCTACCACGTCCCCTCGCCTCTGCTCCCTTGCCTCGCTTTCATAATTCACAACTCATAATTCATAATTTGTTTCAATGCCTCTCCCCCGCTCCTGCCTCTACGACTGTGTGGTCCTCCATGACCGGAAGACCCCCAGGAGACACCGTTTTGCCTACCGCCTCTTTGTCTTCAGCCTGGATCTGGACGAGATTCCCGGACTGGCCGGCAGGCTCGCCCTTTTTTCCCACAACTCCTTCAACCTCTTCGCTTTCCACGACAAGGACTACCTCGGGGACGCGGCCTCGGCCAAGGCCAAGGTCATCAGCCTGGCGGCAACCAAGGGCTACTCCGGGATAGAGCGCGTCACCCTCGTCACCCACGTCCGCACGGCCGGACATCTCTTCAACCCCGTCTCCTTTTACTTCTGCGAAAACTCCGCCGGGGAACAGGTCTGCGCCCTCGCGGAGGTGACCAACACCTTCCATGAGCGGAAACTTTTCTGGCTGTCGCCGCCGCCGGGCGACGCACCCTACCGCGACAGGCAGGCCAAACACTTCTACATCTCCCCTTTCATCGCCCTCGATGCCGAGCTCGACTTCTACCTGCCCGTCCCCGGGGACACCCTCAACCTCCACGTCAACGACCGGGAGCCGGCCAGCGGCAAACTCTTCTTCCACAGTTCCCTCCGCGGAAAGAGGATCCCCCTGACCAACCGCTCCCTGCTCTGGGCCGCCCTGCGTTTCCCCTTCGTCACCCTGGGGATTGTCGCCGGCATCCACTGGCAGGCGCTCAGGCTGTGGTGGAAGAAGACCCCCTGGATCCCCAAGTCCGCCCGGCCCGAACTTCAGCGCGATCTGTTTTCCCGCCCGCCCGCCGGATGACCCGCCGCCCCGGTGTTTTCCACCGCCCAAACCAGTCCCCTCGCCGCCCCGATCCACCCCCGCCAATCATACAATGATGTCCTACGCCCGCTCCATCGTTCTCGGTCTCTTCCAGCGTTTCCGCCGGGGCCGCCTGCTGCTTGAACTGCCCGAGGGCGGGGCCGTCGAGATGGGCGAAGGCGGCGGCCTCTCGGCCCGTATCACCTTGAAATCCAACGATTTCTTTGAACGTGTGTTCCTCCAGGGCGATGTCGGGTTCGGCGAGTCCTATGTGGCCGGCGACTGGGAGACCCCCGACCTCGCCGCCGTCATCTCCTGGGCCATCCTCAACAGCGCGGAACTGCCGGAATATTCAAAATCCTTCGCCGCCAGGTTCGGGTTCGGGCTGGCCCGTTTCGCCAACCGCCTGGGCCACCTGGCCCGCCGCAACTCCCGTCCCAAGGCGAGGGAGAACATTGAGGCCCACTACGATCTGGGAAACGATTTCTACCGCCTGTTCCTGGACGAGACGATGACCTACTCCGCCGCCGTGTTTGGCTCGGCGGGTGAAAGCCTGGCCTCGGCCCAAAGCCGCAAATACGAGCTCCTCTGCCGCAAGATCGGACTCCGGCCCGGCGACCAGGTCCTCGAGATCGGCTGCGGCTGGGGAGGTTTTGCGGAACACGCCGTGCGCCACCACGGGGTCCACGTCACCGGCCTGACCCTCTCCCCCAGCCAGCTCGACTACGCGAAACGCCGCCTGAAGGCCGCCGGCCTCTCCGACCGGGCGGAATTCCATCTGCGGGACTACCGCGACGAACCGGGCCGCTACGACAAGGTGGTCTCCATCGAGATGATCGAGGCCGTGGGCCACGAATTCCTCCCGGAATACTTCCGCAAGATAGACGAGGTCCTCAAACCGAACGGGGTGGCCGGCCTCCAGGCCATCATCTTTCCGGACGCCGGCTACGACACGATGCGCAAGAGTGTGGACTGGATCCAGAAACACATCTTCCCGGGCGGCCTTCTTCCCAGCCTGGGCGCGATCAGCGGAGCCCTCCGCTCCGCCCGCAGCAACCTCTTCCTCCACCACTGCGACACCTTCGGCCAGCACTATGCGAGAACACTCGCCCTCTGGCGCGAACGTTACAACCGGAGGCTTCCCGAGGCGGAGAAACTCGGCTTTGACGCCACCTTCCACCGCAAGTGGAACTACTACTTCTGCTACTGCGAGGCCGCCTTCCGCATGCGGCACATCAACTTGGCGCAGCTCGTCCTGGCCCGGCCCCACAACCTTTCTTTTGCCACCGAAACAGAAAATTTCCAAGTCTTGCCCGACTACCAGCCATCAACCATAAGTCATACATCGTAAATCATAAATCTCCCATACCTATGCTCCTGACCCTCGCCGAACACGGCCTCCTTCCCGACCCTCTCCTCCGCTGGGGCATCCGCCAGCGTCTGTCCCAGACCCTGCGCGAGGAAATGAGCCGTCCTCCGGCCGAGCGGAACGCCTTCCTCACCTCCATGCGGGAAGGCCCCATCGCCATCGCGACCGACAAAGCCAACGAGCAGCACTACGAGCTCCCTCCGGCCTACTTCCACACCGCCCTTGGTCCGGCCCTCAAATACAGTTCCTGCCACTGGCCGGAAGGTTGCAAACATCTGAACGAGGCGGAGTTCGCCACCCTCGAACTGACCGTGGAGCGCGCCGGGATCAGGGACGGCATGAGCATTCTGGAACTGGGCTGCGGGTGGGGCTCCCTCAGCCTGTTCATGGCCCGGAAGTTTCCCCACTCCCGCATCGTGGCCGTTTCCAATTCCAACCCGCAGCGCGAGTTCATCCAGGGCCGGGCCAAAGTCGAAGGCCTCTCCCATCTGGAAATCCGCACCTGCGACATGAACCGCTTCGAGCCGGGCGAGACTTTTGACCGCGTGGTGTCGGTCGAGATGTTCGAGCACATGAGAAACTACGAGCTGCTGCTCGAGCGGGTCGCCTCCTGGCTGAACCCCGGCGGCAAGGTTTTCGTCCATATCTTCGTCCACCGCGAGCTCACCTACCCCTTTCGCTCCGATGATCCCGACGAATGGATGGCCCGCCATTTTTTCACCGGCGGCCTCATGCCGCAGTTCGATGTCTTCCAACACTTTCCGAAGCACCTGAAGGTGGCGGAGTCGTGGAAACTCAACGGCACCCACTACGCCAAGACCCTGGACGCCTGGCTGGCCCGGCACGACGCCGCCAAGGACCAGATCATGCCCCTCTTTGAGACGGTTTACGGAAGCGATGCCAGGATCTGGTTTCACCGCTGGAGACTGTTCTACCTGGCCTGCAGCGAGCTCTTCGGCTACAACCGGGGGACCGAATGGTTTGTCGGGCATTACCTGCTGGAGAAGGCGCTTCGCTAAAACCCCAAGTCCCAATACCCAAACCCCAAAGAATCAACAAAACCCAAGATCCAAAAGAACCTCAAACACCCTCCTTTCCAAGTTTGAAGATTGAAGCTTCTTTGGTGCTTGGGATTGGGGAATTCTTCACACCAACAACGTCCAAATCCCCCGTGCTCCCCGTCCTCCTCTCCGCCTGGCTCATCGTGGCCCTCGCCTTCGCCCTTCTCTGGGTCCGGGCCAGGCAGCGCGACCACGCCGCCGTCGTGGATGTGGCCTGGGCGTTTTCCCTGGGGTTTCTCGGCCTCTTTTACGCGTTCTTCGCCCCGGGACTGGCGGAACGCCGCTGGCTTTGCGCCGCCCTTCTCGGAGCCTGGTCCCTGCGCCTCGGCGGGCATCTCTGGAAACGCCTCAGCCACGAGCGGGAGGACGGCCGCTATGTCACGCTCAAGGCCGAGTGGGGTCCGGACCCCTGGCCGAAGTTTTTCCGGTTCTTTCAGTTTCAGGCCCTCTCGACCGTTCTCCTCAGCCTTTCCCTTGTCGCCGTCCTGGCCCAGCCCTCCTCCCGCCTGGGCTGGCTAGATGCCCTGGGCGCGGTCATCGCCTTCGGGTCCATCGCGGGAGAAGGTCTCGCCGACCGCCAGCTAGCCGTGTTCCGCACCAACCCGGTCAACAAAGGGCTCACCTGCCGGGCCGGCCTGTGGCGCTACTCCCGGCACCCCAACTACTTCTTCGAGTGGACCCACTGGCTGGCCTACGTGGCGATGTCGGTCGGCTCCCCTCTCTGGTATCTGTCCCTGCTGAGCCCCGTCTCCCTCCTCTGGCTCATCCTGAAGGTCACCGGCATTCCTCCGACCGAGGCCCAGGCCTTGAAATCCCGCGGCGAGGATTACCGGAACTACCAAAGGGAAACGAACGCCTTTTTCCCGTGGTTTCCCCGGCGTTGACGGGAAGACTCCAATTCCTTCCGACGCCCTTCTCCGGCAGATTCAGACATCGACAGCAGCACAGGTCTCGGCTGAGTGAAGGGTTCCGCACCACCCGAACCCGAACACTCCTTTCCCATGTCCCAGACTCCCCGCACCGACGGCCGCCGCGCCGATGAACTCCGCCCGCTCCGCCTTGAGCCCGGCATCGCTCCGCACGCCACCGGCTCCGTCCTGTGCTGCTTTGGCAAAACCCAGGTGATCTGCGCCGTCACCATTGAGAAAAAGGTGCCCGGCTGGATGATGCAGCAGAAGGTGGCCGGCGGCTGGATCACGGCGGAATACTCACTGCTCCCCTACTCCACCCACGACCGGAAGCAGCGCGACATCGCCAAGGGCAAACTCGACGGGCGCACCGTTGAGATCCAGCGACTTATCGGGCGCGCCCTGCGGGCCGTCACCGACCTGTCCAAACTTCCCGGCATGACCCTCTGGATAGACTGCGACGTGCTCCAGGCCGATGGCGGCACCCGCACCGCCTCCATCACCGGAGCCTATGTCGCCGCGCGCCTCGCGGTCCACAAACTCATGACCGCCGGGGAACTGGCCGAAAATCCCCTGGTGGACACCGTCGCCGCCATCAGCGCCGGCATCTGGCAGGACCAGCCCATCCTCGATCTCGACTACCCGGAGGATCGCGACGCCTCGGTTGACGCCAACATCGTCGTCACCGGCTCGGGCCGCTTTGTGGAGCTGCAGGTCGCAGGGGAGGAATCCACCTACGACCACGCTCAGCTCGGTCAGATTATCGCCCTGGGCACCCTGGGAGCCGGGAAACTGGCGGAAGCCCAGAAGGCCTGCCTGGCCGCCCATGCCGTGTAAGGGACACGGCGCTCACTCGCCCTTGTTTTTTTCCCTTTCCGGGGCCGGTTCCGGAGGGGCCATGCTCCGCAGGATTCTCTCGTTCAGCTCCTTGGCGGGGTCATGGCCGGTGGCCTTGAGCGCGCTCAGCATCGCGGCTGTCTCGACCAGTTGGGCGAGGTCCCGGCCCGGGCGGACGGGGATGGTCATGTGCGGAATCTCAAAGCCCAGGATCTCGTAGCGTTTCTCGTCCAGGCCGGTCCGGTCCGCCTCAAACTCGCGGCTCCACTCGACAAATTCCACCACCAGATCCACGCGTTTCTCCTTCCGGTGGGCGCGGATGCCAAAAAGCTGGATGACATCAATGAAGCCCAGGCCGCGGCATTCGAGATAACCCCGGGTCAGCTCGTTGGAAGTGGCCATGACCTCCTTCTCGTTCAGCAGCCGCAGGTAAACCTGGTCGTCGGCCACCAGGCTGTGACCGCGCTCGATCAGACCCAGGGCGCATTCGCTTTTGCCCATGCCGCTCTTGCCCTTGATGAGCACTCCCACGCCCTTCACATCCACCATGACACCGTGCTCCGTGGTGGACTGGGCGAAGACGGTCTCGATCAGGATGGTCGCTGTGGTCGTGAAATCCTTGGAACTCAGCGTGCTGCGATACAGCGCGATGTTGTAGTTGTCCGCCACCTCCAGCATGGCCGGCGTGGGGACGAGGCCGCGGCCGATGACAAAGCAGGGCACCCCTTTTTCCGCGATGGCGTTGAGCACCTCCACCTGCCGCTTGTGCGGCATCTGCTTGAGGTAACCCAGCTCGCCCAGGCCGAAAAGCTGGATGCGTTTGAAGGCCAGGTGATCGAGATAACCGGTCAGCGCCAGGGCCGGCCGGTTGATGCTCTTCTCGCGGATGAGACGTTTGAGGCCCTTGTCCCCCGCCACCAACTGGGTCTCCAACTGGTTGCCGTAGGTTTCAAAAAAATCCCGGACGGAGACGCTTTCGACGGTTTTGACGGTTCGTTGTGAGGCCATGGGGTGGAAGGGGTTAAAGCTTGAAATTGTCGCCGAGATAAAGGCGGCGCGCCTCGGGGTCGGTGATGAGGAAATCACTCGTTCCCTCACAGATGACGCGGCCGCCGGCCAGGATGTAGGCGCGGTCCACCACCCCGAGTGTCTCCCGGACCTGGTGGTCGGTGATGAGCACACCCAGACCTCGTTTCCGCATGTCCCGGATCATGCCCTGCACCTCCGCCACCGAGATCGGGTCCACCCCGGCGAAAGGTTCGTCCAGGAGCAGAAACCCCGGCTGCGTGACCAGCGCGCGGGATATTTCCAACCGCCGCTTTTCACCGCCGCTCAGAGTGAAGGCCTTCTGGCGGGCCAGATGGGTGAGATGAAGCTCCTCCAGGTGCTTTTCAACGCGCTCGCGGCGTTCCTTGGGATTCAGTTTGAGTGTTTCGGCCACCGCCATGAGGTTTTCCCAGACGGTCAGTTTCCCGAAAACCGAATGCTCCTGGGCCAGGTAACCCAGGCCGGAACGGGCCCGGCGATACATGGGCTTCGGGGTGATGTCCGCCCCGTCGAGCATGACCTGGCCGCCCGTGGCCGGGACCAGGCCGACAATCATGTAGAAAGTCGTGGTTTTACCGGCACCATTCGGCCCCAGCAGCCCCACCACCTCGCCGGATCTCAGCGAGATATCCACCCCGTCCACCACCGTGCGTTTGCCATACACCTTGCGCAAACCACGCGCCTCCAGCACGCGTTGGGAGGAGGCTGATGCCTGCGAAGGTGAGGATTCGGCGGCCGGTGTTGTCATGTGGGAAAGGAAAAAGGAGAACAGGTTGGGCGGACCGCGCCAAGCTTGGATGCGGAACTCAGGGCAGGAGGACGGCGAGGTCCGCCTGCGTCGGCAAGGGACACTCCGTGCCACGGGTTCGGCGGCGTTCGATCACCCCGTAAACGGCGTCTCCCCAGGAAGTTGGAAACAGCTGAAGCAGGCGGGCCGGCAGACTCGCCCACGAACCGGTCACAACAAAGGCCCTCAGGGCGGCCCGGCTTCGCACCAGGACCTCGGGTTCACCCTCCCCGGCCGGGGGCAGCCACAGGACCATCGTCGCGGGACGTCCGGCCGGGCGGAGGTTTTCCGAAAGCAGCCTCTGGGCGGTTTTTCCCTGGATGGCCGCAAAGCGCAGACAGGAGCGCGAGTCGAGGGCCCGCAGGCGCCAGGCCCAGCGGTTGCAGAACGGGCATGCGCCGTCGAAAAAAACCACCGGATGGTCGGGCATCACGGTCATGCCGCTCACTCCAGGGACAGGTCGGGGAAGACCTCGCGGCGGATCCGCTTGATCAGTTCCTTCTTGGAAACACTCAGGCCCAGCGGCTTCCAACCCAGGCCGTCCAGGACCAGATCCAGCTGCGAGGCGGAGGCGGCGGAGACGGTGAGCGAGCTGTAAGTCCGGAGCGTGGGGACCGAACCCGCGAAAATGCCGCCCAGGGCGGCGGCCACCACCGCGAAGACCACATCGTTGATCTGGCGGCCGGCGGCGAGCTTGAGATTGCCCTCCTCCACCGCCAGCCGGGCGATGCCCTCCAGCACCCCCATGCCGCGCAGGGTTTCCTTGAGGTGGTCGGCGCGGCGTTTTTCCGAGGCGCGGTCCCAGAAGGAGGGCTGGCGCAGAAAGTGCTCCCAATCATGGTGATCGGGATTGGCCGCGACAAAGAGTGAGTCGGCCGCGGCGCAGGCCGCCAGCTTCTCGCGGGAGTTCCCCGTGAACGCCGTGGCCTTTTCCAGGAGGTCCGCGCGGTGCCTGAGGTTGTAGGTGGCCACCGCCACGGCGAGATCCTCCTTGGAAACGAAATGAAGGTAGAGGGTGCCCTTGGCGTATTCGACCGCGCGGGCCACCTCGTCCATCGAAAAGCCCTGGTAACCCCGGGCGGCGAAAAGTTTGCGGGTGGCCCCGATGATGAGGTCCTCCCGCGCGTCGATCTCCCTTTGTTTGCGTGCGCTGCGTGCCATTGGGATCGTTTCATGTCGAAATTTGACGGCGGGTCAAGCGAAGGCTCCCGCAAGATGCTTGCGCGGACCGCCCTCGGGATGCTACGGCGTTACACCAAGATGAAGTTACGGATCACCCACTTCGATGAGGATGTCCTGCGTGCGCCCGGCCGCCGCGTGGAGCGCTTCGACGCCAAACTGCGCCAGCTTGCCAACGACATGCTCGACACCATGTTCGCCGCCGAAGGCATCGGCCTGGCCGCCCAACAGGTGGGCCTGGATCTCCAGTTCTGCGTCGTGGACCTCCAACTCCGTGAACGCGACAAGGAGGCCGATTTCTCCCATCAGCTGGACGGCCGCCGCACCCCGCTTGACCTCCTCTTCCCCATGGCCCTGGCCAACCCGGTGGTTGAAGCCCACGAAGGCCCTGCCGGCCCCTACGAGGAAGGCTGTCTTTCGTTTCCCGACATCCGCGGCACCGTCATCCGCCCCCTCGCCATCACGGTGAAATACCAAGACCTTGACGGTCAGTCTCATACCCTGACCTGCGACGGTCTGCTGGCCCGCTGCATCCAACATGAGGTGGACCACCTGAACGGAGTGCTTTTCATCGACCGGATGACCCCCCAGGCCCTGACCAAAATCGAGACCAAGGTGAAAAAACTCCGGCGCGAAACCCGCGATTTTATCAAGGAGCAGAAAGCCGCCGCCAAAGTGGCGAAAAAAAACGACCCACGCCGGTGAGCGCGCCGCGCCAGACCTCTCAGAAGACCGCGGTGTCCCGTGCCTTTGCCACGGCCCGGCGCCCGCTGTCCGCCGCCGAGGTCTGGGAAGCCGGACGCAAACTCGCGCCCCGCCTGGGCTTGCGGACGGTGTTCCGCCAGCTGGCAACCCTCGTCACGGAAGGCACCCTCGTGATCGTCCATTACCCGGGCCAGCCCCCCCGCTACGAGCCGGTCAGCCGCGAGCACCGGCCCCACCTGATCTGCCATGGCTGCCAGAAACTGTTTCTCCTGGAAATGGAAGCCCCCCATCTCTCCGTCCACGCCCCTCCCGGTTTCGAGATCACCGGGGAAGAGGTTGTTTTTTATGGAAAGTGCCCGGACTGCGCGGAAGCCAAGACCGAACATCGAACGCCGAACATGGAACGTCGAACGTCCAACTCGCGGCTCGGACCTGGGTGAACCATCAAAAGCCTCCTTCGCTGACTTTGACTTCAACGTTGGACGTTCCAAGTTCGACGTTCGATGTTCAAAACCGGTTTTTCCCTTTCTCATTGAATCGCCGGGCCGCCCCAGACAGGATCACCATATCCCGGGCCACCGGGATTTCATCCTACTGCGTTGAATACAAAACACTTAGACCGATTCGCCCCGGTCAAAACACCGTCGGGTTTATGGATCATCTCCAGTCCCGCCAGCCGTGAGATCCACCGGATTTCACCGAGAACGCCCGTGTGTTTCACGGCAAAACTCCCCGATTAGAGCTGGGCGGATTCCACAATTCTGGAGTCCCTTTGCCCGTCCTAAGCCAACCGCGTTTGCGCACGCCTTTCGGCCACGCATATCCACATCCAAACCACTCTTCCCATGATTCTTACCATCCTTCAATTCATCGGCGACCACCTCGGCTGGTTCGCCCTCATCGTCCCGCTGCTGATCGTGCTCTACAACTCGATCACGATCGCCCGGGGTGACCAGATCGTCACCCTCGAACGCCGCTGGTTCGGCAAACAGATGCCGGACGGCCGCACCGTGGCGCTGAGCAATGAGGTCGGCGTGCAGGCCCGCGTCCTCGGCCCGGGTTTCCACCTGCTCATCCCGTTTATCTACAAGACCTCCAAGAGCAATTTCATCGAGATTCCGCCCAACAAGGTCGGGGTGATCCGCGCCATCACCGGCGCCCCGATCCCGTCCGGCAACTTCATGGCGAAATCCGTGGAGTGCGACCTCTTCCAGGACGGCGAGGCCTTCCTCCGCAACGGCGGTGAGAAAGGCCCCCAGCTCGACATCCTCCCGGAAGGCGAATACAAGATCAACCCGATGCTCTTCGAGGTGTTCATTGTGGACGCCATCATGATCGAGGACAACGAGGTCGGCTACGTCGAATCCATCGCCGGCAACCGCGTGACCCGCGACGGCGGCAACTTCGGATCGCCCGTCCCCTGCGACAGCTTCCAGGACGCCCAGGCCTTCATCCGCAACGGCGGCCAGAAAGGCCCCCAGATCTTCTTCCTCGTCCCCGGTTTCTACCGCATCAACACCATCCTCTTCAAGGTGGAGAAACGCCCCATCACCGAGATCAAGGGCGGTCAGATCGGACTCGTCGAAGCCACGGACGGCGCCCGCATCCCCGAAGGACGCCTGCTGGCCACCAAAGTCAACGGCCACAACAACTTCTTCGACGGCGAGGCCTTCATCAAAAACGGCGGGGAAAAGGGGCGCCAGCTCGACGTCCTCATGCCCGGCCGCTACCGCATCAACCCCGCCCTCTTCAAGGTCATCAGCGTGGTGGACTGGACATCCATCGAGGCCGACCAGGTGGGCATCGTGACCATCCTCGAAGGCAAACCCATCGTGGACTCCACCAAGATCGCCGCCGAGGAGCTTCCCCTCGGCACCCACAACAACTTCCAGGACCCCGCCGCCTTCCTCGCCGCCGGCGGCCAGAAGGGTCTCCAGATCCCCGTCCTCCGCGCCGGTAACTACGCCATCAACCCGTGGTTCGCCTCCGTCGAAAAAGCTCCCATGATCCGGGTGGACATCGGCTTCTGCGGTGTCGTGACGAGTTATGTCGGTCCCGACGGGGCCGACCTGACGGACGACGCCGTCAACGCCAAGATCGTGGCCAATGGCAACAAGGGCATCTGGTCCGACCCGCTCCAACCCGGCAAACACCCGCTCAACACCAAGATCCTCAAGGTGGACATCGTCCCCACCACGCAGATCCTGCTCAACTGGGCGGACAGCCGCTCCAGCGCCCACGAACTCGACTCCAGCCTCAAGACCATCACGTTGCGCACGGCCGATGCCTTCAACGTCAACATGGACGTCAGCGTCATCATCCACATCCCGATGAAAAACGCCCCCAAGGTCATCGCCAACCTCGGGTCCGTCAAAAACATGATCTCGCAGGTGCTCGAGCCCGCCATCAGTTCTCACTTCCGCAACTCCGCCCAATACATCAAGGCCCTCGACCTCTACACCGAGCGCAAAGAGCTGCAGGAGAAGGCCAAGGAACACATTGATGGCGTCCTCAAGGTCCACCACATTGACTCCAAGGACACCCTCATCGCCGACGTGGTCCTCCCCGCCGAGCTGACCAAGACGGTGACCAACCGCCAGATCGCCGAGCAGGAGAAGAAAACCTACGCCACGCAGAAGGAGGCGCAGGACGAACGCCGCGCCCTTGAAAACGCCACCGCCCAGGCCGCCATGCAGCCCAAGGTCGTGGAATCCGAGCGGAACGTGGAAATCCAAAAGAACGTCGCCGAAGGCAAGGTGAAGGAGGCCGAGGGCTCCAAGGCCGCCGCCATCCTCCAGGCCACCGGTGAGGCCGAAGCCATCAAGCTCCGCGCCAACGCCCAGGCCGAGGCCACCAAGGTCACCGCCAGCGCCAACGCCGAGGCCACCTCGAAACTGGGTAACGCCGAGGCCGAAGTCATCCTCTCGAAGGGCCGCTCCAACGCCGAAGCCTACCGCCTTGAGGTCGAGGCCATGGGCAAGGACGTCTTTGGCCAGATCCGCGTCGTCGAGAAGATCGCCGGCAGCAACCTCAAGCTCATCCCCGAAAACCTCGTCATCGGTGGCGGCGGCGGTTCCGGCGACACCGGCGGCCTCATGAACGGCTTCTTCGGCATCAGCCTGCTCGAGAAACTGACGGGCCGCAGCTTCACCGTCCACACCGACGAAAAGAAGCCCGGTGAGGTCGTGGTCAACCTACCTCCCGCCAAGAAGTAAAGCGCACGCGGACCCATCGTAACGTCCCTCCTTCAAAACCACGGTAGAGAGTCCGAACCTCTCACCGTGGTTTTTTTGTGTCCACGCTTCTCGGCCGGTTCCCGACGCCACAGGTTCAACCCGGAAAAGGCGATGGTTCCAGCTCTAAACGGCGATGGTTTTTCCCGGGAGTGACCAAAACCGGGCAAAAAAAATCTCCCCCCGCCCAGGCGGAGGGAGATCGGTAAAAAATCCGGACCAGACCAGGCCGATTAGTCCGTTTTCAGGACCAGGTCCTTAAACTGCACCGTCATGGGCTCGCCGGCGTGGACCTGAAGGGCGAGAACCCCTTCCTTGGCGGCCTTGGAGGCCTGTTCGTCCACGACATCAACCGTCTGGAGGCCGTTGATGAAATGCTGGAGGTGGTTGCCCTTCGCGACGATCTTGTAATCGTTCCAATCAGCCTGCTTGATCTTGGCTTGGATCTCGTCGCTTTTGCCGACACTGCCCGTGACCTCCGGTTTGCCACTGCCCTCCTTGATGACGGTCTTTTCACCACGCTTCGCCAGGATGCCACGGCCCTTTTCTTCGTAAAGAATGCCGCTGTAGGTTTTGCCGACCTCGAAGTCGGCCTGGTAACCTGAAATGATGATGCCTGATTCGCCGGGCTTGAGTTCCTTGGAGCGGTATTGGACGCCACTGTTGCCGAAGCCCTCGCCCTTGCCGTCCTTGTCCACGATCTTGTATTTGAAGGTCAGTTCGAAATTGGAAACTTTGCCGGCACGCCAGACGAGGAAAGTGTTGTGCTTCAGCTTGGTGTCGCCCTCGGCTCCGGTCTTGCCGGTGATGCAGCCGTCCTGCACCGACCAGACCTTGGTGTTACCCTCCCAACCGGTGAGGTCCTTGCCGTTGAAAAGGGCGGTTTCGGCGGCCTGGGAAAGGCAGGCGGAGGCGCTGAGAGCGAGTGTGAGGGCGATGCGGGTGATCATGTGTGGGAGAGCTGTGGAAGGTGGCACGAGGTTTTGGACAAACGAGCCGAAAACAACGGGCAGACACGTTTGGACGGTCAGGACCGGGGCTTGTTCCCACCCTTTGTTTATCCAAACCAAACCGTAAAGCCCTCTTACAAAATCGTGCCCCGCAGCACGAAATAGGCGACGTTGAAGTAAATGACCAAGCCGGTCACATCCACCAGCGTGGCCACAAACGGGGCCGAGGAGGTGGCCGGGTCCAGCCCCACCCGCCGCAGCACAAAGGGCAGCATCGAGCCGGAAACCGACCCCCACAGCACCACGCCCACGAGGGAAAATCCCACCGCCGCCGCCACCAGGCAGAAATGCGGCCCGTAGTCCTGAAGGTCGAGTTCCTGCCAGAGGATGATCCGGCAAAAGCCGATCACACCGAGGATCAGGCCCAGCCAGAGCCCTGTGCCGATTTCACGGCGCAGCACCTTCCACCAGTCCCGCAACTGGACCTCCCCGATGGCCATGGCGCGGATGATGAGTGTGGTGGCCTGCGAGCCCGAGTTGCCACCGCTGGAAATGATGAGGGGCAGGAAGATGGCCAGCACCACGGCCTTTTCGATCTCCTTGGCATAGTGGCCCATGGCGGTCGCCGTGAGCATTTCCGAGAGAAACAGCACCACCAGCCAGACGGCCCGCTTGCGGATCATCCGGGGCAGGGAAATCGTCGTGTAGGGTTCGTCCAGGGCCTCCAGGCCGCCGATCTTCTGGATCTCCTCGGTCGTCTGCTCCTCGATCACGTCAATCACGTCGTCAATCGTCACGATCCCGATCAGCCGGCCCTCGGAATCCACCACCGGGAGGGTGTTGCGGTCGTAGCGTTTGAAAACTTTTCCGGCGTCCGCGCTGTCGTCCGAGGCCCGGAGCGCGACAAAGTTGTCGTCCCGCAGGTCTCTGACCTTGGTGTCAAAGGGTTTGAGGAGGAATTCCCGGATGCGCACATCGTCAATCAGCTTCCCGGAGTCGTCCGTCACGTAGATCACGTTGAGGGTTTCCGAATCCTGGCCATGCTGGCGCACGTGCTGGATGACCTGAAGGACCGTCCAATCATCCCGCACACTGATGAAATCCGGGGTCATCAGCCGGCCCACACTGCCGACGGGATAATTGAGCAGGGCCTGGGCGATCTTGCGTTCCTTGGGTGAGAGGAGCGTGAGTGCCTGGATCACGGCCTGCGGCGGCAGTTCCTCCAGAAAGGCCGTCCGGTCGTCCGGCGACATGTCGTTCAGGACCCGCGCGGCGTCCTCGTTTCCCAGGGCCTTGAGGACGTTCGCCTGGGTCGGCGCATCCATGTATTCCAACACCTTGGCGGCCTTGACCTGGGGCAGCATGCGGAAGGCGATGGCCCGGGCGTCGTCGGGAAGCTGCCCGAGGCAGTCGGCCACATCCGCATGGGCCCAGCCTTCGAAAACGGTGCGCAGCGCCGTGAAGTTGCGCGCGTCCATCAGCGCCTTGATGGCGGGTTCGATTGTGTGGCCGCTCATGACTGGATCAGATGGGTGTGCCGGCAGGGCGTTTCGTCGGGAAAACCAGAGGCGGGAAACAGGTCTCGCACCCATTTCCTCCGTCACCCCAAACCGAACGCCAACCTCCCGCTGCGGGCAAGGGGAGGTCAAGCCAACTCAAACCTTGGGGCGAGGAAACTTCCCGAAACTCCGTCCCGGGACCGAAACAAAGGGGACGGGGCACCTTCCCTCCCACCCGCCCGGGGCCGGTTCAAGGTATCGTAAGTGCGAAGCACCGTGGAGTGCGACAACCCTGTTGTCGCTGTGGCCCAGGGCAACCCTGTTGCCGGGCCGTGGCAGGTCGTGGTGCCCAAAAACTTCCGCACAACTCCCACCGTTTCCGGCGAAGGTCACGCCGAGGCCGCGACAGGGTCGCGATGCCTCACAGCGGCGACAGGGTCGCCGCACTCCACGGTGCTGCGCACTAACCAACTCCCACTCAGCGTTTCCGGGCCGCAAACGGGTCCGGGCGGACCACCCGGGTCTCGCGGTCCCTCAGGCTGGCGGATTGGGCCAGGAAATGCTCCTGCGAACTGAAGTAGGGTTCCTTGCCGTTCGCCTTGCCGTTTTTGCCGGTGGTCTTGGTCTGGGCGGTGGGACGGTAGATGCCGTCCGGTCCCAGGGTGGTGGAAAACTTGTTGTCCTCCAGGCTCGGGGTCAGGATGTCGTCAATCAGGCGCTGGCGCAGGACGGGGTCCTCGACGGGGCAGACGACCTCGACACGGCGGAAGAAGTTGCGCGGCATCCAGTCGGCGCTGCCAAGGAGCACGACCGGGTCGCCGGCGCTGTTTTCAAAGTGGAAGACGCGGCTGTGCTCCAGGTAGCGGCCCAGGATGGAGGTCACGGTGATGTTCTCACTCAGGCCGGGCACGCCCGGGACGAGGCAGCAGATCCCCCTGACCACCAGGTGGATGGAAACTCCGGCGCGGGAGGCGGCGTAGAGGCTCTCGATCGTCTCGCGGTCCACCAGGCTGTTGCACTTCACGCGGATGCGGGCGGGGCGGCCGTTGCGGGCGTTGTCCGCCTCGGTTCGGATCAGTTTCTGGATCTGGCCGTGAAGGTTGTGCGGGGCGACCAGGAGTTTCTTGAAGGCGTGCTGGCGGGCGAAGCCGGTCAGGGCGTTGAAGACGGCGGCGACATCGCCGGTCACGTCCTCGTTGGCCGTGAGCAGGCTGAGGTCGGTGTAATGGTGGGCCGTGGTCGGGTGGTAGTTGCCCGTGCCGATGTGGGCGTAGCGGCGGAGCACGCGGCCCTCGCGGCGCACCACGAGGCAGCATTTGCAGTGGGTCTTGAGTCCGGTAAGCCCATACACCACATGGACTCCCGCCTCCTCCAGACGGCGGGCCCAGAGGATGTTCTTGGCCTCGTCGAAACGGGCCTTGAGCTCGATCAGCACCGTCACCTGCTTGCCGCGACGGGAGGCCTCGCCGAGGGCCTCGATGATGGGGGAGTTACTGGAGGTGCGGTAAAGGGTGAGCTTGATGGCGAGCACGTCGGGGTCGTGCGCTGCGCGGCCGATGAAGTCCACCACCGGCATGAAGGAGTCGTAGGGATGGTGGAGGAGGATGTCGCGGGTGCGGATCGAGCCGAAGAGATCGGCCCCCTCGGCCAGTTCCGGCGGCACGCGGGGCACGTGGGGGGGAAACTTCAGGTCGGGCCGGTCCAGCATCTCATACACACCCATGAGGCGGAGCAGGTTGATCGGACCGGGCAGGGTGAAGATGAACTCCTTCGGAAGTTTCAGACCCTCAACGATTAACCGCAGCGAGGCGGCTTCGGTCCCCTCCTCGATTTCCAGGCGCACGGCCGCGCCCTTGCGGAGTTTGTGCAGCTCCTCCTCGATCGTGAGGAGCAGGTTGCTGGCTTCTTCCTCATCGAAATAAAGGTCGCTGTTCCGCGTGACCCGGAAGGCCTTGATGTTGTCAATCTGGTAACCGGGGAAAAGCAGCGAGGCGAAGGTCTTGAGGATGTCGCTCAGGAAGATGAGGACGGGCGTGCGGGCCGCCTGGGGACCGATCTGGACGACCCGCGGAAGGATGCGGGGGACGGGGATGACGGCCACCTCGCGTTCGCCTGTCGAGGGGTCGGTCAGGGTGGCGAGGAGGTTGAGGGTCTTGTTCGCGATCTGGGGAAACGGGTGCGAGGGGTCCACCCCCAGCGGGGTCAGGACGGGCAGGACCTGTTTCTCAAAGTAGGCGCGGATCCAGGCCAGTTCGCGGGGGGTGAGTTCGGAGCAGCTTTTGAACTGGATGCCCTCGCGTTTGAGGGAAGGGAGGAGGTCGCCGGACCAGCAGGCGTATTCGTCGCGGAGCAGGGAGAGCGTCTCACCGTGGATGCGGCGGAGCTGGTCGGAGACGGGCAGGCCGTCGGGGGTGATCTCGCGCAGGTTGGCGTCCTGCTGCTGAAGAAGCCCGGCCACCCGGATCTCGTAAAACTCGTCCAGGTTGGAGCTCACAAAGGAAAGGAAACGGATGCGCTCCAGCAGCGGGTAGGCGGAGTTCTGGGCCTGGACGAGGACGCGCCGGTTGAAGGCCAGCCAGCTCAGCTCGCGGTTGAAAAAACGGGGCGCGCCGGCCACGGCGGCGGTGGTGGGCTTGGGTGGGACGGCGAGCACGGACGGGGCCGGGGCGGCGGGTTTCGTGGAACGGCGCGGCATGTGAGAATTTCGTGAGTGGGAAAGGATGGCCTCTGAAAACGGCTGGACCTCGGCAGCCAGGGGCCGGCGAGGTCCAGAAATGGAACAAAGTGAGCGGCAAACCTGCCCGAACCGCCTCCCTTGGCAAGGAGAGACATCACATGCCCCAACGGCCACCCCGCGTTTGCGACTTTTCCTCCGGGCAATTGTTTGTCACCCCTGTCCCATGCCCCCGCCCCACCACCGCCACCGCCAAACCGCCCTCGGCCTCCTCCTTCTGCTCGGAAGCCTGCTGTGGGCCGTGGAAACGAAAAACGCCCGCAAACCCAACATCGTCATCCTGCTCTCCGACGACGCCGGCTACCATGAGTTTTCCCTGACCGGCTCCACCACCATCGCCACCCCGCGGATAGACTCCATCGCCGCCGCCGGGACCAATTTCACCCACGGCTATGTGTCCGGCTGCGTGTGCAGCCCCACGCGGGCCGGCCTCCTCACCGGGCGCTACCAGCAGCGTTTCGGCCACGAGTTCAACATCCCGGCCGCCTACAGCGAGACCAACGGACTGCCCCTCTCCGAGACACTCCTTCCGGCCGTGCTCAAACCCGCCGGCTACCGCACCATCGCCCTCGGCAAATGGCACCTCGGCTACGCCCCCAAGTTCCACCCGATGGAGCGCGGCTTCACCGACTACTACGGCTTCCTCCAGGGTGCCCGCAGCTACTTCCCCCTCGAAAAAGGCACCCGCCTCAACCAGCTCCTGCGCGACCGCGAGCCGGTCAAACCCGAGAAGTTTGACTACATGACAGACGAGCTGGCCCGCGAGGCCGCCGTCCAGATCGCCCGCCACAAGGACGAACCCTTCTTCCTCTACCTTGCCTTCAACGCCACCCACGGGCCCATGCAGGCCGCCAAAGAGGACCTCGACAAGGCCGGCGGAAACAAGATCAGGGCCATGACCAGCGCCCTCGACCGGGCCGTCGGCACCGTCCTCGACTCCCTCAAAAAGGAAGGTCTGTGGGAAAACACCCTCGTCTTCTTCCTCAACGACAACGGCGGCGCGGCCGGCCACGACAACCTCCCCCTCCGCGGCCACAAGGGCTCCTCCTGGGAAGGCGGCATCAGCGTCCCCTTCGCCGTCCAATGGCCGGGCGTGATCCCCGCCGGCACAACCGTGGACGCCCCCGTCATCAGCCTCGACCTCTTCGCCACCTCCCTCGCCGCCGCCGGCATCGAAAAGTCCCCCGGCCAGCCCCTCGACGGCGCCAACCTCCTCCCCTACCTCACCGGGAAAAAGGAGGGCCGACCCCACCAGACCCTCTACTGGAAAAGCGGACCCAGCTGGGCCGTGCGCGACGGCGACCTCAAACTCGTCCATGGCGACGCCAAGACCCCCGGCCCCCTCCTCTTCGACCTCGCCAAGGATCGTTCGGAAACGAAGGACCTCGCGGCCGAAAGGCCGGACGACGCCAAACGCCTCGAAGCCCACTACGCCGCCTGGAAGGCCACCCACCAGCCCACGCCCTGGGCGGCCGGCCGCGACGACAGCGAGGACTGAGCCCATGAAAACGCGCGAGCCCCAAAACTTGACCGCCATGGGATGCCCGCTTTTGACCCGGGGCGGAACCACCGCCGGGCCTGATGTGTGTCTTTGCGTCCGGGATGTGCGGGCCGGGGAATGTGTGCAAGGGAACCTGACCCTCCATCCCACTGACTTGATGATGACACTCTTCCCGCACGAATGAAACCGGCCCGCGCCATCCGCCCCCTCCCCTCCTCCCGGAAACTTTTGCCGGCCGCCCTGACTCTGGGCTTGGCGATGTTTTCCGTTGGCTGCGGGCCGCAAAGCCGGACCGTGGCGGACGCCCACGCGGACGGACGGATTGACTACAACCGCGACGTCCAGCCCATCCTCTCGAACCACTGCTACCATTGCCACGGCCCTGACACCGCCAGCCGGGCCAAGAAGGCGGTCAGCGCCACCGGGGAAACCCTCCGCCTTGACCTGCGCGACAAGGCCCTCGGTTTCGTCAACCCCGCCGGCCGCCGCACCATCGTTCCGGGCCGCCCCGACGAAAGCGAACTCATCGCCCGCATCGAGTCCCACGATCCCAGGAAACGCATGCCGCAGGACGTGGAGAAACTCCTCAGCCCCGCGCAGATCGCTCTCCTCCGCGAATGGATCAGCCAGGGCGCGGAGTTTCGCAACCACTGGGCCTTCGAGGAGCCCAGGCAGGCGCCTCCGCCGGCCGTCCGGGACAAAACGTGGGGCCGGACACCGATAGACGCCTTCGTCCTCGCCACACTGGAGGCGGAAGGCCTCACGCCCAACCCCGAGGCCGACCGCCACAGCCTCCTCCGCCGCGTCACCCTCGACCTCACCGGCCTCCTGCCGACACCCGGGGAGATCGAAAGCTTCACCCAGGACCCGGCCGACAACGACACCGCCTACGCCAAGGTGGTGGACCGTCTCCTTGCCACCACGGCCTACGGCGAGCACCGCGCCCGCCACTGGCTCGACTACGCCCGCTACGGTGACACCCATGGCATCCACGTGGACTGCTACCGGTCCATCTGGCCCTACCGCGACTATGTCATCAGGGCCTTCGGCGGCGACAAACCCTTCGATCGTTTCGTTACCGAACAACTTGCCGGCGACCTCCTCCCGGGCGGCGGCCTCGACTCCCTCGTGGCCACCGGCTTCGTCCGCGCCGGCATCGCCTCCGGCGAGGGCGGCGCCATCCCGCAGGACCTGTGGTGCAACGTCAAACGCGAGCGCACCGAGGCCTTCGGTGTCACGTTCATGGGCATGAGCACCGGCTGCGCCGTCTGCCACGACCACAAATACGACCCTCTCACCCAGCGCGACTTCTACTCCCTCACCGCCTATTTCGGAAACCTCACCGAAAAGCCCTGGCACGACGACTCCGACAACTGGCTGCCCTTCCAGGTCCTGCCCAAGGACGAGGACCGCGCCGCCTTCGAGGCCGCGCTGGCCCGCAGGTCCAAGGCCCAGGCGGAACTCAAGTCTCTCCTCGACGGCTCGGAGGCCCGCGTTGACTCCTGGTTGCGCTCACCGCAAGGTCCCAAGGCTCTGCCCGCGAAAGACTTGCTCAGCCGTTTCAAACTCGACGAAGGCATCGCCGGCCGGGGCGTGATCCGCGACACCGTCAGCGGCAAAACCTACCCGTATGAGTCCGCCCCGCCCCTCCGCGACGAATACCCGCACCTCGGCAGCTCCTTCCGCCTCGACAACAACACCCGCTACCAGATGCCCGAAGTCGGCGACTTCGACAAGGACCAGCCCTTCACCGTCGCCGCCTGGGTGCGCTGGAACGAGGAGCCGCTCGGCCAGGGCTCCAGCCAGGGAGCCATCCTCTCGCGCATGGACGGCACCGGGAAACTGCGCGGCTGGGATCTGTTTCTGGAGAAGGGCCGCATCAGCATGCACCTGATCAACTCCTGGCCCGACAACGCCGCCAAGGCCATCTCCGAAGGCTCCATCGCACGCATACAATGGGCCCACGTCGCGGCCACCTACGACGGCTCCGGCAAGGCTGCGGGCATCAAATTCTACCTCAACGGCCAGCCCTCGGCCGCGCAGGTGCAGAACGACAAACTCAGCGGCACCATCCGCACCTCCGTCCCCTTCAACCTGGGCCGCCGGGGCAACGGCGAGGAGGGCTCGAATCCCCTCCGCGGTGTCGGCCTTCAGGACCTGCGCCTCTACCGGCGCGTCCTCACCGATACCGAGGTGGCCCAGCTGCCCGTCCTTGATCCCCTTGCCGAAGTGCTGGCCGCCCAGCCCGCTTATCTCTCGGCCGACACCAAGGGCGGCAAATCCTGGAATCCCTTCGAGCGCGACGCCGCCCGCAACGCCTGCTTCGCCGAGGACGCCAGGGCCAAGGAGCTCAAGGCCGACATCGCCCGGGCCCAGAAGGAAATGGATGAGCTCACCGCCAAGGTCCAGGTCGCCCACTACCAGGGCGCGAACAACATCAAGGAGGGCAACAAGCTCAGCGACACCCTCCAACAGATGTATGAGGGCACGCTCGGCGTCGGCACCCTCGTCTGCCAGGAGAAACCCGCCCCGGCCTTCGCCCACATCCTCAGCCGCGGCGAATACGCCAACCGCACCGAACGCGTTTACGCCGCCACCCCGGCCTTCCTGCCGCCGCCTCCGCCGGGAACACCTCCCAACCGTCTCGGCCTGGCCAAGTGGCTGACCATGAAGGAAAACCCGCTCACCGCCCGCGTCGCCGTCAACCGCATGTGGCTGGAGCTCTTCGGCTCCGGCCTGGTCGAAACCGCCGAGGATTTCGGCATCGTCGGCGACCGCCCCAGCCACCCCGAACTGCTCGACTGGCTGGCCGTGGACTTCCGCGACCACGGCTGGCAGATGAAACGCGTTTACCGCCAGCTCGTCCTGTCCATGGCCTACCGCCAGTCCGCCAAGCTGACCCCGGTGGCCCTCGAAAAGGACCCGCGCAACCGTCTCATCTCCCGCGGCCCGCGTTTCCGCCTCGATGCCGAGCCCCTGCGCGATTCCGCCCTCCAGGCCGCCGGACTGCTCGTCCACGACAAGGTCGGCGGACCCAGTTTCCTCGGCTACCAGCCCGAGGGCGTCTGGGAAAACAGCTACCCCTCCGACACCCACCTCTACAAGCGCCACCAGGGCCCCATGGCCTACCGCCGCAGTCTCTACCAGTTCGTCAAACGCACCGCGGTCCATCCCGAGCTCGACATCTTCGACGCCCCCGACCGCCTCGCCGCCTGCGCCCGCCGCAACCGCACCAACACACCGCTCACCGCCCTGGCGCTGATGAACGACACCACCTTCCTCGAAGCCGCCCGTGTCCTCGCCCAGCACGCGGTCGAACAGGCTGCCACGACCGGGGAACGCCTCGACTTCATCGCCCTCCGCACCCTGTCCCGCGTCCTCACCGAGCCCGAGCGCAAAAGCTACGAGGCCCGCCTGGCCCGCATCAGGACCAGTCTTGATGCGGCCAGCTCGGCCAACCTCCTCGCTCAGGGCGACAGCCTTGCGCCTTCCCAATTCGACCCGGTGGAACTCGCCGCCTGGATGAGCCTCGCCAGCATTTTCCTCAACTGCGACGAGTTTCTCAACAAATGAACTCAACCGAAGAAGCTATGCGGAAAGCACTTGCAAAAACATCTCTTAGGCCGGGCCGCAGGCGGAATCCGAACGCAGTTCGCCCATTTTTAATTTTTAATTTTTAATTCCTGAATCCGGGGAAACACCGGATTCAGTTCAACAGCCCCACCCCATGAACCGCCGCCACTTTCTGCAAACCTCGGGCCTCGGCCTCGGCGCGCTCGCCCTCGCCTCCCTCGAAAGCCGCGCCTCGGAAACCCGGCACCTGACCGGAAACGCCCCGGCCAAACGCGTCATCTGGCTGTTCATGGCCGGCGGTCCGCCCCACATGGATTTGTTCGACTACAAACCTTCCCTCGCCGACTTCCAGGGCAAGGACCTGCCGCCGTCCGTCCTCGGGGCCGACTTCAAACCCTCAGGCATGAGCGCCGGCCAGGCCCGCTTCACCGTCCTCGCCAGCCCCCGCAAGTTCGCCCGCCACGGCCAGTCCGGGCGCTGGGTCAGCGACGCCCTGCCCCACACCGCCAAAGTCGTGGACGATCTGGCCATGATCCACTCGATGTATTCCGACGCCATCAACCATGAGCCCGCCATCATGCTGATGAACACCTGCGCCATGTTCCCCGGCCGCCCGTCCCTCGGGTCCTGGATCTCCTACGGCCTCGGCAGCCACAACGCCAACCTGCCCAGCTTCGTCGTCCTCAACTCCAACCTGCTCCCCGGCACCTCCGGCCAGCCCGTCACGCCGCGCCTCTGGTCCAGCTCCTTCCTCCCCACCGAACACGCGGGTGTGGCGCTCCGCTCCGGCCGCGATCCGGTGCTCTACCTGAAAAACCCCGAGGGCATGAGCCCCGCCCTGCGCCGGGAACTCGTCGAGGGCATCAACGAGCAGAACGCCCGCACCTTCGACGGCTGGGGCGACCCCGAGACCCGCGCCCGCATCGCCCAATACGAGCTGGCCGGCAAGATGCAGACGAGCGTCCCCGAACTCACCGACCTCTCCGACGAACCCGAGAGCACCTGGGAACTCTACGGCCCCGACGCCAAGACCCCCGGCTCCTTCGCCCACAACTGCCTCATGGCCAGGCGCCTGGCCGAACGCGGCGTCCGCTTCACCCAGGTTTACCAGCGCGGCTGGGATTTCCACGGCGGCC
>JANOBW010000184.1:0-2281 GCA_031411855.1 Opitutia bacterium
CAGATCACGATGGACTTGCTGGCCTTGGTCACGGCGCGTCCCCAGTCGCGGTTGAGGTTGATGGAAAGGTCGGTGGCCAGCAGGTAGGTCGTCTTCCCGTCGTGGGAACGGAGGATGTAGGGATCGCGGACGCCCTTTTCCCCGAGTTTGCTGACGAGCGCGGGCTCTCCGCCTTTGAGCGCGTCCCACTGTTTGCCGTCCTGGCTGTGGGCGAAGTAGATCTGCTCGGTCATCGGGGTGGCCTCACCCTTGAAGGTGACGAAGAGAAACCCGCCGTCGGCGGCCCGGGCGGCGCAGGTGAACAGGGCCCACAGAAGGAGAAGTTGTTTCATAAGGGGAGTGGGAGACATGTCCGAAAGACAGGGAAAACCACCATCAGTGCGAGAGTCATCTCGGCCCCGCCCCCACCTCCATCGGCTCAAAATCCACCGACTCCACGCCCGGGGTTGATTTTTTCACCGAGGTTCATTCATCTCGCCCTCACCCTTAACCCGATGGATGCTAACACGTTTGTGCCACCCCATGTCCCTTCGCAAAACACTCTTACTCTTCACCCTTCTTTGGACCGTCGGCATCACGGCCCTCCACTCGGGCCTGAACCTGCGTCTCTTTGACAGCACGGCCGGTTCCAAGGGTTCCGTTTCCCTGCACAAGTTCGGAGTCGGTTTTCTCCCCGTCACCTGCCACCTGACCTGCCCGGTCACCGACTTCATCAACAAGAGCATGACGGGCGACAACCTCTTCGAGCCCATGAGGTTCAACGGTTTTCCCGAGTTGAAGGAAATGTTTCTGGGCCAGCCCGACAAGATGCCCGCCACCTTCATCCTCGCCCCCATGGCCATGGCGCTGCGCGAGCAGGGCGTGCCCCTCAAGATCGTTTACCTCGGCCACCGCGACGGCACCGCCATGATGGTCCACAAGGACTCGCGGATTTTCAAAATCGAGGACCTGAAGGGGAAACGCGTCGCCGTCCCCGGCCGTTTCGCCAACCAAAAACTCCTGCTCTACAAGGCGTTGCGTGACCGCGGGATGAGCATCAACGACATCAACATCGTGGAGATGCCGCCGCCCGACATGCCGGCCGCCCTTTACGCCAAAACGGTGGACGCCGTCACCTCCGGCGAACCCTTCATGGCCCAGACCGAACTCGACGGCTACGGCCGCGTGCTCTACCTGACCAAGGATGTGTGGCCCAACTTCATCTCCTGCGTGCTGGCCGTGCGGGAGGACGCGATCAGGGACCACCGGGCCGAGATCCAGGAACTGGTCAACGGCATCGCCAAAAGCGGCAAGTGGCTCGACTCCAACCCCGACCACCGCATGGAGGCCGCCCAGTTTGTCGCCAAAAACTACTACAACCAAAACCCGCGCCTGCTCACCTATGTGCTCAGCAAGCCCCCGGACCGCGTGAAATACACCGATCTCGTGCCCCTGAGGCAAAACTTCGAGGAGATCGAGGCCCTGGGCAAAGAGGCGGGCATTCTGACCGGCAAGGCCCACTTCGAGGACTACACCGACACCAGCTTCGCCGCCGAGGCGTCGAAGCTGGCACCCCACGCGTGGGAGGGTGAAAAATGAGCGCCGCCCACCGTCCCCGCTCCGCCTCCGCCCTGGCCACACTCGGCCTGCCCCTCCTCGTCGGTTTCCTCTTCCTCCTCGCCTGGGATCTGGGCGTGCGGGCCTCCGGCAGCGACCTGTTTCCCAAACCCCTGGAGGTGGCCGGAGGTCTTCTGGAACTGATTCAGAAAGGCCTGCTGCTCAAATACATCGTGGCCTCCCTCTTCCGCGTCACCTGGGGCTTTGGCCTGGCCGTGCTGGTGGGCGTCCCCCTCGGGCTCGTGCTCGGCTGGTATTCGTGGGCCTTCCAGGCCTTCAACCCGATGATCCAGATCTTCCGCCCCATCTCACCCATCGCCTGGATTCCCGTCGCCATCCTCTGGTTTGGCATCTCCGACGCCGCCCCCGTTTTCCTCATCTTCCTCGCCAGCGTTTTCCCCATCACCGTCTCGGCCATGGCGGCGGTGCAGAACATGCAGCCGGTCTATGTCCGCGCCGCGCAAAACTTCGGCCTCAGCCAGGGGGAGCTGTTCCGCCTCGTCATCTTCCGCGCCTGCCTCCCGCAGATCATCACCGGTATCCGCATCGCCCTGGGCGTGGCCTGGCTGGTCGTCGTCGCGGCCGAGATGATCGCCGTCAACAGCGGCCTCGGCTATCTCATCATTGACGCCCGCAACGCCGGCAAACGCTACGACCTGGTGGTCGCCGGCATGGTCATGATCGG
>JANOBW010000185.1:0-5932 GCA_031411855.1 Opitutia bacterium
TCGAGCAGGTCGGCACGCCCCAGGAGGTTTACGACCTGCCCGCCTCGCCCTTCGTTTACCAGTTCCTCGGCAACGTCAACAAACTGCCCGCCAACCGGTTCGCCGAGAAGTCCCCGATCAGCGACAGCTACGCGGGCCACATCTATGTCCGCCCCCACGATGTCGAGATCCTCGGCCCCACCGCCAACCGCGGCGGCCATCCCGCCACCGTGCGCCACCTCCACGCCGCCGGCTCCGTCGCCCACGTCTCGCTCGAGACACCCGAGGGGGAATTGGTCGAAGCCGAAATATCGCGCTCCGAGCTGGCCGCCCTCGCCCTCCGCAGCGGCGACAAAGTCAGCCTCCGCCTGCGCCAGGGCGCGACCTTCCCCGAGGACTACGCCATCTGAGCACCCCGCTTCCTCTCCCTCACCGTTTTTGGGTTCTCCTTTTTTACTTTCAGCTCTCTCATGTCCCGCATCCTCAACAACATCACCGAGACCATCGGCAACACCCCCCTGGTCCGCCTCAACCGCACCGCCGCCGCCCGTGGGGCCAAGGCCGAAATCCTCCTCAAGCTGGAGTTCTTCAACCCGCTCTCCAGCGTGAAGGACCGCATCGGGCTCGCCATGATTGACGACGCCCTCGCCTCCGGCCGCATCACGCCCGAGACCACCCTGATCGAGCCGACCTCCGGCAACACCGGCATCGCCCTCGCCTTTGTCGCCGCCGCCAAGGGCCTCAAGCTCATCCTCACCATGCCCGAGACGATGTCCCTCGAGCGCCGCAAACTCCTCAAGATCCTCGGCGCCCGCCTCGTCCTGACCGAGGGTTCCAAAGGCATGAAGGGCGCCATCGCCCGCGCCGAGGAGCTCAACAGGCAGATCCCCAACAGCGTCATCCTCCAGCAGTTCTCCAACCCCTCCAACCCCGCCGTCCACCGCCGCACCACCGCCGAGGAAATCCTCCGCGACACCGACGGAAAACTCGACTTCTTCGTCGCCGGCGTGGGCACGGGCGGCACCATCACCGGCGTGGGCGAGGTCCTCAAAGAGAAGGCCCCCGGCGTGAAGATCGTCGCGGTCGAGCCCTTCGGCTCCCCCGTCATCTCCGGCGGCGCGCCCGGCCCGCACAAACTCCAGGGCATCGGAGCCGGCTTCATCCCCGGGAATCTCAACAAGGCCGTCATTGACGAGGTCATCCAGGTCAAGGAGGAGGACTCCGGCCCCGTCTCCAAACAGGTCAACACCCTCGACGGCATCCCCGTCGGCATCTCCTCCGGCGCCGCCGTCTGGGCCGCCATCGAGATCGCCCGCCGCCCGGAAAACGAGGGCAAACGCATCGTCGTCATCATCCCCTCCAGCAGCGAGCGCTACCTCACCACCTGGCTCTTCGCCGATGTGGGCGTGGAAAGCGACCCGCTGACCGACCTCCTACCCCAGGCCTGAGCCGTAAGACCGAGACAGAACGTCGAACGTTGAACGTCGAATTTTCAAGGCAGCAAACCCATTCAAAAGACATCCTCTTGAACCCACTTTGCTGACTCTAACTTCAACGTTCAAAGTTCAGCGTTCAGCGTTCGACGTTCGACCCCTAGCTTCTAATTAAAAATCAAACGGCCCCAAGCCAACCGCCTCTTGAACCCCCTTCGCTGACTCTGACTTCAACGTTCAAAGTTCAGCGTTCGACGTTCGACGTTCCAAAAAAACTCCCATGCCCGCCCCTTCCCTCCCCGCCGCCCACACCGTCGCCATCATCGGCGGCGGCGCTTCCGGCACCCTCGTCGCCGCCCAGCTGCTGCGCCAGGCCGACCGGCCGCTCCAGGTTTACCTCATCAGCCGCGAGCAGCCGATCGGACGGGGTGTGGCCTATGGGACGGACTGCCTGGACCACCTGCTCAACGTGCCCGCCGGCCGCATGGGCGCGTTGCCCAGCCACCCCGGCGGGTTCCTGGAATGGGTCAACACCCGCATCGGTCTGCCGAGGTTTCCCACCCAACCCGCCGGCCCGGAGGATTTTCTGCCCCGATGTCTCTACGGGGCCTACCTCCACGCCGTCCTCTCCACCGCTGTTCAAAAAGCCGCTGCGCGCGTCTGCCTTGAGCCCGTCAACGGCGAGGCCGTGGACATTGAGGAACTGCCGGAAGGGGGCGGCTCCATCCTGCTGGCTGACGGCCGCCGCATCGAGGCCGACCGCATCGTCCTCGCCCTCGGCCTCCTCCCCGGGGAATACCCCATCGCCAAACCCCTGCCCTTCTACAAGAGCAAACACTACGTCCACCTGCCCTGGACGCGCCTCGCCTACGACGACCTCGACCGCGACGCCGACGTGCTCCTCGTCGGGGCCGGCCTCACCGCCGTGGACCTCGCCCTCGAACTTCCCCGCCTCGGCCACCGGGGCCGCATCCACGCCCTCTCCCGCCGGGGTCTCCAACCCCGCGCCCACACCACGCCGCAAACCTGGCGCGACTTCCTGGCCGACGGCCCGTTGCCCGCCACGCCCCGCGCCGCCCTCCGCCTCATCCGCGCCGAGATCGCCCGCGCCGCCGAGGCCGGTATCGCCTGGCAGGCCGTCATTGACGCCATCCGCCCGCACACCCAAAAACTCTGGGGCTCCTGGAGCTGGCGCGAAAAATCCCGCTTCCTCCGCCACCTCCGCCCCTACTGGGAAAACCACCGCCACCGCCTCGCGCCCGCCGTGGCCGACAAGATCGCCCAGTTTCAAAAGGACGGCCGCCTCATCCCCTACGCCGGCCGCCTCGTCTCGCTGACTGACAAGGGCCACGACGCCGAGGCCGTTTTCCGCCTGCGCAACTCCGACCAGGAGGTCACCCTCCGCGTCTCCAAGGTCATCAACTGCACCGGCCCCCGCACCGACTACTCGAAATACCAGCACCCGCTGTTCGTCAACCTGCTGGCCCGCGGCCTCATTGACCACGACCCCATCGCCCTGGGCCTCAACGCCGGCCCGGCCGGCCGCATCCTCCGCTACTGCGGCGGCCCCGTCGGCTGGCTCCACTCCCTCGGCGCCACCCTCAAGGGCGTGCTCTGGGAATCCACCGCCATCCCGGAAATCAGGGTCCAGGCGGAGGACATCGCCAGGGACATTCTGGCCGGGGAAGCCTCAATGCGGCGATGACATCCCCTGGGAGCGCCGGGCTGAAGCCCGGCGTCTGGAACACTCGCACCTATCTCCAGAGGGGACCGTTCGGTGTCGGATTTCAACCCATCGCCATGGCTAATTCCGACTGCGCCAGGCGTTTCGTTTTAAGCAGACCGGCTTCCTCGAGAACTTCATCCGGGATGGGAAGTTGCTGTAAAGCGCGTGGTTCCACTTTCAAGGCACCGTCACCATAGGATTTTCCCACCAAGCGCAGGTTTGAGATCGTGCGGGGATCAGACAGCACCTTCCACAACCGTTCCACCTGGCTCGGATCTGTGCTGTGCGGATAGATGCAAAGCAAGCAGGTGAGAGGCACTGCCGAAGTTTCATTGCGGATGAAACGAACACTGCGGCGTCCCAAGTAGGCGAAGAAAAACGCCGGCGGATCGCGGCGTTCCATGCGCCACCAAGGATTGCGTGTGGCAATCAAGATGCTTTCGGGCAAACCCTCCGCTTCGCCTTTGGCAAGGTAGCGTTCCACTGCGGCAGGAAGCATTTCCCGAGGTTCCGCACCGAGAGAAAGTAGGCGCGTGGGGCGACCCTCCTTTTCCAAACGATTCAGGTCCTCCCTCGTGAAGGGTTCGTTTTGAACATCGCGCATGCGCCCGATGGCGGGGACGAAAAAGCGCGAGGGAATTCCCAGTTCTGCGGCCCGCTCTTCCGTCATGAAAAAGTAGTCGTTGTCGCCAGTGGCGATGCCACGCATCACTCGGGCAAAATCACCGAGTGTGTGACGTGTGCTGGGGCGTGTGATGGGTTCACGTGACAAGCCGGTCGCGTAGCCTTCTGCGGAAGTCCGCACTGTCACTTCGAGGTCAACGCCGAAAGTGCCAACAGAACGCCCCGAATTGACCCAGCGGGTGAGGGAATCACCTCCGGCACGAAGGACTCGGACCCAGGGAAACTCAGCCTGAGGTGGTGCACGACGGATCAGGAAAAGAAGCGCATTGGTGTCAACCCCGGGGAACGGACTGGCCTCAGGAGCGAAGGTGACGACGGCATCCAGGCAGAAACGGTCCGAAATCCACTTCCAGAGGGTCCGAGCATAGACGCCTTCGCAAATATCGGCCGACACGATGAAGCCAAGCCGGCCACCTGGAGCCAGCAACTTGAGGCAACGGAGGAGAAAGAACACGTGCAACCCGGCACGTCCGTCAATGGATTGCCCGATCAGTTCACGGGCGAAGGTGTGAAGGGAAAGTTTGGCGGCTTCGGTCAAACGGTGATGCCGGACGTAAGGAGGGTTTGCGACAATGGCGGGGAGTTCATCCGTGGGAGGAATGAGCACGAAATCCCGCAACTCGACTCCATCCAAGTCGTTGTCATTTAGGCCCGATTCGCGGGCGGCTATCAGGGCGGCAGGGTCAATTTCCCGGCCCAAAAGTTTCAGACTCTCCCCGCGCAAACGCCTTCCGGCACGGAGGAAGGCTCCCGCTCCTACACCGGGGTCAAAGAGGGATTCTGCACCTGTTTCCAGTGCATAGGCCACCATCGCATCCGCCACCCAATCAGGAGTCCAAAACTGGCCGTTGACACGCAAAGCCTCCCGCTTGGCACCTGAGCGGGGAAGCGCCATGTGGGCGGAAAGATTCGACTGCGAATCAGAAATCATAAAGAAGCAGCCTCGCGAAGCTGGGCCATGGCTTCAGAAGTGAGTTCCCGACCTCCACCTTCAAAACGGACGTAGGGCAGAATGTGGCCGTTTTTGTCCGTGATGGAAGCGGCGACCAAAGTGGGATCTCCGGTGGAAGTGGCCAACGGATAGGCATATTGGTGGTAAAACTTGTAGATGACCTTGCGGTCACTGGCCCCGCCGGGAGCCTGGAAGACCTGAACGGTTCCCTCAATCAGCCCCTCACTGATAAGTTCTTGGGCGCGAGCCAAGGAGAGGCCGAAGGCCAAATCATAAAAAGCGTGCCACACATGGATGGGCCGACGGTGCGTGGTCTGCCAGTTGACGAGGCGATCAAGATCCTCGTGCTTGATGATGACGGTGGGCAGGACTGCGGTCTTGGACAGTCCGGGTTTTCCACCAAGGCGCTTTTGAGGACGGAGCGGCTGATTATAGGCGGGCATTTGTTTGGCCCTCCAGAGGCTGTTTTCACATTCAATGGCGACGACGGAAAGGGCGATCAGTTGAGCCATCCTCGGGTCATCTTCCTCGGTGAAAGGGAGTTCGGGTGCGCCACCCAACTCACGAAGAAGTTGGGTCACCGTGATTCGGTTCACATCTCGAAAAACGAGAAGATCAGGCCGCTTGATATGGGCGCGTCCGGCATGCTCCAGACGTTCAAAATAGAGTTCGTAGGAGCGAACGTCATCCGTGGGTGCCACCCCGCTGGGACCGTAGGGAAGGGCGAAAAACTCTCCCGCAGCATCCACGGCGCGAACCAACTGCTGTTCACTCCAGACACCTTGCGACCAGCGCATGAGGAAATCACTGCCCCGGAGTTTACGCGGGTTAAGTAGAAAGTCGCTCCACGGCACCTGGCCAAAGTGTTCAAGGGAAAACTCCACCTCATCCCGCATCACCTGAAGGGCGCTTTCAAAAGGGTGCATGTGTTTTGCCATGGCTCTTCAGGATGCGGAGCTATGAATCCATGCAAGATTTGAAATAGCCGATTCTCACCTCAGACTACCCATTTGAAATGATCTCAAGGTGGGGAACACCTTGGGCGTTGGCCGGGAAAACGAAAGTGCGGAGCACCGTGGAGTGCGGCGACCCAGTTGCCGCTGTGGCCCGGGGCAACCGTGTTCCGGGCCGTGGGAGGTCGTCGCTGCGAATCACTTC
>JANOBW010000186.1:0-4653 GCA_031411855.1 Opitutia bacterium
GTTGAAGGCAAAAGCCGGTTTCACGCTCAAAAGAACCGTCAGAAGCCGCCTCTGTGCTTGGTCCTTGAACCTTGAAAATTCATTGGAGCTTGGGATTTGATCCTTCCGCGCAAAGCGCGTCTGCTGATGAAGGCGAAGTCCCGCTCAACCGAGGCCTCGCCTTCATCACTCCTTACAATCCCGTCTCCAACGGGAATCACTCATAATTTTGCCTCGTTGCCTCGGTTTCAACCTTCCTTACCGTCCCGTCTTAAACGGGAAACCTTCATCCTTCATCCTTTGCCTCTCCGCCCCCTGTCTCGCCCCAATCATAAATCATAAATCATTGATCATCAATCATAAATAAAATGCACGACTCCACCCTCAACACCTGCCAGGGCTGCGGCGCACCCCTCGACCCCGCCAACCCGCAGCCCCTCTGCCCCGGCTGTGTCTTCGCCGAGGCCATGGCACCCGCCGCCGATTCCCCCGCGCCCGGCACCATCGGCGGCCATCTCATCATCGAGGAAATCGCCCGCGGCGGCATGGGTGTCGTTTACCTCGCCAAACAGGCCGACCCCGAGCGACTCGTCGCCCTCAAGACCCTCCGCGCCACCGCCCTGGGCTCCACCGAAGCCCTGAGCCGTTTCCGCCAGGAAGCCCGCGCCATGGCCGCCCTCGACCACCCGGCGATTTTGCCCGTCTATCAGTTTGGCGAACAGGACGGTGTGCCCTACTTCACGATGAAGCTCGCCACCGGCGGGACGTTGGAAAAACGCCATCCCCGCTACCACGGCCAGTGGCGCGAGATCGCCGAACTCATGGCCACCGTGGCCGACGCCGTCCAGCACGCCCACGCCCACACGCTTCCCCACCGCGACCTCAAACCCGCCAACATCCTCTTCGACGAGGAGGACCGCCCCTACGTGGCCGACTTCGGCATCGCCAAACTCCTCGACGACGGCGACTCCGCTGGCGATGCCCTCACCCGCACCTCCGCCGTCCTCGGCACGCCCAACTACCTTTCCCCCGAAGTCGCCTCGAAGGACGCCCGCAACGCCACCACCGCGAGCGACACCTGGAGCCTCGGCGTCATCCTCTACGAGCTGCTCGCGCAGACACGCCCCTTCGACGGAAACTTCATTCCCGAAGTTCTCACCGCCATCCTGACGAAGGAACCGCCCGCCATCCCGGATGCCCCGCGCGACCTGGCCGTCATCGCCTTCAAAGCCCTGTCGAAAGAGCCCCACCGCCGCTACCCCACGGCCCGAGACATGGCCGAGGACCTGCGCCGCTGGCTCGAAGGCAAACCCATCACGGCCCGCGCCACCACCACCATCGAGCGCATGAACCTCTGGGCCAGGCGCTCCCCCGCCCTCGCCGGCCTCTCCGCCCTGGCCGCCGTCGCCGCGCTCACCGCCGTCGGCTCGCTCGTCTGGGCCTACCAGGCCGGTGAGCGCGAGGTGGCCAACGTCCGCACCGCCAACACCCGGGCCGAAACCAACCTCGCCGAATCACAAAAGAACCTCTCCCTGGCCGAGAAAAACAAACGCCAGGCGGAAACCAACCTCGCCGAATCTCAGAAAAATCTCCGCCACTCCTTCCTCTCCGAAGCCCGCCTCCTCACCCGCAGCGGCCATCCCGGCCAGCGTGACCAGGCCCTTTCTCTTGTCGCCCAAGCCGTGGACGACTCAAACCGCGACGAGGCCCGCAACATCGCCGCCGCCGCCCTCGCCAAAATCGAGATCAGGCCAGCCTCCGTTCAGCCTCCCCCCTCAATTTCCAAGGGACTTGCCGTTGCCTCGCCTTTCATGACGAGCAACACCGCCTTTTCCGAAGATCTCACCCTGGTGGCCCGGTCGGACCCCGATGACCTTGGTTTTATCCAGGTCTTGGAAACGGCCTCCGGAAAAGAGATCTGCCGCATCCCTCATCAATACGGTTTCGGCCTCTCCCTTTCACCCAATAAAAAACGACTGGCCTGGGTCGCCCGTCAGAAAGCTCCAACCGATCTCTACGACTCCGCCTTCCTGCACGTTTGGAGCCTTTCGGAAAAACCGACACACGTGGCCTCGCTTCCGATGACGGACTTCGCCAGCAGCACCTCATACGCCTTACTCCGCGATGGCGGATGGGTCTGCGTCAGCCCCGAGGGTGCCGTTCTCCACTACGACAAGGACGGCAAGCTCGTCAGGGAGATCATGCCCAAACTGTCAGATGGGCCAATGCTGCTTCGACTGGCGATGAGCCGGAAAGGCGATCTCTTGGTCAACGGGTTAAACCGGTCTGCCGCCGACAAAAACGTCTTCCGAATCATCCGTTTTTCCGACGCCAAACTGATCCGGGAGGAGCTCGGCACCAATCTCATCAGTGGCACTTTTCCCCCACTCTGGCACCCGGACGGAAAAAACGTTTTCGGAGTTTCCAGCGTGGTCACCCTCGAACTGGTCAAAGTCCCCACCAAGGCCAGTTCCCTCCTGCCCTCCACCGTGAGTCAACTCCCCGCCTGGCTCGTTTCGATGGATTTCGACCCCACCGGAAGGTTCCTTTTCTGCGTTCTGCAAAATGGCACCCTCGTGGTGTTGGATTCCACCACCTGCGAAGTGCTGCAAACACTCCCTTGCGATGTGGGTCCGATCACATGCTCCAGCGATGGCAAAACCTTCGCCGTCGTCTCCCAGGATACCAACTCGGTCAGGCTCAATGAACTGGCCGAAAGCCCGGTGTGGCGCTCCTACCGCCGGGCCGAGCTGAGAAGGGAAACTCTTTCCGGGAACCTGGCGCTTGGACCGGACCCCCGCTTTATCCTCGCCGAATCCAGCGGAGAGATCGTCCTCTGGGACACCGTCACCGGCACCGAACTGCCCGACCGGGTCGCTTTGAGCCCCTGGAGCAAGCGGCTCATCACCGAACCTTCCTCCGGCGACCTCATCTTTGAAAAAAGCGATCCGGCCTCCAAAAGGTCGCAAACCGGCCTCGGGGTGTTTCGCGTCTCCTATGCGGTCACCGTCACCGATGCGAAGGTCACCTCCGCCGCCAAAGAGCCTGTCCTTCTCAAGGAGATCCAGCGCGTGGCCGGACGCCCCGTCAGAAAACACGAGGACCAATGGGATAAAAAGTTGTATCATTTGGACCAATATATGTCGGCCAAAAACACCGCTTTCTTCAACGACAACAATATCCTCTACGGCACCATCCCCCACCAGTCCGGCTGGCTCGTCCGCAACGGGACGAAAAACCAATGGCAACTCTGGCCCAACGGTGACTCCTCCCAGGCTCTTGACCTTGCCGACACCGGCCACTGGACGGAGGAGACCGCCGTCAGCCCCGACGGCCAGTGGTTCGCGCAAAGCCAATACCTCCACAGCCCCACCCTCACCGGCCTCCTCCAACGCGGCGGCTTCGAGACGTATAAGAACTCCGGCCTCCTTGGCCTCAAACGGGTCGGCTCCACCGCCAAACCCTTGGCCATCTCCACCGTCCCGCTCAACCAAATCGCCTTCTCCCCCGACTCCCGCTGGCTCCTCGGCATCGGCCACCGGCTCTACCTCCTTTTTGAAATCAAACCCGACGGCTCCCTCGAAAAACGCCTGGAGCAGCCCATGGCCCTGAGCGGCGACCCCCAGTTTGCCTTCACCACCGACGGCAAGTTTCTGGCCCTCGGCGACGACGAGGGCCAGATCCGCTTCCACCGCCTCCGCGACCTGAAACAGGTCCTGCGATTCGACCCGCCCCAGACGCTCAACGCCGGAGACCTCCTCTTCGACGCCAAGGGCGAAAAACTCTTCCTCCACAGCGCCGGCTGCCTCTACGAGCTCAACCTCGCCCACCTCCGCGCCGAACTCGCAAAACTCGGCCTCGACTGGCAGGGCTAAAGCACCCGCACTCCCCCGCCTTTCATCCGGCACGTCCTGCCCGTCCCGTCCCCAACCTTCCTCGTCTTCAACTTTGCCACCATGACCACCTCCCCCACCCCCGTTCCCTCACAAAAGCGCCGCATCCTCCGCCGCGTCGCCATCACCGCCGCCTCCCTCGCCGCTGTCACCGCGATCTTCTACGCGGTGGAGAACTACCGGGGACAGGCCGCCTGGGACGCCCTCAAGGCCGAACGCGAGGCCAAGGGTGACACCCTCGACTACGCCTCCCTCATCCCCCAACCCGTCCCCGACGACCAAAATGTCCTCAAAGCCCCGGGCATGGAGGAGATGTTTGGCAGCACCCCTCCCGGGCGGACACAGTCGCTCAGCCCCTGGCAGGACTACAAGCCGCTTGACCTCATTCTCAAAAACAAGGCCGGGGGAAAACCCAAGGTCGGCTCACTCACCTTCAAGATTGCCCCGGGTGCTCCGGCGGATGTGCCCAAGGAAACCGCCGCCCGGCTCGAAAGTGCCACCCGCTCCGCCCCCTGGCCCGAAATCCGGAAGGAACCGTCGGCGGACAACTACTACTACGTCGCCCAGACCTTCCCGGCATCCCTGCCGCCCTTGGACCTGGAAATCAACGTCGCCCAAGCTCCCCAGGTTTCCGAAGTCCAGGCCGCGCTTAAAAAGAACCCGAGAGAGCCCTACCACTTCGAGGCCCGCCCCACCGCCGACCCCCTCCGCTTCGACCTTCATCTCACCACCACGGCGGTCGTCTCGGCGGCGGAATACCTGGCCTGGTCCGACACCTTCC
>JANOBW010000187.1:0-48758 GCA_031411855.1 Opitutia bacterium
CATCTTCTGTTTAAAAATCAGGCGCGATGGGAGGCGGGGCATTTTCGTTTGGAACAGAAGACGGGAAGATTCGCAGGCCATGGCGTGCGGCGGTTTCAGAGCGGTTGTTTTACCAAGGGCATTTGATAGCGCCGAACGTCGCAGATGGGCGCAGAAACAAGGCAGGAAAACTTGGGTTGGTGATGGCGATCGTGTTCATTGGCAGCCTCAGTTGCCGGTGACCAGCACGCGGAAAAACTGCCTGGTGCCGAGGGTCGGTCCGGTGACGGAAACCGTCCCGCCGCCGTGGGGGAGGCCGGCGTTGCCGGGCGCGTCCCAGGTCGTCCAGACGGAAAGGTCGGAGGAGGTCTGAATCACGGCGGAGCGGTTGGCCGGGAGGGTCAGGGTGACCGTCTGCGTCGCGCCGTTGTGGACGACCTGCGGGACGAGCACGCCGGTGCCGCCCAGGGGCTGGGTGCCGAGGAGGTATTCGGCCTCGTTGGTGACGCCGTCGCCGTCGGGGTCGGCCCCAGGCGCGCCCTCGGGGCTGCTGGGGGAACCGAAGGCGGTGGCGCGCCAGTCGTCGAAACTCTGGCGGGTGCCGAGGGAGGTGATCCAGTTGGTCAGCAACGAGATGTTGGTCTGGTCGAGCTCGGAGCTGCCCAGCGGGGGCATGCGGGTGAAGCCGTTTGTGACCGCGATCCGGTTGAGGACGATGGAGTGGGTGGTGTCGCCGGGGACGACGAGTTTGTTGGTGTTGCTGCCGCCATTGTTGGAGGCCGCGCCGTTGAGCAGGCCGGTCTGGTCGAGGGTGAGTTGGGCGCGTCCGTCCCAGGCGGCGGGTGCGGCCGTGCCTCCGGCCATGTGACAGTAGGAGCAGTTGACGGCCAGGTAGGAGCGGGCGCGGGCCTCGACCGGGTAGGCGGTCTCGTCGGGACGGAGGTGGCGCGGGAGGGTCTGGGCGGAGGGGGGCGGAGACGCGGCGTTGAGGTAGCCGGCGTCTCGGAGCAGTTCCAACTGGTTGCCGGTGAACCCGTTGAGCGTGTCGGTCAGGTTGAGCTGCCGGGTGTTGAAGGAGAGGGCGTGACCGGCCTGCGGGGTGTGGCAGGCGAGGCACTGGCTGCGGCTGGGGATCTGCCAGGTCTGGGTGCGGGAGACGCCGTTTTCCACGATGGTGAGCGGGAAGGAGACGCCCTCGTCGGGCACGAGGGTGGCCTCGGTCCCGGCGTCGTTCCAGCGGTAGCTCACACCGTAGGCCCCGGTGGCGTTCTTGACGATGAGGCGGGTCTCCAGGCGCTTCTTCGTGGCGGGATTGCCACGGGTTGTTTCGATATCGAAGTGTTTCACCCAGATGGCCCCGGCGGGAAACGTCCAGTTGCCATCGCGCGACCAGGTCATGGTGGCGGCGGAATCGGGGATCGTGAACCAGCGGGACTTGATCGCGAAATCGCTCCAAAAGGGCAGGTTGGGCGCGTAGGGCAGCACACCGGGCGCGGGCGAAAGCGTCGCGAGGTCGGCGAAGAGTCCGGTGGCGGAAAGCATCGTGGGATAGGCCTCGGGAGCGGTCGTGGCGATGAGGCGGAGGATGCGGTTGCCGTCGTAGTCGGCCAGGAGCAGGTCGCCAGTGGCGGGATCGGTGCCGAAGGCGACAATGCCGACCTCGCCAGCGATGCGGGTCACCGTCGGCGGGTTCGCGCCGTTGCGTGTGAGCGACCAGATGTTGCCCGAAACGTAGTCGGCAAAGAGATAGGAGCCGACGAGGCCCGGCACGCGGGTGCCCCGGTAAACGATCCCGCCCGAGATGGAGTTGCCCTTGAAGTTGGCGTCTCCGCCGGCGACGCCCGTGTGGGTGTATTCGTAAACCGGGGCCTTGTGGTAAAGGGTGTCGAAGTTGGCGGGAGCGGCGGCGGACTTCGGGCCGTTGTGGTTGGCCTCGCGGTAGGCCCAGCCGTAGTTGCCGCCCTTGGTCACGACGTTGATCTCCTCGTAGGTATCCTGCCCGACCTCGCCCTCCCAGAGCTCGCCGGTGAGGGAATCGAAGGAGAAACGCCAGGGGTTGCGGAAACCGACGGCCCAGAATTCGGTGCGGACGGAGGAGGCGGTCACGGCTGTCCCGTTGAAGGTCGTCGCGCCGACGAAGGGATTGTCCGGCGGCACGGCGTAGCGGGCCACGCCGGCGTCGAGCGGGACGGAAGCGTGGGGGTTCGGGGCGAGGCTTCCCGGCTTTTTGTCCACGTCCAGACGCATGATGGCGGAGAAAAAGTCCTTCGTGATGTTCTGTGAGTTGTTGTATTGGTCGTTCTGGCCGCCCTCGTCGCCGAGGGAAACGTAGAGGTAGCCATCCGGGCCGAAGTGGAGGTCGCTGCCATTGTGATTGTTGGCCTCATCAAGTTGCTCGACGAGAATGAGTTCGGAAGTGGTGTCGGCCAGGGCCGGGTTGGCCGCCTGGGTGGTGAAGCGGGAGAGGCGCTCGTAAACGGACCCTGATTTCGTCACCGAATAGAAGAGGTAGAAGTAGCGGTTCGAGGCGTAGTTCGGGTGGAAGGCCAGGCCCAGCAGACCCTGCTCGCCGGTGGTGCTGATGGCCTCTCCCCGCGAGGTCAGAAGGGCCGGCAGATCAAGGAAGGTGCTCTGGGTCGGCGTGGCGGCGGCGGTGTTCGCGATGAGTTTGAGCAGGCCGGTTTTCTGGCAGACGAAGAGGCGCTGGGTGTCCCCCGGCGGGCTGGCCAGGCAGACGGGCTGGGTCAGGGCGAGGTTGAAGGCGTCCACCAGGCTGAGCGTGGTCGGAGGCGGTGTGGACGGGACATTGAGCGTGCCGGCGGGCACCGGGAGGCGCAGGGTGTTCCCGAGGTTGACCATGACGGTGGCGGGAACGGAGGTGCCGCCCGCGCCGGAGACGCGGTAGGTGAAAGTGACCGGATCGGTGCCGCCGCCGGGGTGCGAGTAGAGGATGCGCCCGGCCGAGTTGACCACGGCGGTGCCGAGGGCGGGAGCCTGGACGATGACCACGGTGGAGGGCGTGATGGAGCCGGTGTCGTTGGCCAGGACGTTGAGCAGAACCTTCTGCCCGGAATGGATCGTGGCGGAGTCGGCGACTGCCGTCGGCGCGACCGGAACGACATTTGGCCCGGCGGCGTAACTGGCACTTATCTCGCTGGGGGAGAAGGCGTTGTTGTAGATGCGGACCTCGTTGTAGGAGGCGTTGGCGTTATTGTCGGCCGACCAGAGCGAACGTCCCAGCCAGTTGTTCACGTCCTCAATCTGGTTGAGGTGGAAACCCACGTCCACCGTGGCGGCGAGCGCGGCGTTGCGATACCAGGAGAGGCGTCCGCCGGCGGCCCCGAACGAGCCCTGGCCGTCCTCGAAGGTGATGACGTAATGGTATTCGGTGTTGGCCGTGGTGGCGAGGGCGGTGTCCGCCAGGCGGTAGAGGCCGGTGCCGTCGGCCACGGTGTTGGCGTTGAGTTTTCCCTCGAAGCGCTGCTGGCTGAGGTTGTTGGCGGTGTTGCGGCAGAGGGTGAGGGTGATGCCGTCGCTCGCCTGGGTCGCGCCCGGGGCGGCGGTGCCCAGGGCCGCGATCTCGCCCGGCGCGCCGTTGCCGGCCTGCACGACGCGACCGAAGTCGAGAAGGCGGGCGAAAGCCTTGTAGGAGACGGGAGTGGCCCACAGCTCGATGGTGAGGTTGGTCTTGGAGGAGATGATCCCGTTGGGCAGATCCACGTAGGCGGAGATGGAAGCGGGGGCCGTGTTTCCGATGGTGGCGCCGGGGAGGGTCAGGCCCGTGCCGGTAAAAACGCCCCCGGTGCCCGCAACAAACGCGGCGGCCCCGCCCACACTGTCGGCCAGGGCCGTGCCCGGGGCGGCGGCCCCGGCGGCGTTGCCGAAGGACCAGCGGTTGACCAGCTCGGCGCGGGCCGGGGACGAGGACAGGGCGGCGGCGAGAAGGCCGGCGGAGGCAAGGCGGAGGAATGGGCTCATGAAGGCGGGTTCACACTATATCTGATATATCAGTTAAACTTAGCGCGGGACCAGAACAAAACGGACGGACGGCATCTTTTGTCTTAAGACACACTGGTGGAAAGGTCTGAAATCCAGGCTGAACCGCTGCGTCCTTGACACCGCGGGGCGGAACAGTTGATCCTCCGACTGACCTTTCAGTCAGGTTGACCAGCCTGGTTCCCCTGATTTCGACCCGCCGTGAAACCGGAAACCCAACCCAAGAAGCGACCCGTTGCGAATCCGCCGCCGCATCGGACTTCCACCATCGTTCGTTCCGAAACCACCCCCGCGGCCGGCCCTTCCCTGGCGACCCAGGCCTATGCGGAGATCCGGCGTCGCATCCTGAAAGGTGAGCTGCCCGCCGGGATGGTCCTTTCCCGCCGGCAGCTGGCCGAACAGCTTCGGATCAGCGTGCCGCCCGTGACCGAGGCGTTTCAACACCTTGAGAAAGAGGGACTTCTGGAAAGCCGTCCCCGCTCGGGCACACGCGTCCGCATTCCCACGCGGGAGGACATCGAGGGGCACGCGGTCGTGCGCGAGGCCTTGGAGGTCCAGTCCGCCCGGCTTTTCGCGGAGCGCGCCGCGGCGGCGGAAAGGAGGGACCTCCGCCAGCGGGGCCGCCAGTTGGACCGGCTCTACACCTGCTGCGAGACCGGCGAGGTGGACCGCGAGCTGCTGTTTTCCGCCAACACTTTCCATCTCGGCTTCCATCTGCGCATCGCCGAATGCGGCCGCGTCCCGGCCCTGCGCGCCGCCATAGAAAAGGCCCAGGTGTTGGAGTTCAACAGCTTCTATGACACCGCCGTGGGCCGCCGGAGCCTGGGGGGAAACTACCATGCCATCCTGGCCGACGCCCTGGCCTCGGGTGACGTGGAGAAGGCCCAGGAGGCGATGCGCGAGCACATCCGGGGCGGTCTCACCGAGGTCCTGGAACGCCTGGAAAAAATGCCCAGGGAAACCCCCGGATGGCGGCGGCGGCGGGAGGAAGGGAGCCGGGAGTCAACGCGGTGCCACACCACCACCCCAACCGCCCCGCCCTCCGGAGGCGGTGCCTAAACGGCCGGCCCCGCTCAGCGCCTGTCCGAGGCATCCACATCCACCTGCGAGTCGAACTTCCGCCGGGCCGTGCTTTCGTTGCGGAGCTGCTCAAGGTCGCGGGGTGGCAGCTGCGTCCGGTTTTCGTTCGTGACGAGGCCGATCCGGCCGAAAGGGATGGGCTGGAAACCCGGAAGAAGTGTGTCCAGGCGGGACGCGTCCCGGACCGAAAAGTCAAGCAGGCCGGGGTCGCTGAACAGATCCATGGTCCCCTGCGCCAGGGCGCCGAACGCGACCCCGGCCAGCTCGGCCGGCGTGGCGCTGCGGCGGACGTCGGCCTTGCAGCCGACCGCCAGGTTGTTTTCCAGCGCCACGCCGCGGGGGAGGGCCGTGTCCGACTTGGTCATCACCGCCAGCCAGGGATACCTCGCGCTCCACGGGGGCTGGCCGGAGGGGACGCGGGCCAGGTCGCCCCCCAGCCGGGGATCGGCCGGCGTGTAGCCGCGGGATTTGCCCCGGGCGTCAACATGGATGCCGCGGTCGGAGGAGATGAAGATGTTGTTGCGCACCAGGTTGTCGTGGCCTCCTCCCAGGAACACTCCGGACTGGACGCGGTAAACGACGTTGCCCGAGACGGTGTCGCCGCAGTCGCCGTCATCCAGGTAGAAGCCCTGGGCGTTCTCGCTGTGGTGGACGAAGTTGAAGCGCAGGATGTTGCCCTGTGACGTCCACCCGCTGTTGGTGTAGAAGGCGCCGAGATCGGACGAATCGAGACCGACGCGGTAAACCTCGTTGAACTCCAGGATGTTGTCGTTGCCCGCGTAGCGGAAGGCGGAGTTGGGGCAGTCGTGGACGCGGTTGTGCGCCACAAGGTGCCCGACCGCCTCGGCCCCGACCCCGTAGCCCAGGAGGACGGCGGGAACGGGTCCGTTCCGGCCGGTGTGGTGGATGTGGTTGTTGACGATGCGGTGGCCCGAGGGGGCCAGGGTCTGGCGGTTGCCGCCGAGGGAATCCACCGCGCCGAGCCCCAGGTCATACAGGTTGGAATCAAGCACCCCGTGGCCCGTCCCGCCCCTGATTTTCACCCCGTTCTGCCCCAGGTCATGCAGGTCGCAGGCGGCGACCGAAACGTCTTTTCCGCCCTGGAGGGAGAACCCGTCGCCCAGGTGCCAGGCCAGGGTCAAACCTTGAAACCGCAGATGCGAGGCGTCCCTGGTGGCGATCAGGGGCACGCGGTTGTCGGCGACAAGCACCTCCCGGCCCTCCAGGGATGCGGGCGGCCAGAAGTAGAGGGTTTTGCTGGCGAAGTTGACGGACCATTCGCCCGGCCGGTCGATTTCTTCGAGAAGGTTGAGCGCGTGCCAGCTTTCGGTGCCGTCGCCGATGCGCGTCCCGTTTTCCAGCCGGGAGTATTTGGAACCGACCGCCCCGCCGACGGACGCGGCCATCGTCATCGTATGTGCCTGCGGGTCAATGGATTTGAGTTTCACCCCTTGGATGACCCAGGGCACGCGCCAGAAGCCGCGCACCCAGACGCCGCCGTCCTCCAGGGCCTTGACCCACCTCTCGGGCCGGCTGTCCGCATAGCGGACGGTGGCCCCGTGGGTGGTGCGGGCGCGGGTGTCGCCCCCATCCAGGACCCGTTCCAACGTGGCGTAACCCCGGGGCCCGTTGGGCCAGCGCGAAAGGGGCATGGCCGCGCCTTCGAAGAAGACGGTGAGCAGTCCGTTGTTGTCCTCAAACACATCGGCAAACGGCCCGGTGCTGCGGATGCCCTCGGCGGCAAGGTCCAGTTTCATCACCTTCCCCCGCGCGGCCGGATCGAGACGGGCGAGGGTTTCCGGATCCGCGACCGGTTGGAAACGTTTCCCGGGAATCCTCCGCGCCGAGGAAAACACGGCCGCGCCGGGTGTGAGGGAACTCCACACCACGGGGTTTTCCTCCGTCCCGGAGTCGGCCGGCGTGAAGTTCAGCGTGCCATCACGCTGGTAAACCCCAGGCAGGAAACGCACGGAAACGGGTTCGGCGGGCCGGGCTGACCGGACCTCGCGGACCGCCTTCTGGGCCCGCTCGGCGGTGGCAAACGGGGCGGCGGATGTGCCTGGCCCCGAGTCGTTTCCGGCGGGCGAGACGGCAAAGTCGGCGGCGGCCAGGCAGGGGGCCGAAAGAAGCGGGACCAGGGCGCGACGGAGGAAGCGTGTGGAGGCGGACATGACGGAGACGAACGACGGGTCTAGGGGTAACGCCAACCGACGCAAATCCTCGGTGACGCGACTTTATCCGGCCCGGTCTGAACGGATTCGGAAACGCTTGCCGCTTGAATAGTTGACACCCCCTCCCCAGCCTTCCCACCCGCATGTCCTCTCCCCTCTCCCTGGCCGCCGCCACGTTTTTCCTCACCGCCTTGTCCCTCCCGGGCCAGACGCCGGCCCCGGCCGCTCCCGCTTCCCCGGTGGAGGCGACCCCGTCGGGCCCAGCCGTCCTGACGCCCAAGGAGCAGGCCGAGAAACTCGGGATCAAACTTCCCTCCCTCCCCTGGCACGTGGCCGACTTCTGGTGGACCTTTGACAAACCCACCGAACACTTCGAGAGCCTCGACATGGACGTGACGATAGACCGCGATCTGCCGCCCGACGTGAACCTCTACGTCTCCCCCCTGGGTGTGGCCGAGATCAACGGCCTCCAGTTTTACGGCGGCCTCCAGACGAACATAAACGGCTGGGCCACAACGGAAAGCCGCGAACGAGTCTTCCCCGGCCGGGGCGCGATCTTCTCCCGCTGGTCCAACGACAAGAAAACCCCGATCGGCCTCCACCATGTGCGCAAGCCCCTCGACGGCCTCTGTGAAAGCGCCGGCTACGAGGGAGAGTTTTGCAGTGTGCGCCGACCTTTCGCCTGGGGGAAGGGCGCTTACACTTACTCGATCGTCAAAGGTGACTCCGAGAAGGTCGAGGACAAGGACTGCACCTGGTTCCACTGCCTCGTCCGCTCGCACCAGACCGGGGCGACCACGGCGGTCGGCAGCCTCCGCTTTGAGGGCACGGACTTCACCTACTGGGCCAAACACGCCGCGTTTGTGGAGGTTTATTCCACGGCCAAGGTGCCCCGCTCCAACATCCCCCCGGTCGTCGTGACCTTTGGCTACCCACGGATCAACGGGGCGCGGCCCACCCTCAAGAAGGCGACGGTGAACTACAACGCCTCGGGTCGCGCCGCTGCCCCGGCCTGCGCCAACGCCCGGGCCGACGGCTCGAACATCGTCGTGGAAGTGGGTCCGATTTTTGTCCGCGAGGAGGGCAAAGGCATGCAGAATCTGGAAGTGAAACCGGAAAGCTGAGACGGTTTGTCCGGTTTTCCGGACAAACAAACAATCGTTGAAGCTTTTACAGGAGGCGGGACGGTGTGAGCGGGTGAAGGGACCCGCCCGGAATCAATGGCTCAAAGGTTCGCGGCTCACCGTTTGCAACCGGTCATTCCACCAGGCGGTAACCGATGCCTGACTCCGTCCTCAGATGCCGGGGCTCATTGGGCGTTTCCTCCAGCTTCTGGCGCAGGTGGGCCAGGTAAACCCGCAGGTAATGCGTCTGCCCCTCGGCCTTCGGCCCCCACAGGTCTCGCAACAACTGCCTGTGTGTCAGCACCTTGCCACGATGGGTCACCAGCAGGCGGAGCAGGGCGTATTCCCTGGCGGTCAGCTTGACCTCCTCCCCGCCGCGGCGGACCACACGCGCGGCCAGGTCCACCTCGATGGCTCCGAAGCGGACCACGCTGATGTCGTCCGACGGCTGCGTCCGGCGGAGCAGCACCCGCAGCCGGGCCAGAAGTTCGCCCCCGCCAAAGGGTTTGGTCAGGTAGTCGTCAGCCCCCGCGTCCAAGGCGGCGATTTTATCCTGCTCCTCCCCCCGGACGGACAGGATGAGGACGGGCACCTGGCTCCACTCCCGCAGGTGGCGCAACACCTCCAGGCCGCCCAGGTCGGGCAGGCCCAGGTCGAGGATGATGGCGTCCGGACGCCTGAGCGCGGCCTCACCCAGGCCCAGGCGTCCCGTCGCGGCCTCGCGCACGGTGTGACCGGCGGTTTCCAGGGTGATCCGGAGGAGCCGGCGGATCTGGACCTCGTCGTCAATGACCAGGATGTCCATGGGGGCGGGTGAGGTCGTCATTCGGGGGGAAGGTTGCCATGCGGGACGTGCGGCAGGTAAACGGTGAACACCGCGCCGCCGCCGGGGTTTTCCCCGACCATGAGTTCGCCACCCTGGGCCACGATGAAGCCCCGCGCGATGGAAAGGCCGAGACCGAGGCCGCCGGCCCGGGCCGCGTCCCCCCGGGCAAACTTTTTGAAGAGGCGGTCGCGCATGGCGGGGGGAAACCCGGGTCCGCGGTCGGCCACGGTGAAGAAAAACCGCGGCTCCGCCCCGGCCAGTCCGGCCGTGACGAGGATGGGCGTTTCCGGGGGGGTGTGGCGGGCGGCGTTGAGCAGGAGGTTGGCCAGCACCTGCTCGGTCAGGGCGAAGTCGGCCCGGACCAGCGGAACCTCTTCCGGCACAAGTATTTCCAAGGGATGTCCGGCCAGGGCGTCGCCCACGCCCTCCACCGCCGCCCGGATGATGTCGCCGGCGTCGCACCAGTCCAGCCGGGGGGTGAGGGCCCCGCTTTCCAGGCGGGTCTGGTCGAGCAGGTTACCGACAAGGCGGTTGAGGCGGCGCGCCGCCGTGCGGGTTTCGGCAATGAGCTCGCGGCGCAGGACCGGGTCGGGGGTGTCGAGGTTTTCCACCGCCGAGCTGATGACGGCCAGCGGGGTGCGCAACTCGTGGGAGACGCTGTCCAGGAGCGTGCGGTGAAGCTTGTCCGACTCGGCGAGGAGTTTCTCGCGTTCGCCCGCCGCCCTGAGGAGCTCCCGCTCGATGACGAGGGCGATCTGCCGGGCGAAGGAATCCAGCAAGTCCTTCTGCGCCAGCGTCATCGGGCTGTCGGCGGGCAGGGTCAGCCCCAGCACGCCCAGGGCCTTGCCGCCGCGCAGGAGCGGAATGTAGTAGCCGGAGCTGGAAGGCAGGGTGTCGGTGAAACGGCCCGCCGGCCGCCGGTTGAGGAACGACCACTGCGCCACCCCAAGCTCCTTTTCATCAACGGCGTGGGAGCCGGAAAAATGGGGGTGGAGGGCGCCGTCCTCGCCGGCGAGCAGCAGGGCGGACTTCGCGTCAAACAGCTCGTCGGTCTGGCGCAGCGCGGCGAAGACGGCCTCGTCCCGCGTCTTGGCCTCGGCCAGATCCCGGGTCAGATGGAAGAGAGCGGTCGCGCGCTCCTCGCGCATGACCTCGTGGCGGCCCTGGGCGCGGATGCGGGCGGTGAGCTGGCCGGCGATGATCGAGACGGCCACGCAGGTGGCGAACAGCGTGGCGTCCTCCACCTTGCTGATCTGGAAGGTGAAGCGGGGCGGGATGAAGAGGAAGTTCCAGACGAGCGCCCCCGCGATCCCGGCAAAAAGCACGGGCCAGCGCCCCACCCGGAGGCTTAAGGCGATGATGGCCAGCAGGTAGATGAGACCGACGGTGAGGTAGTAGTCCGGCGGAAAGAGCAGCCCGACCCCCGTGACACCCGCGACCACGCCCGCCACCCAGGCGTATTCGTCCCAGCCGCTGCGGAACGGGGCCTCCAGGTCGGGCCACTCACGGCGGCGGCCGGGCGTTTCGGCGGGGACGACGTGGATGTCAATGTTGCCGCCCAGCCGGCCCACGCGGTCCACCAGGGAGCCGCCCCTCAGGAGGTCGAGCCAGCGGCGCTCGCGGGGTTTGCCCAGGACGATCTGGGTGGCGTTGCGCTGCAGGGCGAGGCGGACGAGCGCGGCGGCCACATCCTCGTCGTGGGTGATGACCACCTCCGCGCCCAACTCGCGGGCCAGGGCGAGATTTTTGTCCAGAAGGTCCTGCGCCTCGGGCCCGGGCGCGGCCGATCCCTCCACATGGACCGCGATCCACGGGGCTCCCAGGGCGGCGGCGAGGCGGCGGGTCCAGCGCACCAGCTGGGTGGAAAACGGGCTGGGCCCGACCGCGACCAGCAGGCGGTCCCCGCTGCGCCAGACGGTCTGCCGGGCCGTGCCGGCGCGTTGGGCGCGCAGCTGTCGTTCCACCCGTTCGGCGGTGTAGCGAAGGGCGAGTTCGCGGAGGGCGTTGAGATGCGTCTCCTGAAAGAAGTTGTCCCGCGCGGCCCGGGCCCGGTCCCCGAGGTAAACCTTGCCGTCGTGCAGGCGCTCCAGCAGGGCCTCGGAGGTGAGGTCGAGCAGCTCCAGCTCGTCGGCGAGATCGAGCAGGGAGTCGGGCACGGTCTCGTGGACCGTCGCCCCGGTGATCTGGCGGACGGAGTCGGCCCGGGACTCGACGTGCTGGATGTTCAGGGTGGTGAAGACCTCGATCCCGGCGTCGAGCAGCTCGAGCACATCCTGCCAGCGCTTGGCGTGGCGGGAGCCGGGCGCGTTGGTGTGCGCCAGCTCGTCCACCAGGACGCAGGCCGGACGCCGCGCCAGGATCGCCTCCAGATCCATTTCGGCGAGGGTCGTGCCACGGTAGTCCAAAGTCTTTCGCGGAACCGCCGGGAGCCCTTCCAGCATGGCCTCGGTCTCCTTCCGCCCATGGGTTTCCACCACGCCCACCACAAGGTCGGCCCCGTCGGAACGCTCCCGCTGGGCGGCCCGCAGCATGGCGTAGGTCTTGCCCACGCCCGGACACATGCCGAGAAACACCTTGAGCCGGCCCCGACGCAGCCGGACCTCCTCGCGCTTGAGGGACGCAAGAAGCTCATCGGGATCGGGACGCCGAGGTTCGTTCACGGGATGATGTGATCGCATTCAACGCGAAGCCAGGCAACCGAATTGGCTATGGGTTTGACGCCCCCACCGGTCATTTTTCATGAGTTTACGAATGCGTGTTCTGGCCTCCTTTTTAATTTGTCTCCTCGGCTTTGCCCTGTGCTCGACATCGGCAACCGCTGCGCCCGAGATTTCCATAGAACTGCCCGCGGGAGTGCCTTTGGGAAGCCGTGTCGTTGCTTGGGGGGCGAATGATTACGGTCAAACCTCCGTGCCTTTGGCAGCGCAATCAGGAGTCATAGCCGTGGCGGGGGGGACCTTTCATGCGGTGGCGCTGAAAAGCAATGGCCGTGTTGTCGCCTGGGGTAAGAACGAATACGGGCAGGCGACAGTGCCCGTCACAGCCGAATCAGGGGTCGTAGCCATCGCGGCAGGCTACAATCACACGCTGGCGCTGAAGAGCGATGGCAGCGTGATTGGCTGGGGTGATAATCATTTAGGCCAGGCAACGGCGCCTGCGGCGGCCTTATCTGGTGTCACAGCCATTTCGACCAATAACTCCCACTCTGTGGCGCTAAAGAACGACGGCAGCGTTGTCGCCTGGGGCTTCAATGGCTCCGGTCAGGCGACGGTGCCTGCGGCCGCGCAATCCGGTGTGGTGGCCATCGCTGCGGGTTACAGTCACACGCTGGCATTAAAGGAAAATGGCAGCGTGGTCTCCTGGGGAGCGTCTAACCAGACTACAGTGCCTGAGGCGGCGAAATCGGGGGTGGTGGCCATCGCGGCGGGCAATGACTTGTCGGTGGCGCTGAAGAGCGATGGCAGCGTCGTTGCCTGGGGCTACAATGGTTCCGGCCAGACAATCGTGCCTGTGCCAGCCCAATCGGGCGTGGTGTCAATTGCGGCAGGCAATGGACACATCCTGGCGCTCAAGGCTGATGGCAGTGTCGTCTCATGGGGTGATAACAATTTGGGGCAGTCAACCGTGCCCTCCGTGGCGAAATCAGGCATCATGGCGGTCGCGGGGGGTGGACTTTACTCCATGGCGTTAAGCGTTCCTGATGTTACCTTTGGGAATCAAGCCATCGCCACGGCCAGCCCAGTCAAAACCTTCCTTGTTAAAAACACCGGCACATCACCCTTATCACTCAACACGGTGAGCCTGATGGGTGGGAACACCGCCGATTTCACGGTCAGGACGGACGGGATGCTCACCACCCTACCCGCCGCAGGCCAAACCACGTTTTCCGTCACCTTTGGTCCCACCATCGTCGGATTGAGGCAGACGACACTTCGGGTGCTGAGTGATGACGCAAAACATGGCGTTTTCGACATCTTTGTGATGGGCACGGGAGTGGCCCCCACGCCGGAAATCACCATCAAACAACAGGACGGATCAACCCTCAGCCGGGGTGTTATCTCTTGGAGTGGATTTACCGGTGATTTGATGGACGTGCCTGCGGAGGTCCAGTCTGGTGTGGTGGCCCTTGCGGCAGGTCCCAACAGCAACCTGGCTCTGAAGGATGACGGCGGCGTGATTGCCTGGGGTTCCGCTGTTTGGCCGGTTCCCCCGGCCGCCCGGTCCGAAGTTGTGGCCATCGCGACAGGGGGCTCGGCGGTTGCTCTGAAGCGTGATGGCAGTGTGATTGTGTGGGACTCCGTCGTCAGAGAGGTGCCTCTCGCCGCCCAATCAGACGTGGTGGCCATCGCGGCGGGCACCACCCATGTGGCGGCGCTAAAGAGCGATGGAAGCGTGATTGCCTGGGGCGAAAACTATTTCGGTGAAACGACGGTGCCAGCGGCGGCACAATCGGGGGTGGTGGCCATCGCGGCGATTTCCTCCTACAACATGGCTTTGAAAAGTGATGGAAGCGTCGTCAGTTGGGGTTTCACTCAAACGACGGTGCCAGCGGCGGCACAATCCGATGTGCAGTCCATTGTGGCGGGCAAGACACAGTCTCTGGCATTGAAAAGGGACGGCACCGTCGTCGCATGGAGCGGGAACCCGTCGCAAACAACCCTACCTGCAGAAGCCCTGTCGGGAGTGGTGGCCATCGCTCCTGGTCTGGCCCAGAAAAGTGATGGAAGTGTCGTGGCGTGGGGTCAATTGATCAACGACTCCGAGCAGCTCAAAGCGCCCTTGGTGGCTCAATCCGGAGTGGTCTCCCTTGGTTTTGGTTCAGACTCTACCGTGGCACTGAAAGCTCCCGAGGTGAACTTCGCCGATCAAACGATTGCGACAACCAGCGAGGCCAAGGCGTTTACCATAAACAACACCGGCAGCGCTCCCTTAAACATCAGGAATGTGAGCCTCATCGGCATCAATGCCTCCGATTTCACGGTGAACACCGCCGCCATGCTCACCTCCGTTCCTGTGAAGGGTGAAACCACTTTCACCGTAACCTTCACCCCCAGTGCCCACGGAGTCAGAAGGGCGATTCTCCGGGTGTCGAACAATGACACCAACGAGGGAACCTATGACATCGCGCTGACCGGGACCACGGCGACCGCCGAAATGACCATCCAACTGTCCCATGGCACCCCCCTAAGCCGCAGCGTGATTGCTTTTGGGGATGCCAATCAGGTGATACCAATTGTTGATCCGTCCGGAGTCGTGGCCATCGCGTCAGGTGGATTTCATAGCTTGGCGCTAAAGAACGGCGGTGGCGTTGTCGCGTGGGGTTGGAACGACTACGGCCAAAAAACAGTGCCTGAAGCAGCTCAATCCGGGGTGGTGGCGATCGCGGCTGGTTACAATTATAGCATGGCTCTGAAGAATGATGGCAGCGTCCTCGCTTGGGGCTATTGGGGCGGTTTGTTTGATGACAACCTTGGTCCGGTAACCGTGCCCTTATCGGCGAAATCGGGCGTGGTGGCCATTGCTGCGGGCAGATTTCACACGGTGGCACTGAAGAATGACGGCAGCGTCCTTGCCTGGGGTTACAATAACTACGGCCAGACAACCGTGCCTGTGGAGGCGCAGTCTGGTGTGGTGGCCATTGACGCAGGTGAAAATTTCACCTTGGCGCTGAAAACCAATGGAAAAGTGATCTCATGGGGCGCAAGCTTCTCCAACGTCACAACGGTGCCAGCCTTGGCGCAAACTGGGGTCATAGCGATCGCGGCGGGTTACTACCACGCTGTCGCCCTGAAAAGTGATGGCAGGGTGATCTCATGGGGCGACAACTTCTACTCCGCCACCACCATACCTGCGGCGGCGCAATCAGGCGTGGTCGCCGTCTCCGCGGGTTACGCTGATGCCGTGGCATTAAAGAGCGATGGAAGAGCCCTCGCGTGGGGCAGGGACGACTATGGCCAGGCGACAGTGCCTGTGGCGGCGCAATCCGGCATCACCGCAATCTCGGCCGGTCGCGTTCACACGATGGTGTTAAGGGCCCCCACCCTAGCTTTTGATGATCAAGTCATCCTTAAACCCGGTGTGGCTAAGACATTCACGGTCCAAAACACAGGGACTGGCCCGCTTAACCTCGCCAATGTCAGTCTTATCGGGGGCAACACCTCCGACTTCACGGTGAGCACCACCGGGATGCTCACCAGTTTGCCCGCAATAAACGGGCAAACCACCTTTTCTGTCACGTTCAACCCCACCTCTCTCGGAGCCAAACAGACCACCGTTCGGTTGCTGAGCAATGATGGTAACGAAGGGACTTTCGACATCATACTGACGGGAACGGGAGTCGTGCCGTTTGCGGCTTGGAAACAATCCGCGTTCGGGGCCAACACCGCGAATTTTGAAATCTCCGGAGACCTCGCCGATCCCGATGGCGATGGCCTTCCCAATCTCCTCGAATACGCCTTGAGCACCAACCCCAACACCACGAACACCAACCCTTTCGGCCAGCCTGTTCCGGTTTTTTTGGCTCCTGACCACACTCCCGCCCTACGGATCAGTTTCCCTTACCGCACGGACGCAACGGACGTTCGCTACGTTCTCAAACGCACCTCAGACTGGATAACCTGGACTGAGGTTTATCGCAACGACCTGGGCACCGGCGCAATCACCCGTTCAGGCGTCACTTCCGAAGAAAACAGTTCGACTCAGACCATCACCGTCACCGATCCCATTTCCGGCCCGGGCTACTTCTGGCAGCTTGTCGTTGAGCTGCCCTGAATCAGCGGGCGCTATTGAATCTCATCCAGGGCCAGGTTGAGCAGCAGAATGTTGATCCGGTCGCCGCCGAGGACGCCGCCCGATTCGGTGAGGCGTCCGACGAGTGCGTCGAGTTGCCCGGGGGCGAGATGGCGGGCCCGGGCGACACGTTCGATCTGGAGGCGGACGGAGGCGGGGCCGAGGTGGGGGTCGAGGCCGCTGCCGCTGGCGGTGAGAAGGTCCGCCGGGACGCTGGCACCGGCCGGAAAGGCGGCCCGGCGGGCGGCGACATCGGCGGCGAGCCTGGCGCTGGTCCAGGCCTGGTTGCTGGCGCCGGAAGCGACGGTGGCGAAGTCGCCGGCGGACGGGCGCGACCAGAAGTATCGTTCGTTAACGAACTTTTGCGCGAGCAGTTCGGAGCCGACGGTTTTGCCGTCGCGGAGGATGACCGAGCCTTCGGCCTGGTGTTTGAAGGCGGCCTGCCCGATGGCCCAGACGGCGAGCGGGTAGAGGCCGCCGGTGAGGAGCGTGAGGACGAAAAGGACGCGGAGGGAGGTGAGGAAGGTTTTCATGAGGGAATTTTTGTTGGTTTGGTTGTGCTACGGCCCAACAGCAGGCTGTTTTGGGCCACGGCGGCAGCAGGCTGCACGCAGTCCACGGTTTTCAGACAAGACCCAGGCCGGTGAGAAGAAGGTCTATGAATTTGATGCCGACGAACGGGGCGATGAGGCCGCCAAGGCCGTATACAAGCAGGTTGCGGCGGAGAAGGTCGGCGGCGGGAAGCGCCCGGTAGGCCACGCCCTTGAGAGCCAATGGCACCAAGGCGATGATGATCAACGCGTTGAAGATGACGGCGCTGAGGATGGCACTGTGCGGCGAATGCAGGCCCATGATGTCGAGAACGGCGAGCGGTCCCTTCGCACCGTTCACCGCATAGAGGCTGGCAAACATGGCGGGGATGATGGCGAAGTATTTGGCCACATCGTTCGCGATGGAGAAGGTGGTGAGCGCGCCGCGCGTCATCAGGAGCTGTTTTCCAATGGAGACGATCTCGATGAGCTTGGTGGGGTTGCTGTCGAGATCCACCATGTTGCCGGCCTCGCGGGCGGCCTGGGTGCCGGTGTTCATGGCCACGCCGACATCAGCCTGGGCCAGCGCCGGGGCGTCGTTCGTGCCGTCGCCTGTCATGGCCACAAGGTGTCCCCGGGCCTGTTCGTCGCGGATGCGCTGCAGTTTCATTTCCGGTGTGGCCTGGGCGAGAAAGTCGTCCACCCCGGCCTCGGCCGCGATGGCGGCGGCGGTCAGCGGGTTGTCCCCGGTGATCATGACGGTGCGGATGCCCATGCGGCGGAGTTCGGCGAAACGTTCCTTGAGGCCGCCCTTGACGACATCCTTCAGGTAAACGACCCCGAGGACCTCGCGCCCCTCCGCCACCACGAGCGGTGTGCCTCCGGCCTTGGAAACGCGGTCCACGGCGGAGCTGGCCTCGGCTGGATAAGCGCCGCCCTGGCTTTCGACCCACCCGCGGATGCTCTCGGCCGCACCCTTGCGAATCAGGCGTCCGGGCATGTTTACGCCGCTCATGCGGGTCTGCGCGGTGAAGGGCACGAAGGTGACATTCGCACCGGCGGCCTCGGTCTGGCGGAGGTTAAATTTCTCCTTGGCGAGGACGACGATGCTGCGGCCCTCAGGCGTTTCGTCGGCCAGCGAGGCGAGCTGGGCGGCGGCGGCGAGGCGATCCGGGGTGACTCCGGGCACCGTGATGAACTCGGAGGCCTGGCGGTTGCCCAGGGTGATGGTGCCGGTCTTGTCGAGCATGAGCACATCAATGTCCCCCGCCGCCTCGACGGCCCGGCCGGAAGTGGCGATGACGTTGCGGCGGATGAGTCGGTCTATCCCGCTGATGCCAATGGCACTTAAGAGGCCACCGATGGTGGTGGGGATGAGACAGACCAGAAGGGAGACCAGCACGGTCACGGAGACGTCCACCACGCCGCTCTGGCCGGCGAGGGTCTCGGCGAACCCGGCGAAAAACGGCAGGGTGGCGACGACGGCGAAGAAGACGATGGTGAGCGCGATGAGGAGGATGCCGAGCGCGATCTCGTTGGGCGTGCGCTGGCGGGACGCGCCTTCGACGAGGCTGATCATGCGGTCAAGGAAACCTCCGCCGGCCTCGACGGTGACGCGGATGACGATGCGGTCGCTCAGGACCTTGGTGCCGCCGGTGACGGCGCTGCGGTCGCCGCCGCTCTCGCGGATGACGGGGGCCGATTCGCCGGTGATGGCGGATTCGTCCACGCTGGCGATGCCCTCGATGACCTCGCCGTCGACCGGGATGGTTTCCCCGGTTTCGCAGACGACCAGGTCGCCCTTGCGGAGATCCGGCGCGGCCACCTTCTCCTCGCGGTTGTGGACGAGGCGGCGCGCAAAGGTGTGGGAGCGGGCGCGTTTGAGGGAATCGGCCTGGGCCTTTCCGCGCCCCTCGGCGATGGCCTCGGAGAAGTTGGCGAAAAGGACGGTGAACCAGAGCCAGAGCGTGATCTGGAAGGTGAAGCCGGACAGGCGGCCGGCGAAGGCGTCGCGCAGGCAGACGAGGAGAACGGCCACCGCCCCGGCGGCGGTGATGAAGATGACCGGGTTGCGCCACAGGGCGCGCGGGTCGAGCTTGCGGAAGGAATCGGCGGCGGCGCGCTTGAGCAGAGCGGGGGACCAGTTGGTGGAGGCGGAAGGTTTCATGGGAATGTTTTCCTGTTGGTAAGTGTCTGCCGTTCAGAAGGTTTTGCCGTTGAGCAGGTGGAGGTGCTCCAGCACGGGACCGAGGGTGAGGGCCGGGAAGTAGGTGAGGGCGGCAACGATGATGATGACGCCGGAGAGCAGCACGGCGAAGAGGGCCCCGTCGGTGGGAAACGTGCCGCTGGAAGGCGGGGTGGTTTTCTTGGCCGCGAGACTGCCCGCCACGGCCAGGACAGGGATGATGACACCGAAGCGCCCGATCAGCATGGCGAGGGAGCCGCCCCAGGTGTAGAGGTCCCCCGTGGCGGTGAGGCTGCCGAAGGCCGAGCCGTTGTTGTTGGCCATGGAGCCCCAGGCGTAGAGGATTTCGGTCAGGGCGTGGGGGCCGGCGTTGCCGACGGCGGCGCGGCCGGCCTCGGTGGCGAAGGAGGCAGCGCAGCCCAGCAGGACGACAAAACAGGGCAGCATGACGGCGACAGCAGCCATGCGGATCTCAAAGGCCCCGATCTTTTTCCCCAGGTATTCGGGAGTCCGGCCGACCATCAGCCCGGCCAGAAACACGGCGATGACGATCATCATGACCATGCCGTAGAGTCCGGAGCCGACACCGCCAAAGATGATCTCCCCCAACAATATATTGAAGAGGGCGACGCCGCCGGCGAGAGGCGAGAGCGAGGAGTGCATGGCGTTGACCGAGCCGTTGGAGGCTACCGTGGTGGCGTTGGCCCAGACGAGGCTGGGCGTGACACCGAGGCGCACCTCCTTGCCTTCCATGACGAGAGGCGACGCGGCATCGCGGCATTCGCTCCAGAGCGAGACCGCGAGGGAGCCGATGAAGAAGGCGGCCATGACGCCGAAGATGATCCAGGCGTGTCGTTTGGCCCCGACGAGTTTGCCGTAGGCGTAAACGCAGGCGGCGGGCAGGGCGAGGATGGCAAAGGCCTGGAGGAAGTTGGAAAGCGGGGTGGGGTTTTCAAAAGGATGGGCCGAGTTCAGCCCGAAGAAGCCGCCGCCGTTGGTGCCCAGCTGTTTGATGGCGATCTGGGCTGCGGCCGGGCCGAGCGGAATCACCTGAGATGCCCCCTCCAACGTGGTCGCCTGGGCGTAGGGTTGGAACGACATGACCACGCCCTGGCCCACGAGCACGATGGCGAAGACGAAGCAGAGCGGCAGCAGGAGGTAAACGGTGCTGCGGACAAGATCCGCCCAGAAGTTGCCGATGGTTTTGGTTTCCTTTCCGACAAGCCCCCGGGCCAGAGCGGCCATGACGGCGAATCCGGTGGCGGCGCTGAGGAAGTTTTGCACGCCCAGACCAGCCGTCTGAGTCAGGTAGCTGACCGAGGCCTCGCCTGAGTAGGCCTGCCAGTTGGTGTTGGTCAGGAAGGAGACGGCGGTGTTGACCGCGACCCCGAGCGGAACGGCGGGCATGTCAGCCGGGTTGAGCGGCAGGTGGTTTTGGAAGAGTTGCAGGAGCAGGAGCACCACTCCTCCCATCAGGTTGAACAAGACGAGCGCCCAGGCGTAGGCCTTCCAGTTCATTTCGGTCGAGGGATCGAGTCCGCCCAGGCGGTAAACCCTGGTCTCCAACGGTTTCAACCATCGGAAGAAGCCTGGCGGCTGGCCGTGGAGGATTTTCGCGATCCAGTTTCCCAGGATCGGAGTCGCGGCAAAAAGAAGGGCGAGAAAGAGCCCGATGTGGGCGTAGTCGGTGGCGTGCATGACGCCGCCAAGAATACCCCATCCCGGCGAATTCGCCTAATCAAGAGACCACCCCGGGGCATTAATTTTTCATAAAATCACGGTCAACTGGTCTCATTTTTGCCCCACCACCCGCCGAGGCCAAGCTTGCCCGAGCGCTTTATCCCCCCATTCTTAAATTAGTTGTCACCCTTTTCGCATCCCGTCACACACCTCCATGCACGTCAGCGTCTTTGACCTTTTCAAGATCGGCATCGGTCCGTCCAGCTCCCACACGGTGGGGCCCATGAAGGCGGCCCGCGTCTTTGTCCAAGATCTTGCCAACCAGGGACTTTTGGAGAGGGTGTCGCGTGTCTCCGCCCAACTTTACGGTTCCCTGGGAGCGACGGGCAAAGGGCACGGCACCGACAAGGCGGTCATCCTCGGACTGGAGGGCCATGCTCCGGACACCGTGCCGGTGGACGCCATCGAACCCCTGCTGGAACGTGTCAGGACCGGGGAGAAACTTCTGCTGGGAGGGAAACACACCGTCGCCTTTCCCCTCCGCGAGTCCATCCTGTTTCTGCGTGGAAAAAGCCTGCCGCATCATCCGAACGGCATGAGGTTCAGCGCTTTCGACGCCGAGGGCCGCGAACTCCTGGTCTCGACCGTTTACAGCGTGGGCGGCGGGTTCATCGTGAGAGAGGAGGAGATCGGAGGCGCGGCGGACTCTTTCGTGCCGCCTCCTCCCCTGCCGTTTGATTCCGCCACCGAACTGCTGGCCCACTGCCGCGCCGAGGGACTTTCCGTCAGCGAGGTCCAGCGGCACAACGAGCTGGCCACCCGCCCGCGCGCGGTCCTCGACCAGGGGATGGACCTCATCTGGCAGGCCATGCAGGACTGCGTCCGCCGCGGCTGCGATGGCGAGGGCGAGCTTCCCGGGGGCCTGCGCGTCCGCCGCCGCGCCCGCCAGCTTTTTGACCAGCTTCGCAGCCAGCCCGAGGCCAGCCTGCGCGACCCGCTGACCGTGCTCGACTGGGTCAACCTCTACGCCCTGGCCGTGAACGAGGAAAACGCCGCCGGCGGCCGCGTCGTGACGGCCCCGACCAATGGCGCGGCCGGCATCATCCCGGCGGTGATGCACTACGCCGCGCGCTTCGCCCACAGCCCGCACCCGGACGGCATCCACCGGTTTCTCCTCGCCGCCTCGGCCATCGGCGCGCTCTACAAGAAAAACGCCAGCATCAGCGGGGCCGACGTGGGCTGCCAGGGCGAGGTCGGCGTGGCCTGCTCCATGGCCGCGGCCGGGTTGACCGAATACCTCGGGGGCTCGCCCGCCCAGGTGGAAAACGCCGCCGAGATCGGGATGGAGCACAACCTCGGGCTGACCTGCGATCCCGTCGGCGGGCTCGTCCAGATTCCCTGCATCGAGCGCAACGCCATGGGCTCCGTGAAGGCCATCAACGCCGCCCGCATGGCGCTGCGGGGCGACGGCCGCCACTTCATCCCCCTCGACAAGGTTATCCGCACCATGCTCGTGACCGGCCGCGACATGCACACGAAATACAAGGAAACGGCCCGGGGCGGCCTGGCGGTGAACATCGTCGAGTGCTGAGGGAAGCGGTCCCGCCCATGTCGCCACGTTTTGGCGGCCCGGCCAAAGGTTACCCCAAGCCTTTGTCTTGCAATAATTAAGGAGAAAAGAAAGCGGACGTGAACGGCGTCCTCTCCGGAGTCGGGCGCGCAGGGTTGCATCGCCCTCCCCATCCCTTTCTGTAGTGGACCCACATCCTCCGCCATGAACTCCCACCCCCGCCTCTCGCGCCGCCACTTTCTCTCCCTGTCCGCCGCCGCCACCGCCGTCTCCCTCCTCCCGGGCTGTGGCACGACGGAGAAACCCGCCGCCGGCCCCGTGGTCCCGCCCCCGCCTTCGGGTCCATACCAACTCGGCCCGCTCCCCTACCCCGTGGCGGCCTTGGAACCCCATTTCGACGCCCAGACCATGGGCATCCACCACGGCAAACACCACCAGGCCTACGTGGACAATCTGAACAAGGCGGTGGCGATGGCCCCCAACAACCCCTTCAACCCCGACCCGCGCGTCCTGGTCTCCGACCTTTCCAAGATTTCCGACTCCGTGCGCGCCCAGGTCCGCAACAACGGCGGCGGCCATGCCAACCACACCTTCTTCTGGAGCATCCTCGCCCCCGCCGCCGGCGGTGACCCGGCCGGGAAACTGGGCGCGGCCCTGGAGGCGCAATTTGGTTCGTTGCCGAAATTCCGCCAGGAGTTCGCCAAGGCCGGCATGACCCGTTTCGGCAGCGGCTGGGCCTGGTTGGTGAGGAAGGAGGACGGCTCCCTCGCCATCACCTCCACGCCCAACCAGGACTCCCCCTGGATGAGGGGCGTCCCGGAGGTCGCCGTGACCGGCAAACCCATCCTCGCCCTCGACGTCTGGGAACACGCCTATTACCTCAAATATCAGAACCGCCGGGCCGACTACATCGCCGCCTTCTGGAACGTGGTCAACTGGGCCGAGGCCGAGCGCCTCTTCACCGAGGCCTGAGGCCCCGCCCGCCTTGGCCCGCCGCCCCCGCCTTCCCCTCATCACCTCGCCGGGTGATTTCCCCGCCCCCGGCGGATGCCCCGGAGACCAGCCGCTGGCCTTCGGACTGGTGCTGAACGTCCCCCTCGTCCTGGCCGCCTACCGGGTCGGGATCTTCCCCTGGTATTCGGCGGGCGAACCCGTCCTGTGGTGGAGTCCCGACCCACGCTTCCTTCTCCTGCCCAACGAGTTCCATCTGCCCGACTCGCTTCGCCGCGAGATGCGGAAGCCGCGCTGGCGCGTGACCTGCGACACCTCGTTTTCCGCCGTCATCGCGGCCTGCGCGGAGAGCCCGCGCCCCGGCCAGGACGGGACCTGGATCACGGACGAGATCGAGGCGACCTACACCGCCCTGCATCACCGGGGTGTGGCGCACAGTGTCGAGGTCTGGTGTGACGGCACCCTGGTCGGCGGCCTTTACGGCCTCTCCCTGGGCCGGACGTTTTTCGGCGAAAGCATGTTTTTTCGAGTTCCCGAGGCCTCCAAGGTCGGCTTCGCCTCGCTCATGGCCTGGCTCACCTCACGCGGTTTTCAACTCATTGACTGCCAGCAACCCACGCCCCACCTCGCCCGGTTTGGCGGCCGGTGTTTTCCCCGCGCGGAATTTCTCGACCGGCTGGCCGCCTCCACCGACGACACCGAGCCAGGTTTCCAGGCCGGAAAGTGGACGGAGGGTTTCGCCCGGTTTCAGTCTGGCCGGAGGGACGGAAAAACGTTCGAAAGTCCTCCGACGTGAAAAAGCCTCCCCAAGTCCCGATCCTTCTCATCCGCGGGCAACCCGTGCTTTTGGGCGCGGATCTCGCCGCGTTTTACGGAGTGGAGACAAGGCGCCTGAACGAGCAGGTGAAACGCAACCGGGACCGGTTCCCTGAAGATTTTGTCTTCCAACTTACCTCTCACGAATGGGCCAGCTTGAAATCGCAATTTGCGACATCAAGTTCCGGCATGGCGACCCATGGCGGGACACGCAGGCAGCCCTTTGCCTTCACTGAGCACGGAGCCTTGATGGCTTCCGGCGTCCTGAACAGCCCTGAGGCCGTGAAATTGAGCGTCTTCATCATTCGAGCCTTCGTGAAACAGCGCGAGGCCCTCATGGCCAACTCCACCATCCTCAAACGTCTCGCGGAAATTGACAAGTCCCTCATGGTTCACGACAACGCCCTGCGCGACCTCTACGACCAGCTTCTCCCCCTGTTGCAGCCCCCTGCTGTCGCAAGCAAACGAAGGATCGGTTTTTCGGAGAATCCCACATGACTTCCCCAGCCCTTTCCCCGGAGGAAATGCTCCGCTACAGCCGCCACTTCACGCTTCCCGGCGTGGGGGTCGAGGGGCAGAGAAAACTGGCCGCATCGCGGGTCCTCATCGTCGGCCTGGGCGGGCTGGGCTCCCCGGTCTCCCTTTACCTCGCCGCGGCCGGGGTGGGCACGCTCGGCTTGGCCGAGTTTGACCAGGTCGAACTCCACAACCTCCAGCGCCAGGTCATCCACGACACCGCCTCGGTGGGGACCTCCAAACTCCAATCCGCCGCCGGCAAACTCCGCGCCCTCAACCCGCATGTCCGGCTGGAGCTTCATCCGGAGGGAGTCACCGCGGCAAATATCCTCGGGCTCTTCGCCGGCTATGACGTGATCGTGGACGGGACGGACAACTTCCCGGTCCGCTACCTCAACAACGATGCCGCCGTGCTGGCCCGCAAACCGCTTGTTTATGGCAGCATCCTCCAGTTCGAAGGGCAATGCTCGGTCTTTGCCCCGTACCTGGGCGGCCCCTGCTACCGCTGCCTGTTTCCGAAAATGCCGGGCCCAGGCGAGGTCCCCAACTGCGCCGAGGCCGGCGTCTTCGGAGCCCTCTGCGCAATGATCGGCGGCATGCAGGTGATGGAGACCCTCAAACTGCTGCTGGGCGTCGGAGAACCGCTCCTGGGCCGCCTGCTGGTCTGCGACACCCTGGGAGCCACCTTCCGCACCCTCCGCCTCAAACGCGACCCGGACTGCCCTTGCTGCGGCGGTTCACCCTCCCTCCTCAGCCTCGACCCGGCGCGCTACGTTTTTTCCTGCGCCGTTTCCGAAACTCCCCACCCTTCCCCAACAAACACTTCCGCCATGCCTTCCGAAACGCCCGAGGAGATTGATGTCCACGCCGCCCAGACGCTCCTCTCCTCCGCCCACCCGCCCCTCCTGCTCGACGTCCGCGAGACCTGGGAAAACCAGACCGCCTCGATCGCCGGCTCGGTCCTCATCCCGCTGGGTGAACTGGCCGCCCGCATGGGTGAGCTGCCGAAGGACCGCCCCATCCTGATCCACTGCCACCATGGCGGACGCTCCATGCGGGCCACCCAATTCCTTCGGGCCAAAGGGTTTGAGCACTCCACCAACCTGGCGGGAGGCATCCACCAGTGGAGCCTCGCGATTGACCCCTCGGTGCCACGCTACTGATACCAATTCACGTTCACGCAGTGCCCACAGGAGGCGGGACGCCCTCGTCCCGCTTGCCTTGGCCGGCGAACCACGAGGGCCGAGGGCGGCCCTCCTCCTTTACGAGACCAGTTTTTAAACGTTTGAACGCGATTTGGTTGACATCCTCCGGCCGCAAAAAAGCCGCGTCCGAAACGGGACGCGGCTGAAGGTGCTGCCCGACAAGGCCTGGGAAACCCGCTCAGGCCCCGGCGACCAGTCCCTGCGGAATGAGCAGGTCGTCGAGATGGCGGCGGGCCTGCTGGACCAGCCTTTGGTAGTGGGAAAGCTGCTCGCGGGAGACCTCGATCTTTTCGGCGGCCGAGGCCTGGAGTTCCCCGGCCAGGCGGCCGATTTCCTCGGTGATCGCTCGGATGGCCTGGATGGAGTCCTCGCGGAAGCCCTTGGTGGCCTCGGAAAGGCGTCCGGTGCGGTCCTCCAGGCGCTCCTCAAGATGCCGGCGGGTCTCGTTCATCTCGGCGGCGAGGATGCGGGCCTCGGGGACGCGGCGGAGATCGCTGGCCATGCCGAGTTTGCTGAGGAACCAAATGGACCACTTGGTGGGGTCGAACTGCCAGGGTTTCACCCCGTTGCGATAGTCATGCTGAAACTCGTGGTGGTAGTTGTGGTAACCTTCGCCGAAGGTGACGAGGGCGCAGACCCAGGAGTCGCGGGCGGTGTGCTCGGCCGAATAGGGCTGGCGGCCCAGCGTGTGGCACAGGCTGTTGATGCAGAAGGTGCTCTGCTGCACGGCGATGGTGCGCACCAGGCCGGCGAAAAGCAGGCTGGCCCAGGCGCAGGTCAGGCCGCCCCAGGCAAGCCCCAGGGCAAAGGGAAGGCCGAATCCGAAAACAGCGCCCAGAACGTGGCACCAGCGGTGCTGCCACATGACCAGGGGGTCCTTTTCCAGGTCCTTCACATTGGTGATGGGCGGCATGGGTTTCAGTTTGAAGAGAAGCCAGCCGATGTGGGCGTAGAAAAAGCCCTTCGAGATGTCGTAGGGGTCTTCGTCCTCATCCACATGCTTGTGGTGCAGGCGGTGGTCGGCCGACCACGTGTAGGCGGAGTTTTCAAAGGAGGCCGCACCGAAGATCAGGGTGACCAGCTTGACCGGCCATTTGGCCTTGAAACTGATGTGGGAGAAAAGGCGGTGGTAACCAAGGGTGATGCTCAGCCCGGAGGCGATGTAGAAGGCCAGGAAGAGGAGTCCGACAAAACCCCAGTGGGCACCCGGATCGCCCCAGTGTTTCCAGACAAACCAGGGAACGACCGTGAGACTCAGAAGCAGGGTCGTGCCCAGAAAGGCGGTGGTGACCCACTCAATGCGGTTGATGGGAAATTCACGAAATTTCATAGCTAGACGAAGGACCGGAGTGTTGGGAACGGGTTCGAAGGTGCAAAGCAAAAGCAGCGGTCAGAAGTGACACTCAAGGGCGTGAGTAAATTGTTGCCATCCCGGCGGAGGGCATGGCTCAAATCAACCCGAACCACCCTCAAATCCATACCCCTCAAGGAAATCCCTCACCACTTCGGGCAGGGGAAGGGAGCCGACACGGGCCCGGGCATAGTCCGAGCAGCAGGAGACGTAACCCAGTTGCAGCAGCCACGGGGCGGGCCGCGGATGGAGAACGATCCACTCGCGCAGCAGGGCCAGGGAGTCGAGCCAGTCGGCCAGGGAATGTCCGCTCTCATCCACGCAGCGGGCCAGTTGAAGCCCGGGGAACCCCTCGGGACAGGAGGCTTCCCCCCTCAAAAGCGGGGCCAGGCCGGGACGCAGGCCGGCGGCCTTGGTCCAAAAATTTTCCTCGTCCACAACCATGCGCGTTCAATCCCGGCGGGGACGGGCGGGGTCTTCCAAAATGTATCCGACCCCGTGAATGGTGCGAAAGCCCTCGGCGTCAGCCTTGTGGTAGTCAAAATTGTCGCGGATCTTGACGATATACTGGTCAAGGGAACGGCTTTTCAGGTCGGCGTGCGGCCCCCAGACGGCATGGATGAGGCTCTTTCGTGTCACCACCTGGCCGATATTCTGGTGGAGAAAGCTGAGAATTCCCAACTCCTTGCGCCCGATGGACATCTCGTGGCCGCCGGGAAACAGCATGAGCATGCGGTGCGGGCTCACCTTGGCCCCGCAAAAATCAAAATCCACCTCCGAAATGCTGACCGCCGGGGTGATGAAGTTGTCCTTGGAGGTTTCCGCCCGGCGGAGGACCGCATGGATGCGGGCGATGAGCTCGGGGAAGGAGAACGGTTTCGTGACATAGTCGTCGGCCCCGGATTCAAGCCCCTTGACCTTGTCCACCTCGCTGCCATGGCCGGTCAGGATGATGGTCGGCACGGTGATGTCACGCTGTCGAAGCTCGGCCAGAAATGAAAAGCCGCTGGCATCGGGCAGGCCGATGTCCAGAAGCATGAGATTGGCAAAATCGCGTTCCAAAAACTTCAGGGCGTTGCTGGCCCGGTGAAAAATCTGGGTCTCCAAGCCTGCCTCCTCAAGCTGGGTGGCAATCAGTTTGGCCACATCTTTGTCATCCTCGACAATAAGAATAAGGGGCTTGGGTTGTTCGGACATGGCAGGTGGGGGAGGCGGTTTAGGACCATGAGGATGGAAGCGGAGCTGTTTTTTACAAATACAAAAGCAACACTTTTTTGCTAACTATTGGCACCTGCCAAGCTTTTCACTCTTCCCCCAAAAACGCCCGGATCAGCCTGTCGCTGTGGAGGTTGGGGAGGAGGAAGGCATCATGCCCCTGCCAGGCCTCGACCTCCGCGTATCGCACATCTTTGCGCAAATTGGAAAGGGCCTCCGCGATGGCCCGGTTGTCCTCGGGGGGGAAAAGCCAGTCGCTGGCAAACCCCAGGACCAGGGCTCGCGCCGCGACCGGGCTCAGCGCGGGCTCCAGCCTGCCCTCGGCGTCGCCCAGATCAAAGCGGTCCACGGCTTTGGTGATGGTCAGATAACTGTGGGCGTCGAAACGGCCGACAAACTTGGCCCCCTGGTAGCGGAGGTAGCTTTCGACCTCAAACTCCGTTTCCACGAGACCGGGCGAATGGTCCAGGGAACGCCGGTTGCGGCCAAACTTGCGGTTCATGCCGGTGGCGGAAAGGTAGGTCAGATGTCCGATCATGCGGGCGACGGCCAGCCCGGCGGCGGGCGGGGCCTCGTCGGTGTAGTCGCCACCACACCAGGCCGGGTCGGCCAGGATCGCCTGGCGGGCCGCCTCATTGAAGCCGATGGCCATGGCCCCCTGGCGGGCGGTGGTCGCCATCGGGATGATGCGGGCCACCCGGCCCGGGAAGGAACGAGCCAGCTCCAGCACCTGCATCCCGCCCATGGAACCGCCAATGGCGGCATGCAAACAGCTGATGCCAAGGTTGTTAAGCAGGAGGACCTGGGCGCGGACCATGTCGCCGATGGTGACCTGGGGAAACCTCAGGTTCCAGGGCCGGCCCGTGGCGGGATCCAGGCTGCGGGGGCCGGTGCTGCCGCGGCAGCCTCCCAGGCTGTTCGTGCCGATGACACACCAGCGGTTGGTGTCGAGCGGTTTGCCGGGCCCCACCAGAATGTCCCACCAGCCGGGGCGTTTTTCGGAAGCGGAGTGCCGGCCGGCCACATGATGATCCCCGCTGAGCGCGTGGCAGACGAGGATGGCGTTGTCGCGGGCGGGATTGAGCTCGCCGTAGGTCTCGTAGCGGAGGGTGAGGCCGGGAAGGATTCCGCCCAGTTCGCAGGCGAAGGGTTCGCGGGAGACGAAATCACGCGGGGCCACCAACCCCACGCTGGTCGCGGAGTCGCCGGGAGAAGTGTCGCTGTGCTCGCCGTCGTGCATGAAGCCAAACCATTGACCCTTCCGGACCGGCGGGGGTTTGTCAACGATGTGGGCAAACCCCGTCGAAAGACACGGTTCCAGCCCGCCTTACGCGCCACAATCACTCCTTGCCCGGCGGCCAAAATCCTCACAGGTATGATTTTGTCATGAAAAAACTCCTCTCCCTCGCCTCCCTTCTGATCCTTGGCCTTGGCACGGCCGTTTACGCCGCCGACAAGGATAAATCCAAGGACAAGCCCTCCAAGGACAAAAAGACCGAGCAACCCGTCCAGGAAGCCAAACTGGCCGACTTCAAACTCGGCGCCGCCATCACCGGTCCCGCCGCGGACCTGGCCAAGACCGAAGGCAAGGCCGTCGTGATCGAGGCCTGGGGCGTCCACTGCGGCCCCTGTCTCGCCAGCCTCCCCCACATGCAGGAACTCGCGAAAGCCCGCAAAAACGACACCATCTTCATCGGCGCCCACTCCCAGCAGGCCACCGACGACGAGGTCAAAGAGGTGGTGAAGAAGAACAAGCTCACCTACGCCATCGTCAACGGCGTGAACGGTCCCGTCAATTTCAGCGGCATCCCCCACGCCTTTGTCTTCGATGCCGCAGGCAAGATGCTCTACAGCGGCCACCCCGCCGACGCCGCCTTCGACGCCGCCGTGCGCAAGGCCTCGGCCTCCGCCAAGGTCGCCAAGTAACACAGCCTCAGCCATTCACGAAAGGCCGTTCCGATGGGAACGGCCTTTTTTTCGCGCCCGCGCCTTGTTTCGACAACGAAACAAGGCCGCCCCGCCGGAGCCGCCCGGGGGCGCGCTCAGCCCAGCACCACCAGGCCGTCCCGGTGGACGGCCTCGCCGCCCTTGTGGGAGGGCAGCAGGCGGGTGATCTCGGCCGAGGTCGCGCCCGCGATCTTTCTCAGGTCGGCGGCGGCGTAGCCGCTCACGCCGCGGGCGATGATGCGGCCCTCGGGGTCCTCCAGGTTCACGGTCGCCCCGGTGGCAAACTCACCCCTCACCTCCGTCACGCCCTTGGCCAGAAGGCTGCGGCCCTGTTTGGCGATGGCCTCCACCGCGCCGGCGTCGAGGCGGATGGAACCCTCCGGACGGTCAAACCAGGCCAGCCAGCGCTGGCGGGCGGGAAGTTTCTTTTCCGAAGGGACGAAGTAGGTGCCGATGGGGCGGCCGGCCCGGAGCTCGTCGAGAATCGAGGCCTCCTTGCCGGAGCAGATGAAGACGCCGCAGCCCGAGGCCAGGGCGATGCGGGCGGCGCAGACCTTCGAGCGCATCCCGCCGACGGCGGTGGCGCTGGTGGTCCCGCCGGCGCGGGCCTCGATGTCGGAGGTGATCTTCTCGATGACGGGAATGACCTCGTTGGTGCCGCCCATGTCGAGAAAGCCCGGGATGGTCGAGAGGATCACCAGCAGCTCCGCGCCCACGAGGCTGGAGACCATGGCGGAGAGAGTGTCGTTGTCGCCGAAGGTGATCTCGGCGGTCTGGACGGAATCGTTTTCGTTGATGACGGGGATGACCCCGAGCTCGAGCAGTTTTTCCAGGGTGGCCCGGGCGCGGAGGTGGCGCTCGCGGGACCCGAGATCATCGCGGGTCAGCAGCAGTTGGGCCGTGGTAAGTCCATGCGGCTCAAAACCTTTGGCCCACAGATCCATGAGGATGGCCTGCCCGATGGCGGCGCAGGCCTGCAGGGTGGGAAGATCCCCGGTGGGGCGCTTGGTCAGCCCCAGGCGGCCCATGCCCAGGCCGATGGCCCCGGAGGTCACCACCACGACCTCGATGCCGCGCTTGCGCCATTCGGCCAGGCGGGCGGCGAAGGCGGCGATCTTTTCCGGATCGGGACCGCCCACGCCCTGGGTGAGGACGCCGGTGCCAAACTTGAGAACGACTCTGCGGGTGGAGGAAAACATGGGACTTAAGTCGGACAGGGAAAAGGGGTTGGGAACGCTACGACAAGAGGGAACCGCACCGCGCGCCGCGGGAAGGCGGAGAAAAAATTACCTCACAGCCGTTCAGGGCACCTTGGGTTTCTTCGGTTTGCGGGGCTCCAGTTTCAGGCTGTCGAGGATGCTCATCTGCCACTTCCACATCACGCCCCCCATCTGCTGGACCTTCATCGCGATCCAGCCGCGCCTGTCCTTCTCTTTTCCCAGGCTGACCGGCCCATACCAGCAGAGGTCGGCGTTTCCGGCCACCGGCTGGATGATGCGGAGGGTCGGGACCGGATCGGCCCGGAAAAGCCAGTATTCCGTCATTTTCTCCGCCTTGCCGTCGAGCGTGAGCGCCGTCTCCACCTTGAAAAATCCGGGGATGCCGCCGACCAGTTCCTTGACCGTGGAGACCGCGCCCGTCTCGATCAGTTTTCCGTCGGGTCCGACCAGGTTGCGATACCAGGAGTCGTCCATGCGGAGGTTGGCGGGATCGAATTCCGCATAGCTGGCGATCCAGGAGGCGAGGTCCGGATTCTCCTCAACCTCATAGATGGCATTGTCATCAAAGGTGCGCCCATCCATCGTCACCGCCGAAAGGATGGTGCAGTATTTGCCGGGGTCATCGGCGGCGAAAAGAAGGAGCGGCCCGCGCCTCCATGCCATCGGCTCCGTTTCGATCAGCCCCGCCTTGCCGTCGTCATCCACGGTTTCGAGAAAGAAGGAGACGGTGTCGTCGGCCCCGGGAATGATGGGGCGGGAGGCCACCTTGGGATCGTCCGAAAGAGGCAGGACATAGGCCGCGGTCCAATGCACCGGGTCAAAACCGATTTCGACCAGAATCGGCCTGGCCTCACCTTTGCGGAAGACTTTGGCCATGGCGGTGATGGGGGAGCCATGGTCGGGATTGGTGGCGTCCAGGGTGAGGTTGTAAGAAACCTCGGTGTTGCTGACGAGGAAACGCTGGCCGGTGAGCTCGACCGAAAGGTTGTTTTCCTTGTCGGAGAAATTGGGCATGAACAGGTCGGCCAGATCGGTCGCACCCTGCTTGGAACGGGCCATCCAGGCCGGATCCGGCACCCAGCGGCGGCGGAGGACGACCCACAGGTCGCCCTCGCGACGCATGTCCACCTGGTTCACCTGGATGACGGAGGCTCCGGCGAGTTTGAACTTGAGCAGGTCTCCGTCAAAGGGGCGCACCACCGGCTTGCCGTCGCGCACGGTGGAGACGAACTCCAGGTCGGAGATCGTGACCTTGTCGCTCGCGTGTTTGGCAGATTCGGCGTGGACCGACCCGAGGAGCATAAGCCAGTCGCTGTTTTTGCCCAAAGGCGAAAGCAGGGGGTAGTGGGCGGCATTTTGGGCGGCGGTGCGGGGGGCGAAGACGGCCAGGCCGTGGCTGCGGCTGCGGGAATCCCCGTTGTGAGAACTCAGAACGGCGCGGTCGAGGGCGGCACGGAGTTCCCCCGCCCACTTGTCGAGGGGAATGGGTTTCATCCCCTCGGTCAGGCGGTCCACCAGGTCGCGCAGGTCCAGGCTCGGCGTGGTTTTGTCAAGCAGGCGCTCGGAGCGGGCCCCGTAGGATTCGGCATAGTAGAGCGCCCGCTTCATGCCGGGCCAGAAGCTCTCCTTGAACACTTCGCTAAGGAAGGAAAACGTGTGGAGCTTGGCGGCCACCTCCGGAATCTGCGAGAGGTCCAGCGCGGCCAGGGTGGTGTTTTCCTCCTTCTTCTCCGCGTAGTTGGCGGCATACTCCTCGCTGATGCGGACGGCGATGTCCCTGGGATAAAGTTTCTTGTCCCCAAACAGCGGTAGAACCCGTTGATAGGGATAACCTTCGCCCGGGACGGTCTGCTCGGAGGCGGTCATGTAGCGCCCGAGGTCGCAGACCTGGAGCGCGACCTCCAGCTGGGCCATGTTGCAGGCGTCGAAGGCGATGAGATCGATCGGGCGGCGGATGGTTTTCCGGATGGCCGTGCGCAGGCCGACGCGCACGTCGAGAAGGTTCAGCATGCCCTTGGCGTCCGGCCGGCCGGGGATGTCCTCGTCCAGCACCACCCCGCCCCACCCTCCCCCGTGGTCCCACAGGATGGTGGCGTAGTTTTCGGCCGGAAAGGCCTTGAAGGCGCCGGTGACAAAGCTGGCCAGGGTCGCCGGGTCGCTCATGTCCAGCTCACCCAGCTCCTTGAGCACCTGGTCGGGCCTCCCGTCGGGCCGGAGACGGAGGAGGCGGGCGCCGGTCCAGTCTCCCTCGGCGTCACTGTGGCCCTTGGCGCGGTCAATGAGCACGATCACATCCACGTTTTCGGAGGGAAGCCCGGCCCGCATCTCCCGGAGGTCGGCCAGCGCCTCGGCCTCCAGATCGTTGTCCGCCCCCATGTAAACGGCGATGGTCCAGCGGCGGTTGAGCGTGAGGGTGGAGAGACTTCTTTCGGTCTCGGCCAGGGCCGGAAGGAGCGTGACCGTCCGGTAAAACCTGCGCTCGGCCCCGTCCACCCACCCGATCAGGACATCGTTTTCCCACCGGGCCCGGAAACCGAGGCCGCGTTTTCCATCACGTATCTCACCCTTAAGGGTTTCCGGCTTGTCTCCGGGGCCGGCGGACAGTTTCCAGACGGGGCCGTTGCCGGGCGCATACTGGCCGGCGAAGCCTCCCACGGCCTGGTTGCGATTGAGCGCGATCTGAGCCCCGGAATCACTTTCAAACAACCCGACGAAGCCCCCGTTCGGACGGGAGAAATACTCGGCCTCCGCGGCACGCAGGCCCACCGCCGCGGGAACGGGGCAGAGGGACGCGGCCAGGGCCGTGAGGAGGGAAATCAGGACGGGACGGAACGACATGGGCGGCGGGTGAAGTCCCCGGAACATGCGTCCGCGCCCCGTTCGTGACAAACCGGAAACGGCCTATCCCAGCCGGGATCCGATCTGCTGGCACAGGACGGCCCCGATCCAGGCCAGGACGGTCATGTAGAAAAAACTGGCCGCGGCCCAGCGCCACCCCGCCTCGCGGGCGATGACGGAAACGGTCGCCGCGCATTGCTGGCACAGCGCGAAAAAGACCATGATGCCGAACGCCACCGGCACGGTGAAGACGGGCTGGCCGGCCCGGGCCGTGCCCTCCGGCCAGCGTTCCGCCGCCATGCGCTCGCGGAGCGGGGTGTTCTCCTCGTCCACATCGCCGCCCAGGCTGTAAAGGGTGCCCAGGGTGGCCACAATGACCTCGCGGGCGGGAAAACTGGCGAGCACGCCGACGGTGATCTTCCAGTCGAAGCCGGCGGGTTCAAAAACGGGCTGAACGGCGTGCCCGGCCCGGCCCATCCAGCTTTGCTCCAGATAGGCGGAAGCCGTGCGGTGCTCGAGTTCGGCCACCTGGGCGGCGGCCAGCTCGACCGCCGCGGGCGTGGTCTTGCGGCCCTCCGCGAAGGAGGCCAGGGCGGCCTTGACGGCCTCCTCCCCCTCCAGGCCCCTGGAGGCGGCGGCCCAGGCGGCGGCCAAGGCCTCGCGCCCGGCCAGGGAGGTTTCCGCGAGGGAGGTTTCCGCCCGGAAGGCGGTGCGGATGTTTTGGGCGACCGAGTCGGGGCGCGGGAAGTAGCTGAGCGCCCAGATGACAAAGGTGAGGGCGAAGATGACGGTGCCGGCGTTGACGGTGAAACCCTTGCCCGCCAGCCACATACGCCAGAAGACATCCCGCGCGCGGGGACGGCGGTAGGGCGGCAGCTCGATGACCAGCGCGCCCGGTTTTGTTTTGAAGACGAACTTGTTCAGGGCCCAGGCCGTGGGCAGGGCGATGCCGAGCCCGAGCAGATACATCGCGAAGAGGGAAAGGCCGGCGACGGTGGGGCCGAACACCGGGGCGATGAAGGCGCCGATGCAGAGCAGGTAAACCGGCAGCCGCGCCGAGCAGCTCATGAAAGGCGAGATCAGGATGGTGGTGAGGCGGGCCTTGGGATCGTCAATGGTGCGGGCCGCCATCACACCCGGAATGGCGCAGGCGAAGCTGGACAGCATGGGCACGAAACTTTTGCCGTTGAGGCCGCTCCAGCGCAGCAGGCGGTCCATCAGGCAGGCGGCGCGCGCCATGTAGCCCGTGTCCTCCAGCAGCGAGAGAAAGAAGAACAGGATGAGGATCTGCGGAAGAAAGCTGAGCACGCCCCCCACCCCGGCGATGATCCCCTCCGAGACAAGGCTCGACAGCATGGGCGAGCCCTCCAACGCGTTTGCGGCCAGTCCCTGCACCCAACCCTGGCCCGCCTCGATCAAACCCTTGGGCCATTCCGCCACCTTGTAGATGGAAATGAACACGGCCGCCATCAGGGTGAAAAAGGCCGCCAGTCCAAAAACGGGGTGCGTCAGAAAACGGTCAATCCGCTCCGTCAAACCCTCGGACAGGGCGGCCTTGCGGTTTGCCACTCCCTCAAGAAGGAGGGCGATGCGTTGGTAAAGGATCACCGCCTCGGCCGACCCCGGGTTGTAGCCCCCGCCGCGCAACAGGTGGCGGGCCTGCTCCAGGGCGGCGCGGCGGGCCTCCTTATGCCATCCCAGGCGCTCGGCCACGGCCGAGTCGGCGTCGAAAAGAATGCGGCGAAGCTCCGCGTCCGTGGCCTGCCCGCGGGCGTTTTGCGGCAGGAGCAGGCGGAGGCGGGCGGTGCCTTCCACCACCACGCCAGGCCAGGAACCGGGAGTGGGCCGGCTTTGGTCCCGAACGGCCCCGTGCAGGGCCTCGCGAAGCCGGTCCAGCCCCTCACCCTCCCGCGCCACAATGGGAACCACCGGCACTCCCAGGCGTTTTTCCAGAAGAGGCAGGTCCAGCTCGAGCCCTTCCTTGCGGGCGGCGTCCACCATGTTGACGGCAACCACCACGGGCAGGCCCAGGTCGCAGGCCTGGAGGCAAAGAAACAGGTGGCGCTTGAGGTTGGTGGCATCGAGGACGCACAGGACGGCATCAGGACGGCCTTCCTCCCCCTTCAAACGGCCGCACAGGTAGTCAATCGCGACCCGTTCGTCCGGCGAGGTGGCGGCCAGGCTGTAGGCCCCGGGCAAATCATGGAGGAAAAACTCGCGCCCACCATGCCGGAACTGGCCGACTTTGCGCTCCACCGTGACCCCCGAGTAGTTTCCCACGCGCTGGCGCAGGCCGGTCAGCCGGTTGAACAGGGTGGTTTTCCCGGTGTTCGGGTTGCCCAGAAGTGCGATACGGCAAGGGCGTTCTGAGGCAGCCGCGGTCATGTTGGTCTGGCGATGGATTGCAGACGTTCAACCACAACGCAGGACGAAAATCCCAACGGACGGTCTTTCCTCGGCACCGGGAGAGGACATGTCGAATGCGATTCGGTTATGATCCGCCCAGAAGGCGTTTCCACCAGGCCACCCGCTCGGCCCCGACCAGCTCGGCGGAAGAGTCGAGGCGGGCGCAGCCATCGGTCGTTTCCTCGCAGACCACGCTGACCTTCACGCTGTCCAAGGCGGACCGGGAAACGGCTATTTTACAGCTTCCGCAGATGATCAGGGAGGGATTCCGGGCGCTGAGACGCTCGATTTCCAACCCCTCGGCAAAACCCACCCGCCGCAGGAGCGGGGCACACTCGTGGGCATCGTCAATGGCCTCGATGCGGCATTTGGTGCCGACGGCGGTGTGTTGGAGAGACTGGGCCATGTGGTGATGACGAAAGGTGAGGGTCAAAAGACGGTGAAGCTTTTGAGATTCAATCCCATAAACAAGGTTCCGAGGAATTGTGTCAAGGAGCGAAACGCCCCCCCTGCCCCGTCACTTGTCGGCGTGATCGGATGCGCCATCCTGTCCGGCCCAGAGGGACTTCGCCGTCCAGGGCACATCCGCGCCGGACCAGAACTCATCTTCGGGAGGCAGTCCCAGGGGCAAAAAGGCGTTGGCGCAGAGGTAAAGGCTTCCCGTGCTGATGTAGCCCTCGGCCAACCCGGGCTGGTGGCCGCACAGACCGACGCGGAGCCATCCCCGGGTGTCGTAGGTTTCGGGAGCCTCCAGGGTTTTGCGGATGACGGCCCCCAGGGCGCCACGCACCTGCGCGGGTTTAATCCCGGTCGGCAGATCGCGGCGCAGCGCGGTATCGGCCAGATGGTGGAAAGCCCCGCAACGGTAACAGAGCGAACGGCCGAAGGGCGGGTAGGTGCCGTCGGGCGCGACGGAACGTTCCTGGACGGCGGCATAGCGGCGGGCGCGCTGACGGATGACATCCGCCTGGGCCTCCCACAGCTGCTCATGACGTCCCAGCCGCTCCACGGTGACACGAAGCATCGGGTGGATGACAAAACTGTTGTAGTAGTCCCAGTGGTAACTCGGCCCATCCCCGTAGGAGCCGTCCCCCTTATACCATTCGCCGTGGGCCTTGAGGGCGCTTTCCACCGGTTCGCGTTTCCAATCCGCCCCGACACTTTCCAGCCAGGCCTCGACCGTCGAGGCGAACAGCAGCCAGTTGTTGTTTCCCGGCTTGAACTTGCGGGTGGATTTCATGGCCTCGACCAGCCGGGTCTTGGCGGACGAGGGAAGCGGTTCCCAGAGCACGGCCGGAGCGCGCAGAAGGCCGAGGGCCAGGAAGGCGGCGTCCACCAGGTTCTGCGGGTTGGCCGTGAACTCCAAAAAGTCTGGCGAGGCCCGGTCCGTGATGCGGTCGAGCCCGGACAGGGCGGAGGAGGCGAACCTGTGTCCCAAGTCGGCCTCGCGGCCGGTTTTCCCGGCCAGGGCCAGCCAGGGAGCAATCCCGGACAGGAGCCGCCCCACCGCCTCGAGATGGGTGACCCGTGCCCGTTCCGCCGGGTTTCCGGCGGGACACTCGACCGGCATGGATTTCTTCAGCGCGCCGGCGGCGAGACCGGCCAGGACGGGATCCGCGACCCGCTCCAGATGGGTCAGCCAGACGGCGCGTTCGGCGGGGGCCGGAGCACTGCCGGCGGACGCCCCGGGCGGGGGCGCCTCTCCGCGCAGGAGGCCGGCGGATCCGGCGGCCCCGAGGGCGGCGGTCTGGAGAAAAAGGCGGCGGGAGTTCATGGTTGTCTTTGCCGCATGCGACACGGCCGGGCGCCGGGGGTTGCGTGATGCTTCGTTAACGAAACAAGCCTCCTCAGGGCAGGAGTTCGGCGGGGGCGGCCGTCCGGACCCGCTCCAGCCAGGCGGCCAGCCGCCGGCCGAAGAGGGCCTTGGAATCGTCCGTGACCCCGGGCAGGGGGATGTGGTGCCAGTAAGGGGCGAAGGGCGGGCCGGTCTCCTCGTTGTCCAGCCCGGTGAGGCGCCGCTTGGTGGACAGGACACCCGGAAGGTGGGGGTGGGGCGCACCCGCTCCGGTCGTGAAAACCCCGAAGGACCAGGCATGGTCGCGCTGGTTTTCCACCAGACTCACCCCTACGCCGGAGGGAAAAACCCAGACGATGACATGGGCCGGGCGGGTCGGCGAATCGGGGCCCTGGTAACGGATCAGCTCGGGGAGGGGAAGCGGGGGGAGATCGGCGGCGGTCATGGCGAAGACATAAGCGCCTGCCTGACGGCCATGTCCATCGGAAAGGACGATGGGAACGCCCCGCCGGCCTTACGGCCCCTTCGGCAGCGGCTTGTCCGCCCCCGCCTCGCGCAGCGCCTGAAAACGGGCGCGAATTTCATAGAGGCTGCCCAGGGTGAGAAACAGGCGGTAATCAAAGACAAAGCCCGGGGTGATCGCAAACTTCTCCAGGGGCGCGAAGTAGGAGCAGGCTCCCGCATCCGCGGGAGACTTGCCAAAACGGTAACACGTAAGCCGTTTCGCCACAGGGACATAGAGACCAATCCCCTGGTCGTCATCATTGACGTAGGCGGCCCAGCCCTCGGTCATCTTTCGCGACTCGTTGGGCCAGCCGGGCTTCGACCGGTGCAATTCGGGGTCATCCGTCCAGGGTTTGGCCCCCTGGTAAACCACCAGGTTGCCGAGCGAGGCGTCGCAGAAGAAGGCCGGAATCTCCTGGTCGTGGGCCGGGTGGGTCTGGGAGCCCGTGTAGGTGAAGCGGAAGCGCATTTCCGCGGTCGCCCCCTTGAGGACGATGGACTGCTCCATGAGCACGTCGGTCAGCATTTCTCCGCCGGCCCAGTTCCTGGGCTGGGTTTTGGAAGCGAGTTCGGTTTTGGAAAGGGAATCAAGCTGGAGCACCTTGGCGGCGTTGCCCTTGTAATCACCGCCCTGCACGGGATTCCACCGCCACGGCTTCTGAACCCACTTGGAACCGTCGTCTGCCCCGTAGTAGGACTGCTGAATGAGCCGGCCATGGTCCCAGTCATCCAGAAGGTTGTCGGCGTTTTCACCGGACTTTGAGAACCATCCGACGCCGGCTCCGGATGTTTTTTTCACCCCCAGGCGGATGATGCCATTGTCAATGAAGAGCCAGTCCGCCGGATTGAATTTCGGCTTGGGCTTCGGCGTGGGTTTGGGCGTGGGGGCCGGTTTCGGTGCAGGCTTGGGCGCGGGCTTCGGCGCCGGCTTGGGAGTGGGAGTCGGGGTGGCGGCCCGGGCGAGAAGGGGAAGGGAGAGGCCGGTGGCGGCGAGAAAGTGACGGCGGCGCATGGAATAGGGGTAAAACAGGGAATCACCTTTACGGACCAAGGCGATAAAAGCGAGTCGAACCAACGGTTTCCGGGTCAGTTTGTTCACTCCAACCGGAAATCTGGGTGGGGGTCGTCCCCAAAGGAGTCCATATCGCCCCCGCCTTGAGATCCTCAGCCCACCAGACACGGGAAGAAAGCCAGTGGGAAGGCCAGCGCAGGCGCAGGCCGGAAGCTTCCGGCACCAGCGCCACACGGGGCTGGGATTCGGGTTCGGCCGCAAGGGAGAGGTCAAACATCAGGTCGGAACTGTTGCCGGCCGACTGGCGGACCTCCACGGCGAGGATATTTGCCCCCTGCACCAACTGAGCGGCGGGAATGCGGTAATTAAGCCAAGTCTGTTCTGCGGTGCCTCCTATGGCCGTCACGGCGTAGGTCCCCGCCGCCAGAGTGCCGGCGGGCAGGTTTTCCCGGGCCACTTCCGCTCCGTTCAGGTAAACCAAAGCTCCATCATCGCAAAGCAGGCGAAGGTTCAGGGTTCCATGCAAGGTCGGATCCGGCACGGTAAAAGTTCGGCGAAACCAGGTAGCCGGGTATTTGGCCGCCGCATCGGCCCCATAGCCAACCGTGGTGGCCTCCGCCCCGCCATAGCCCAGGGGAGCCGGCCCGGACAGCCAGGCCGCGTCATCGTAGGCGGCGGTTCTCCAGGTGGAGGAAGGGGCAAAACCTCCGTCACGATATTTCCAGACCCCTCCGGCCGCAGCCAGCGTGGCGGACACGGGCTCATTCCCGGAAAGCGCCAGGTCCAGGGCCAGATCCGAACTGGCGTTGCTGTTTTGATGGACCTCCACCGCGACCACATTCGCCCCGGGGCGCAGAAGGAGTCCGGGAATGGTCGCGGTCTGCCACACCCGCTCAGCCGCTCCGCTGATGCCGGTTGTGGCCAGGGTGGACCCCGTGATGGTCCCGGCCGGAAGATTCGACCGGAACACTTCGGCGCCATTGAGATAAACCACCGCGCCATCGTCCCGGACGAGTTTAAGGCTCAAGGCCGGCCAGGCCGGTTGGGCCGGCAGGACGAAGGTGTGGCGGAAATAGGTGGTGATGCGGCTCGGTGTCGGATCCACCGTGGAGGAAAGGTCGTCGTCGCCAAACCCAAGGGGAGAGGTGCCGACCGCCCAGCCGGCGTCGTCAAATTCGATGGTTTTCCACGTGGCGGGGAGGGCGGCGGAGCCATCGTAAAACCTCCACTTCGCGCCACTTCTGACCAACTCTCCCGGAGCCAGCGGGCGTCGGGGAGTCGTTCCGAGGGAAAACTCGTCGAGCAGGCCGGTGAAAGGGTTGGTCAGATCCGTCCGCGACCCAAACCGCAGCGGATTGGACGAGTCCAAGGCCGCCAGTCCTCCGACCTTGGCGGAACCAGCCAGAACTCCGTCCACATACAGCTGGGCGGTATCCAGAGCGGGGTCCCAAACGGCGTCCACCCGGAGCCAGGTTCTGGCCAGCAGAGGAAGGACGGCCGTGGCGGTGGCTGTTTTGGCGCCCCCGCCCACGGCCCAGATGAGTTGGTTTTCGTTCAGCTCAAGCCGGTAACCCCGGGTCAGGGTGGGGGCGTCACCCTTGTCCACCAAGGTCTGGCGCCCCGTCAGCGAATCTGGAAAAACCCAGAGGGAAACCGCCAGGGCGGGATCGGTCCCTCCCGGAAAGGGGTTGCTTCCACCGGGGGTCAAGCCGGCTCCGCTGGCGGCGCATTTAAGGGCCGACCCTCGGATACCCGGAGCAAGTCCGGACGCGGGATCGGGCGAAAGCCCTCCCGGCGTCCCATCACGTTCCGACGTTTCAAAGGAAAAACGGACAACGGTGGCGGGCGGCGGCGCGGAGGGAAGTGACCAGTCCACAAATTCGGGTTCGTCCACCACCGTCAGGGAAAGCGTGGCGTCGTCGAACAGTGGCGCGGTGGTGGCGTAGGGATTTCCGGTGTCGGTGACACGGAAGGTGAAATTGTTGGTCCCGACCGCCCCGGGGGGCGGAGTGCCACCCAGCGTGCCATCCGGGGCCACCTGCAGCCATCCCGGGCCGGAAGTCTTGGCAAAGGTGAGCTCGTCGTAGGAACCATTGGGATCGCTGGCCTGACTGGCCAGGGTTCCGACATAGGGAAGACGGGCGCGGGTCCCGTTCAGGGCCGCCGTGGAGGTGAAGGCGGGCGCCTGATTCGGTTGCCAGACCCGAACCCAATCCACCTCCATCCTGGGATTGGTGGACGCGCCCCTGGCCCCATAACCCCCGGATGGAACGGGGCCTGCCCAGGCGCTGTTATCCACCTCCGAACTCAGGATGATGTATTCGCTGCGCTTGGAGAGGGCGCTGGAGGTCGTCCAATAGGCCGCCTCATCATCGAAGAAGAAGCTGTAGCCCGATGCCGTCCACAACACCCCGTATTTGTGCCACTGCCCGTCCACCGAGGCGCCCGTGGAATAATCATGCCCGACCGACTTGTGATCCGCGCCATAGCCGTCCCAATGGAGATTGGTCGAAACAAGGTTCCGGATGTCGGTGCCCCCCGAATTGTAGCGGCGGTGCTCGACGACATCAATTTCAGCCCCGTTCACGGCCGGGTTGTTGCCTGTGTTGTTGATGGTGTCGGATTGGAGCCAAAAGGCCGACCACATGCCTTTTTGACCGGTGAAGCGGATCCGGGCCTCCCAATACCCATAGGTGGCCTTGATGTTGCCGTTCCAGGTGGCCAGGAAGGAGGTGTAATGTTTGCCGCCCTCGGTGTAGGTGCGGATGGTCAGGACATCATCCGCCACGGCGACGGCATCACTGGTGTTGGTGGCGTCGCGTCGCGCCCCGTTGCTGTAAGACCATTTTGAGGTGTCGAGAGCGGTCCCCTTGAATTCATCGGCCCAAACCAGGGCATAGTTGCCTGGCAAAACAGCCCGAAGCGCCAGCGTGGACAACAAAGTGGCAAAAAGCGTGGCTCTGACGATGAGGGTAACCATGGGGCGGGGCACAAGACCGGGACTAAACGACGGATTGCGGGAAACGTCAAGCCGGAGCCCCGGGCGGGCGGGGGCCAACGATCTCGAGCACCTCAATCGCCCCCTCGTCGTGGCGCCAGCGCACATCCAAACCATGCAGCTTTTGCCCGTAGATCCGCCCCGGATCGGACGTCCCGGCGTGATAAGCCGGCCGTGGATCAAGCGAAAGCACCTCCTCAATCACCCGTCGCAAAGCCGGTGGATGAAAGGAAAGGGTTTCGGTGGCACCGGAAGAAAAGCGAACCGGCAGCCGCGCGGGGGCGGAGGGCGCAAACCCGGCGGAGGCCTGTGGCAGGCAATCGGCGTAAGGCAGGTAGGGCTTGAGGTCGAGGACCGGAGTGCCATCCAGCAGATCATGATCCGAGAGATGCAGGCGGACAATCCCCGGCCCCGTTTCAAGCCGGTCAAGCCGGACGACGGAAAGGCCGATGGGATTGGGACGGAAATTGGACCGGGTCGCGAACACCCCCCGCCTTTCGTTCCCTCCCAGACGGGGAGGCCGGACCGTCGTGTTCCACGTGGAACAATCCACAGGAGCCGGACAGCCGTGAAAGGAAAAGATGACCCAAAGGTGGCTGAAACTTTCCAAGCCGGCAAAACCTTCCGGACGGTTGAAAGGGGGAACCGTCTCCAAAACCGCAGTGGAGGAAGGGGACAACCCCGGCTGGCGGGGAATGCCAAACTTTTCTCCAAAACAAGACCGGACGAACCCAAGCGGGCGGAAGGTCAACGTTGGGGATGGCTCAGACACGGGGAAAAACAAGAAGAGGATAAATGATCATCAGCGCATAACGCCAAAAACATCGGAAAGGGGCTAAAAAGAGGGAGAACAGACGGGGGACGACTCCTACCGCACCCATGACCTGGACCCATCCTCAAAACGACGGCCCAGAAAATAGGTATTTACCCACATTCACACCCGTTTGGTTCAGGTTTTTGCGCAAACGTGGACAGCGCAACCATCAGCAAGGAAATGTCGGCCGGATTCACGCCGCTGATCCGTCCCGCCTGGCCCAGATTCGACGGACGTATGGCGAGGAGTTTTTGACGGGACTCGGCGCGAAGTCCGGAAACCTTGGCATAATCAAAAGCGGCGGGAATCCGAATGTCTTCCGTGTGCCGAAACCGGTCGATGTGGGACAATTCACGGGTAAGATAGCCGGCATATCGCACACGGTAGAGGACCTCGTCCCTGACCGCAGGATCAAGTCCCAAAAATTCCACCGGAAGGGCGGAGTCCTGCCCGTTTCGGCGGAGAAAGTCTCCCCAGGACACTCCCGCCTGGCGCTCCTTCTCAAGCCGGGCGGTCCAGGTTGAAACGAGTTCGGCCTTGCGCGCGATGCGCGCCAACCGGGCGGGGCTCACCAGGCCAAGGCGGCGGGCATGATGCAGCAGCCGGAGTTCGGAGGAGCCATGGTTAAAGAGCAGCCTGTATTCGGCACGGCTGGTGAACATGCGGTAGGGTTCCTGTGTCCCCTTGGTCACCAGATCGTCCACCAGAACCCCCAGATAGGCCTCGTCACGGCCGATCACCAACCCCTCCCGCCCCTGGACCTTGCAGGCGGCGTTCACCCCGGCCAAAAGGCCTTGCGCGGCCGCCTCCTCGTATCCCGAGGTGCCATTGATCTGCCCGGCGAAAAACAGGTTCTCCACCTTTTTCGATTCAAGCGTGGGCAGGAGCTGGGTGGGCGGGGCAAAATCATACTCCACCGCGTAAGCAGGCCGCAGCATGACCGCCTGTTCCAGGCCGGGAATGCTGTGCAGCAGGGAAAGCTGGACATCATACGGCAGGCTGGTGGAGAGCCCGTTGACATACCACTCGTCGGTGGAGCGGCCCTCTGGCTCAAGAAAAAGCTGGTGGCGGTCCTTGTCGGCAAAACGCACGAATTTATCCTCAATGGACGGACAGTAGCGCGGTCCGACCCCCTCGATCTCACCGGCATACATGGCGGAGAGATGGAGATTGTCGCGGACAATCTGCCGCGACCGCTCGGAAGTATGCGTCATCCAGCACGAAACCTGGTTCTCTCCCGGAGTCCAACCGAGCAGTCTTTGGGCTGGGCGTTCCACGTGGAACAAATCAGTTTCCACCCTGGTGTCATGGAAGGCAAAAAGGGTCGGGGACACGTCGCCCGGCTGCTCATCCATCAGCTTGAAGTTCAGACTGCGGCCCAGGAGTCGGGGTGGTGTTCCGGTTTTGAGGCGCTGTAGTTCGATACCCGCCTCAAGAAAGCTTCCGGAAAGTGTTTTGGCCGAGTAATCCCCCATTCTGCCACCTTCTGTCTTATTTCTTCCCAAATGCATCAGCCCCCGCAAAAAGGTTCCCGTCGTGATGACCACGGTCCTCGCATGGAATTCGAGATCAAGGTTCGTTTGCACACCAACCACGCGGCCCTCCTTGAAAATCAGACCCGTGACCTGGGCCTGGAAAAGACTGAGGTTTTCCTGCAGTTCAAGACGGTGCTTCATCCTAAACTGATAGGCCTTCTTGTCGGATTGGGCCCGGGGTGCCTGAACCGCCGGTCCTTTGCTCGAATTAAGGAGACGAAACTGAATCGCCGTGGTATCCGTGTTGATGGCCATTTCCCCGCCCAGCGCGTCAATCTCACGAACCATGTGGCCTTTGGCCTGGCCGCCAATGGCGGGGTTGCAGGACATCTGCGCCACCGTGTCAATGTTACCTGAGAGGAGCAGGGTGTCGGCCCCAAGCCGGGCGGCGGCCAGCGCCGCCTCGCACCCGGCATGACCTGCGCCACAGACGATGACATCAAAGGGATGGGACGGACCGAATTTCATGGGGACTGGTTTGACCGGAGATTTGGGCTGATAAAAAAGCCCCGCTGACACCAGGGTCAAGGCGGGGCAGTAAGTTGAGGGAATACAGGACTCAGGCGAGCCTGAGCGGCATGATCACACAGAGAAATTCGGAATCAATGCTGCGGAGAACTCCGGGGCTTAACTCGTCCTTGAACTCGAAACTGATCTTGTCGTAGGTAAGATTGTTCAAGGGATCCATGATGAACCGGGGGTTGAACGCCACATTCACCGGCGGCCCCTCATAAGGAATGTCGAGGGATTCCTGAGCTTCACCAAATTCGGCGCTGACGCTGCAAATCTCAACCTTGTTCGGTTGGATTTTCAGGGTTACCGACGAGTTCTTGTCGCTCGTCACAATTTCCGCACGGTTGACGCTTTCCAGAAAACGCTCGCGGTCCACTTCAAAACGTTGTTCCGAGTTTTTCGGAATGACCTGTTTGTAGTTCGGATAAACACCCTCCTCGACTTTCGAAACCAGATATAGCCCATCCATGAACTCCTTGGAAGAGTCGGAGTCCGTGGAGAAAAAGAAAGCGGCCTGGCGGCCATTGAGCGAGATTTTCACGTCTTTTCCCAAGCCAAGTTGGCGAAGGACTTCCTTGGTGGTCTTCCCAGGCAGAATCATGTTCGCCTTGGGCTGCGATCCGGCGGCCAAAGGTTTGGTCATGACCGCAAGACGCCGGCCATCGGTGGCGGCCAAGGTAAGGCTCGTTTCCTCGAAGTTGAAGAAAACGCTGTTCATGATGTGACGGCTCTCGTCCGTGGATTGGGCGTAGGAAACGCTCCTGATCATCGCCGCCAGGTTGTCCTGGGAGAGTGTGTAGGTGGTCTGGTCCGGGAAGCTGGGAAGGGCCGGAAATTCGTCCTTGGAAAGCCCCATCATTTTGTAGTTGGAGCCCCCGGCGGTGATCCTGGCCTGTGTTCCGGTCCCTGAATCAACTGTAACTTCAAGACTGGGAAGGAGTTTGACGATGCTGGCCAGTTTGGAAACAGGGAGGGTCAGACCTCCGGGGACAGCCACATCGGCCTTGACGCGGCAGCGAATCCCAAGGTCTAAATTGGTGGTGGTCAATGAGATAAAACCTTCGGATGCCTCGATCAGGACATGGCTGAGTATGGGGTTGGAACCCCTGGCTCCGACCGAGTTGAGGACCTGTTGAAGACCGTGGCTGAAATGGTCTCGGTTGATTTTGAACTTCATGGAGAAATGGGTGGGGGAAAAGTGGGAAACTGACAAACGCTAAGAACAAGGAAAGAAATTAAAACAAAAATCACCCTATTCTTAAGGTCTGCGAACAACTGCAACAACAGATCTAAGACATTGATGACAAAGGAGATCTGTCACGGACAAGATCACGGCAACAGGGCCGGTTTGGACCGGTCCTTTCCGGCATGTCGGCAAAAACATGGCGACTCACAAGTTATTCGCAGGTTTTCCGCCCCAGTAATGGCGCCATATTCCAAACAGGATATAGACCAGAAAGAGGATGGCAAAACCGACCTCGTAAAAGCCCACCACCAGCCCTCCGATCAGCACAAAGGCCACCAGAGCCGCCGGAGTGGCCTTCGTCCGCCAGTTTACCGCCTTGAAGCTGGGGTAGCGGATGGTGCTGACCATCAGCAGGGCGACCAGAACAAGAAAAGCCGGCATGAGATAGGGCAGCCAGGGCAAATCATGGGAGATGGTCAGGACCACAAGGACCAGGGAGGAAACCATCCCTGCCGCCGCCGGCACTGGGAGTCCCAGAAAGTCGGTGGTGGCATACTTGCCGACCTTGTTTGTGGCCGGATGGGTAATCACGTTGAACCTCGCGAGTCTGATTCCGGCGCAAAGCAGATAAACGAAACTGACCGCCGCAGAAAGCGTTCGAAAGCTTGGGTAAGCGGCGGTCGGTTCAAGAATCAGAAAAAATGCCATCAGGGAAGGGGCCAGCCCAAAGGAGATGATGTCGGCGATTGAGTCGAACTCCTTCCCGAAAAGCGATTCCTTGCCACTTTTTCGGGCAACCCGACCATCCAGCGCGTCGAACACAACCGCGACAATGATGCACAGAACCGCGAGTCGGAAGATTTCGTCAGGAGGCCGCCGATCCAACCGAGGAATGCCATGGTCAATCATGATCGCGTTAAACTTCGCCAGCATGCACAGGATGATGGCGATGAAACCGCACAGCAGGTTTCCTGCGGTCATCAAATTCGGCAGGACATATATCCGCGCGGCTTGATCCGGATCGGTATATTTTTCCGGCAAAACATGACCCGGACTGCCTTCAGGGGGAGGGCTCATTTTTTTGAAAGATTTTCGAGGTATTTCCAAAAGGATGGATCTTTTTCAAGGAGGAGTTCGTCGTCCACCGGAAGCCGTGACCGGACTAAAAAATCACCAAAGCTGTTCTTATGCAACAGATAGCGAGTGTGGATTTGGTCGCCCTGAAGTTCAAAGTAAAATCTCCAATCACCAGCCCGAAGCCGGTAAACGCTTTTTCCCGAACGCTCAAATTTCCCCAGCGGTTCGCTGGGTTGAGCCAACTGCCTGGAGGTGAGGGCGCTCAGCTTCTCAACCAAGCCCATTTGTTCGGGGAGCGGAAGTTTGTTAAGTTCGAGCATGGCCTGCTCGCTAAAGTTCACTTGGAACATGGTTCAAATTCGGATAAATTAATAAGGAAACCAACAGGATTCGTTGCAAAAGGAAAAAGAGAGGTCTCTTGATGGTCGCCATGACTTCGTTTGACCGGCGCGATGGTTTTTTCTGTCGTTTTCATTCGCGGAAGTGGTTAGATGCCGGAGGTTTCTGATAATTCAGGGAAGGTGTATCCTCTCAGTATCAGGAAGCCAGCATCATAGCTGAAAACATCGCGAGGACTCTTCCTCGTTGACGAAGAGACCTTTCAGTGGCGTTCATCTGAAAAAATTCGCCCGCTGCGATATGGCAGCACTTTCTAGCCAGAGAGACACAAAGCTCTGCCCGACAACGCCATCATGGCTGGTGACACTCAACATTTGCCCGACTTTCCACAGGGGAAACCAAGTCATCCTTATTCCTGAAGTTGGCCATATCCTTATACGTATTCAAATACCGTGTCCACTTAGGGAAATTAATCAACACCCTCGTTTGTATTGGTGTTGATTTCAGGATTAAAATCTTCATCAGAAAAATTTATGATAAAACCCAAGACATTTATATTAAAGTGGGTTAGTTTATTAACGGCGTATAAA
>JANOBW010000188.1:0-27572 GCA_031411855.1 Opitutia bacterium
ACTTTCCCCCGTGTAGCGTCCTCGAAAACTCGGTCCGTCACCGCCACCGGGGCAGGCTGCCCCGGCCCCTTTGGTAGGGCGACTTTAGCCAGAGCTTTTACTCTATTAGGGATCCCAACTCAGCTCCGTAGGGGCGTCATCTTTGTAGCAACACCGCACACCATGACAAAGCTCCGTAGGAGCGACATCTGCCCGCTTATGCCGCCCCTACGGGGCTCTGGCGATCTGGCGTGGTTATCTACAAAGATGGCACTCCTACGGAGTTCACCAAGGCACAGCCCAGCAGGACGCGACCACGACGAACGAAAGACAAGGTTCGTCGAAGGAAACGCCACCTCCTTGGAAGCAAAGGCGGATGCTTTGGAAGAACAGGCGAGGCTCTTGGAACGAAAGGCGAGGAGGCTCGAAGCCCGGGCGAAACCCTTCGCACGGTCGGCGGCGTTTCCCGAAGTGATCTGGTTTCGTCAGGTTTTCAGACAAACGAGCATCACAAGCTGCTCCCGCCCGTTGTTTATCCCAATCAATCGTTGAAATCGACTCCGGGCGAAAAAAGCCCGCCGGCGGTGAGGCGCGGCGGGCTCGTGAAGGTTTGTTACCGAACGATCAGAACGAGACGGAGACGCGGCCGAATTTTTTGCCGGTGGTGACCGCGCCCGTGAAGGTGATCTTCACGGTCTCGGAGCCGTCGCCGTTGCCGGTGATGGTCTGGGTGTAGTCGGTGCCGAGGAGGGCGTCGGACCAGCCCGTGTCGCCCGCGTCGAGGTCGGCGGTCTTGACCTGCACGCCGTAGGTCACACCGGAAACTCCGCCGACGGGACGGCGGTAGGCGAGGGCGAGCTGCTGGCCGGCGGTGGCGGTGCCCACGCCGCGGTATTCGGGCTGCGGGTTGGCCACATTGGGGGCGAGGCCGAAGGCGTATTCGAGGGAGTTTTTGATGCCATCCTTGTCGGGGTCGGCGTCGGCCAGGGAGTCGGGGCCGACGAGGCTGAAGCCGGAGGCCCAGGAGGGCAGGGGATCGCCGCCGACGATGCTGAGGACACCTTGGGAGGCGAAGAGCGCGGTGTTCCAGCTGAGGCCGCCGGAGAGGGCGGGCAGGTTGAGGGTGGCCGCGCTGGTGACGCCGCCGTCGTCGTTGAGGAGGTTCCAGGTGTTTCCGGCGGCGGGAATGAAACCGTTGATGAAGGACACATTGACGACACTGCCGGCGGCGAGGGTGATGGGGCCGTTGGCACCAATGACATCGTAGGTGCTGGGGGCAGTGCCGCCGATCTCCAGGTTGGCGACGGCGGTGGGGGCGAGGGTGAGGGTGTTGTTGGAAAAGTTGATGGTGCCGGCGGAGTTGCCGGGGGCGATGATGCCGGCGACGGTGTTTCCGGCGGCCAGGACGCTGCCGGAACCCACGAGGGAGGCGCCGCCGGAGACGGTGACCGTGTTGATGACGGTCTGGCCGCCGAGGTCGAGGGTCGCGCCGCTGGCGACACTGGCGGCCCCGGTGCCGAGGGCGGAGCCGTGGCCGAGTTTCAGCGTGCCCGCGCCGATGGTGGTGCCGCCCGTGTAGGTGTTGGCCCCGGAGACGAACCAGGCCCCAGCGCCGGACTTGGCGAGGGCCAGCTGGCCTCCGCCAACGCTGTCGGCGATGACGCCGGAGACCGTGTTGGCCCCCGCGTTGGAGCCGGCCAGCGTGAGCGTGCGCGCGGGAGTGGAGAAGGCGGTGCTGACGGCCGCGGTGGCCCCGGTGAAGGGGCTGCTCAGGGTGTAGCTGTTGCCGTTGACGGCGGTGATGGTGGTTCCCGGATCAAGGCCGGCGGCGGTCACGGCCATGCCCACGGCGGTGCCGGGCACCAGGGTGACGGTGTTGGTGGCGGTGGCGCTGCCAGTGGTGTAGTTGAGGTTGAAGGCCGCCATGTCGGTGGCGGTGACGGCACCGGTAAGGGTGAGCGCGCCAACCCCGGAGGACTCGATGACCCCGCCGGTGGCAAGGAGATTGACCGGGTGGTTGGTGGACTGGGCGGAGGCCCCGGCGTAGCGGAGGGTGCCGGTGGTGGCCTGCCCGCCAAAGTTGATGGCTCCGCCGGCCCCGACCGAGCTGTTGGTGCCGGTGTCGGCGAGACTGGCGACAGCGAGCACCCCGTCCATGAGGTTGATGGCCCCGGTGAAGTTGCTGGACGAACCGGTGAGGTTCCAGGTGCCGGTCCCGGTTTTGACGAGGGAGGTGAGCGCGGTGGAGCTTCCGTTGTTGAGGTTCCCGGAGATGGTGCCCGAGCCGATGCCACCGAGGCTGTAGCTGCGGTTGCTGTTGGCCACGTTGTTGACCAGGTTGCCCGAGAAGGTGAGCGAGCCGGCGTCGCTGGAAAGATTGACCCCGTTGCCCCCGGTCCCGGTGATGCTCATGCTGCCGGAGAAGGTGTTGTTGCCCAGGACATTAAGGATGTTGGGAGTCCCCCCGTTGGGCAGGCCGTTGGAGGAGGCGAAGCTGCCAAAGGCATTGGCAAAGGAGTTCGTCCCCGCCGTGTTGAGTTTCAGGGTTCCGGTGCTCGTGCTCGTTTTGGGCAGCGACAGGGTGGCCGCGGCAGGGATCGCTCCGGGATTGGCGACCTCAAGCGTGCCGCCTCCATTCGCAACCGAAAGCGAATAGGTGGTGGAGGCCGTGGCCGAGAGGAGGAGTGTTCCAAGACCTGTCTTGCTGAGCGTGGCGGCGTTGGCGGAGGTGTTTTTGACGCCGCCGGCCAGCTCGGCCACATTGGCGTCAACCCGGACGTTGCGGGTGGCGCCGTTGAGGTCGAGGGGGTTGGCGAAGGTGAGTTTGGAATCGGCGGTGGCGTTGTTCAGCCAGACGGAGTTCGTGTTGATGCGTGTGACGTTGTAGGAGGTGCAGACCAGCGCGGTCGCCGTGGCCGCGGTGGTGGCGTTGGCGCTGATCGTGATGGTGCCGCTGGTGCCCGGGGTGGGGATGGCCGTGATGGTGGTGGTGGTGTTGGGAATGCCTGTTCCCGTGATGCTCATGCCCACCACCAGGTTGGTGGTGTTGACGGCGGTGACGCTGTTGGAGCCGACGGCGCGGGTGCCGGTGACGGTGGCGCTGTTGAAGAAGGTGACATCGGCCGCGGCTCCGCCGAGGTTGACGGTGAGGTCGCCGCCCCGGGCGCTGAAGCCGCCCTCGCGCATGGTGGTGGTCTGGTTGGCGTTGACCCAGTTGAACTGGCCTCCTCCGCTGCCGAGGGCGCGGCTGAAGGTGCCTTTGGTCTGGACTGTGCCGGGATCGGAGGCGGCCAGCTGCAGGTTGCCCGAGTTGGGCAGCGCGCCGGGCTCATACCAGAGGATGCCGCCGGAGTGGATGGTGCCACCCGACCAGGCATTGGAGGTGTTGACGAGGTGCAGACCCTCGTTGGCGGCGAGACGGAAGGTGGCGTTAAAGGTCCCGCCGAGGATCGGCCCCTCGATGTCGAAACGGGTGGCGCTGGCGTTGGAGATGCGGATGGAACCGGTGTTCAGAGTGATCGTGCCCTGGACGGTGTGGATGCCGGTGCCGGCCGCGACCAGAGAGCCGTTCGGGGCGCTGTTTCCGCCCTGCCCCGAGAGGTTGAAGGTGACCGTGTTGGGGATGGTGACCGCGGTGCCGACAATGCGGAAAAAGCCGCCGGTGCCGGTGGTGCCCTGGGTGGTGACGTTGGTGATGCCGCCGAGGGAGGCCAGGCTGGCGAGGTAAACCCCGCCGCTGTTGGTGGCGCCGGGATCGGCGATGGTGAGGGTGCCGATAAGGCCGGAATTGTCGCCGGAAAGGGTGAGGCCGCCCTGGCCGTTTTTGAGGAGACCGGCGGTGCCGGCAAGTTTGGCGGAAACGGTGAGCCCGGGAGAACCAAGCGCGGGCGTGACGGTGATGGTGGGGTTGGTGCCGCCGAAGGTGAGTGTGTTGCCGGCATCAGTGCCGGAGGTGATGGTGGCACCCACATCCGTCGCCGCCCCGGTGTCGTCGTAAATCAACGTGTTGACGGTGAGGTTGCCATCGAGGGTGAAGGTCGGCGCGGCGGCGAAATCCTTGGTCAGCTGGGCGATGTCGGCTCCGGTGAAATCAGCGGCCGGGCTGGTGGGCGGGGCGGGAGACCACTGGGCGGGGTCATTCAGCGAGCCTCCCGTGGCGGCGATCCAGTCGTAGGTGACGGCAGGGGCGGTCAACGGGACCAAGGCGGCGAGGGTGACGAGACGGTGGGTTCTGAGGAGCATGGGTTGGGTAGGTTGAAATAGCAGTAAGAATTCCTATCCCACTTGTTCCCCATGACTCAAACGAGAATGTTTACGATTTTCGCTAACTATTTATTATTTTTCGGCGTCGGTTGATTCATGCGCCGCCAACGCAACATGGTTTTTTCTTTCAAGCTCGAAGGTAAGACGAAACGCCTCGAACGAAAGACGGGGTTCGTCGAAGGAGAGGTGATGCCTTGGAACGAAACGCGAAACCCTTCGCACGATCGGCGGCGTTTCCCGAAGCGGAAGCGGGGAGGGGAATCTTGGTGATGATTCCCGATCCGGGGTTATTTCACCGGCTCGACCGCGCCGGTCGTCCGGGAAATCTCGTTGAGCGCGTCGGTCAGGGCACCTGCGGAGGAGAGGCGGGCGAGACGGCCTTCGGTGCGGCGCAGGGCGGCCTCCCAGGAGCCGAAGTGGCGGGCGTAGGCGGCCTGGTAGCGGCCGTGGGCGGCCTGGTCAAACTCGTGGGAGCGGCGCTGGCCGGTCTCGCTGTCAATGAGTTCGACGTCGTCCTCCCAGTCGGGCCGGGCCTCCAGCCGGTCAAAGGGGGCGAAGACCAGGGTGCGGTGGCGGCCGGGCGGAAGATGTTCGGTGGGAGCTCCGGAAAACAGCAGGTCGCTCACGATGAGCCGGAGGGCCTGGGAGCGCCAGGGGAGGCTGCGCCAGCCGGTGGCGGCGGCGGTTTCCCCCGTGCCCCCGGTGGGAGCGCCTTCCAGCCAGTTGTCGCCTTCAAGCTGCATCGGCTCGCGGGGCACGGCGCGCCCTCCGGCCGCGAGCCAGAGGCGGACGGAGCAGCCGCCGCGGCGGGCGCTGGCGGCGCAGAAGAGGAAGGTTTCGAGGGCGCGGCGGGCCTTGGCCGGATGGGCCCACATGCTGGCCGAGGTGTCGAGGAGGAGGTCGGCCGAGGGGGAGACCTCCTCGCGGTAAACCTTAAGGGTGACGTTGCCGGTCCGGGCGTAGGCCTGCCAGTTGATGTGGCGGGGGTCGTCGCCGGCAAAATACGGGCGGTGGTCCTGAAAGTCCAGCGAGCTGCCGGAGCTGGCACCCTGCCAGTTGCCGGACTGGCCGCGCCAGACCCAGGCGCGGAAGGGAAGCTGCCAGACGCCGCAGGCCGCGTTGGCGGCGGCCCGGGCTTCCCGGACCAGGGCGGGACCGGGCGGGGCGATGGGGGAGGCGGCAGGCAGGCTCATGTGGTTTTCCCGGGCTGGGCGCGTTTCCGGCCGGCGAGGATTTCCATCCGGCGCACGGACTGGAAAAACTCCTCCTGCTTGAGGTGGAACGCGATGAGGACGAAGGAGAGGAAAAAGATCAGGCCCTGGGCTCCCCAGAAGTAGGCCTGGTTTCCGTTGGAAACGCCGGGAAGGCCGCACCAGCTCAGGCCGCAGAGGAGGTCGTTGCCGGCGTTTTCCCGCCCCAGGTTTTCCCAGAGTTTGCCCGAGCCAAGCAGCAGCACGCCGAGGATGGCCCAGCCGAGGAGCCAGCCGGGAAAGGAGCCGCGCCGGGCCAGAAGGGAAAGGGCCAGCGGGGGCAGGAAGAGCATGGCCGGGAGCTCCACCACCCAGAGGAGTCCGGGGAGGCTGGCGGCGTCCGCCAACGCACAGAGACCTCCAAAGGCGACGGCGGAAAAGACCGCGAGGCAGAGGAAGGCGAAGGGCCAGCCGGGATGGAGGAGGCGGCCCGTCATCCGGCCCAGCCCGCCGGTGCCGGCCAGCGGGGAAAGCCGCACCGCGTCGGGCGAGGGGGGGCGGGTGAGTCCCTGGAAACTCACCACGAGGTGGGCCACGGCGGCCCAGATGACCAGCGGGGGCATATCGCTCGGACCTTCCGTGTAGGCGAGCTGCAGCAGCCCCGCGGCCAGGAGGGCGAGGCAGATGAGCCTGGTCCGGGTTTCGAGCTGTCCCGAGAGGGCGCTGAGGTGGACGGCCCCGACCAGCAGCATGAGCAGGCCGACCACACCGGCGACAAGGTAGCTCAGGATCAGATTGACCCATTCGACGACCGGGGAAACAGCTCCGCCGCCCATGCCTCCGGGCGGGGTGACCGAAGACACAAACTGGCCCCCGCCGAAGGTGCCGAGGATCATGCCGAGGATGATGAGGCCTCTCAGGAATTTGGACTCAAAGGCGGAGAAGCCCGTCATGACGGCGATGAGAACCAGGCTCCAGAAAAGCATGTGGGCGAGGATGACGGCATCGCCCACCAGATCGAGGCCGCCCGCGAAATAGCGGAGCACCACATAGGGGAGGATGGAGACGAAAAAGAGCAGGGTGATGGAGGCGCGGGCGCAGAACTTGCCCCAGACGATCTGCCAGGGGGAGAGGTTGGTCAGCCCCACCAGGTCGAGTGAACCGGCCCGGCGTTCCGTCATGACGGCGTTGAGGGCCCCGGCGGGCTGGATGAGGAGGAGGAAAAAGCCGAGGATGCCGACCATCCCGCCCAGCATGTCGGGCTGGAGCAGGCCGAACCAGAGGAAGATCGCCATCGCCACGTGGATGAGGAGAAAGGCGAGGTGAAAGGTGCGGCCGGCCAGACCCTGGCGCAATTCCTTCATCACCATGGGGTTGATCCAGTCGCTGTATCGGTCGGCGGTCGCGTTTGAAATCATGGGGAAGGTGCGCCTGAGGGAACCCCGCCCCTCCGGCGGGGCGAGCCGAAACTGCCCCGCGCGCAGGTTGTTCCGCCTTCAGGCGGAAGTGAATGTTTTCAAAGCCAAGGAGTTAGGGAGTTTTACCTCGGTTCCGCCCGAAGGCGGGACAAACTGCGAAAGGCACTTTCGCTCAGTTGTTTTTGGCCGGGTCCCCCATCTCAACTTCAGCCGCAAAAAAAGCCCCGGGCCGCGAAGGGCGCCGGGGCTTTCGGTGAGGGGACGAACCCGTGGCCTCAGAAGAGGTAGCGGTTCATCTGGTTTTCCAGGAACTCCTGGCGGCCGCTCTTGGGCTTGGGCTCGCCGGACTTGAGGACGTAGGTCTCGAGCTCGTCGAAGCTGGACTTGCCGGTCAGCACCTTGGTGCCGAGGGCGGATTTCCAGGAGGAGTATCTTTCGCCCACGAAGTTCTCGAAGGTCTTGTCGGTGATGATCTTGTCGGCGATGAGGAGGGCCTTGGCGTAGAGGTCCATGCCGCCGATGTGGGCGTGGAAGAGGTCCACGGTCTCGATGGAGCCGCGGCGGCACTTGGAGTCGAAGTTGAAGCCGCCGGAGCCGAGGCCGCCGGCCTTGAGGATGATGAGGAGGGAGCGCACGGCGGAATCGAGGTCGTTCGGGAACTGGTCGGTGTCCCAGCCGAGGAGGGTGTCGCCGCGGTTGGCGTCCACCGAACCGAGGCGTCCGGCGGCGGTGGCGACGGTGAGCTCGTGCTCGAAGGAGTGGCCGGCGAGGGTGGCGTGGTTGACCTCGAGGTTGAGTTTGAAGTGCTCGAAGAGGCCGTGTTCGCGGAGGAAGCTGATGACGGTGGCGGAGTCGAAATCGTATTGGTGTTTGGTGGGTTCGCAGGGTTTCGGCTCGATGAGGAACTGGCCGGTGAAGCCCGTCTTCTTCTTGTGGGCGACGGCGAGTTTGAGCAGGGCCGCGAGGGTGTTCTGCTCGTGCTTCACATCGGTGTTGAGGAGGGTTTCGTAACCTTCGCGGCCTCCCCAGAAGACGTAGTTTTCGCCGCCGAGCTCGAGGGTGGCGTCCATGGCGTGTTTCACCTGCGCGGCGGCGTAGGCGAAGACGTGCAGGTCGGGGTTGGTGCCGGCGCCGTGGGTGTAGCGCGGGTTGGAGAAGAGGTTGGCGGTGCCCCAGAGGAGTTTCAGGCCGGTGGCGTCCTGGAGTTTGGCGGCGGACTTGACGATCTTGTCGAGGTTCTTGCAGGAGGCGGCGAAGGTCGCGCCCTCGGGGGCGATGTCGCGGTCGTGGAAGCACCAGTAGGGCACGCCCAGCTTGGTGCAGAACTCGAAGTTGGCGCGGAGGGTGTGCTCGGCGATCTCGGTGTCGGTGCGGCCGGAGTTCCAGGCGCGTTTCCAGGCGCCGGGGCCGAACATGTCGGCGCCGGAACCCTTCATGGTGTGCCAGTAGGCGACGGCGAAGCGGAAGTGCTCGGCCATGGTCTTGCCCTGGACGACGCGCTTGGCGTCGTAGTAGCGGAAGGCCAGCGGGTTTTTGCTGTCGGGGCCTTCAAAGGCGACGGTCTTTTTGACCTCGGGGAAGTAGGTGGTGGGCATGGTGTGGAAAATTAAAGATTAAAAATTAAAGATTAAAAATTTCGAGGCAGGTTGTTGGTTTTAAATGGTTTAGAGTTTAGGGAAGGGGGTCCATTTCGACTTGGACTTCGAGCTTTTCACCACGGTGTCAATGAAGGCGACGCCGGTGACGCCGTCGTCAATCGTGGGGAAGTCGTAGCCGGCCTTGCGGGGAAACTTCCCGGCACTGTGGTCGCGGATGGCCTCGGCGGCGGAGAGGTAAACATTGGCGAAGGCCTCGATGAAACCCTCGGGGTGGGCGAAAGGCAGGCGGGTGCAGGAGCGGGCGGCGGGTGAGAGGTAGTCGTTGCCGCGGCGCAGCACGCGGGTGGGCGCCTTGTGGGAGCGGTGGTAGAGCTCGTTCGGGTCCTCCTGGCGCCATTCGAGCGAGCCTTTCTCGCCATAGACGCGGAGGCGGAGGTTGTTCTCCTCCCCGCTGGAAACCTGGGAGGCGTAGAGGATGCCCCTGGCGCCGTTGTCGTAGCGGATGAGGCAGTTGCCGTCGTCGTCGAGGAGGCGGCCGGGGATGAAGGTGGAAAGCTCGGCGCAGATTTCGGAGATGCCGAGACCGGAGACATAGCGGGCGAGGTTTTCGGCGTGGGTGCCGATGTCGCCCATGCAGTTGGAGGCGCCGGAGATGGCGGGGTCCATGCGCCAGTTGGAGATCTGGCCGGGTTTGGCGTCCTCCAGGGCGGAAAGGGCGTAGCCCTGGGGATACTCGACCACGATCTTGATGACCTTGCCGATGAGGCCGGTCTTCACGAGGTGGCGGGCCTCGCGCACCATGGGGTAGCCGGTGTAGTTGTGGGTCAGGGCGAAGACCCGTCCGGACTTCTTCACGATCTCGCGCAACTTGATGGCATCCTTCAGGTTGTGGCAGAGGGGTTTGTCGCAGACGATGTGGAAGCCGGCTTCCAGAAACGTCTTGGCCACGGGGAAGTGGGTGTCGTTGCGGGTGACGATGGAGATGAGGTCGAGGCGTTCGGAGGCGGGTTTGGCGGCCTCGGCCTTGGCCATTTCCTGGTAGGTGCCGTAAACGCGGGCGGGATCGAGGCCGAAGTCCGCGCCGGACAGGCGGGACTTTTCCGGGTCGGAGGAGAAGCAGCCGGCGGTGAGGCGGATCTGTCCGTCAAGTTGGGAGGCGATGCGGTGGACGGAGCCGATGAAGGCGCCGCGGCCGCCGCCGATCATGCCGAGGCGGAGGGTGCGGGGGGGAGTTGCTGAGGCCATGGGAGCTTGGGTTGAAGCGGCGAGAGTTGGGGAAACGCCGGGGGGGCTGCGAACCAAAACAAAAGGTTGACTGACAGGAATCCCATTTTTGCCGACCGGGTCGGTCCCTCGCAAACGTCAGGGAAAGGCCGGTTTGGTCAGTTTTACCTTGCCACCACCACGCGGACCAAGGCGCGGGAGTTCCGAAGGTTGCGTTGAGCGCGGGAATGGGGTCGTGTGGGATTTTGTGCCCTCAGTCCTCCACATCCTTCCGCGTTTCCACCCTGTTTTGGACGGGGTGGGTGACTATGCGCTGAAGCTGGCCCTGGGCCTGCGCGGGGCCGGGAAGTGGGAGAGCGCCTTCCTCGTCACGGACCCGGGCTGGAGCGGCCCCGACCGGCACGAGGGTTTCGGGCTCCACAAACTTTCCGCCACCTCGGGCCCGGCCCTGGCCGAGACCCTTGTTTCCCTCCGGCCGGAAACCGTGCTGGTCCACTATGTGACCTACGGCTACCAGCCGAAAGGCATGCCGTTCTGGTTCCAGGCCGGGTTCGACCGGTGGCGCCAGGGCGCGGGTCGTGGCGCCCGGGTCGTGGTGCTTTTCCATGAGCTGTGGGCCAGCGGCCCCCCCTGGAGCAGCGCCTGCTATTCCGGTCTGGCCCAGCGGTGGCTGGTGCGCCGGATGCTGCGGGCGGGTGACGCGGCCGTGACCAGCAACCACCGCATGCGGCGCATGCTCGACCGCATCCAACCCGGAAAAACGGCCCTCCTGCCCATCCCCAGCAGCATGCCCGCGGACGGCCTGGCCCGTCCTCCCGCGGGCAACCGCAAAACCCGCCTGCTGGTCTTCGGCCAGGAAGGCCAGCGCCTGCTCTCCCTGAGGACGCACCTCGGCCTGATCCGGTCCCTCGCCGCCTCGGACCAGCTGGAATCCGTCCGCGTGGTGGGGAAAGGCGCCGCCGGAGGGGACCAGCCCAGCCCCGATGTGGCCTTGCTCCGCGAAACCATGCCGCAGGTCCCCCTCGTCGTGGTGGGCAACGCCGGGCCGGAGGACGTCGTGCGGCACTTTCTCGAATCCGACCTCTTTCTTTCGGGCTATCCGGCCTCGCTCGCGTGCAAATCGTCATCGCTCACCACCGCCCTGGCCTGCGGCTGCGTTCCCGTCATGAAGGATGAGGAGGACTCCCAGCCCCTCGTCCCGGGCACACATTTCCTGGTCTGCGACGGCGGCCCGGCCGCCGTGGGGCGGCTGACCGAAACCGTCCGCCACGGGGAGTGGGAGGCCATGTCCGCCGCCGGCATGGCCTGGTATCGGGAGCAAGGCTCCTGGCCGGTCATCGCCCCGCGTTTTGACGCCCTGCTCCACCCTCCCCAACCCTGAGCCTTTCACCCGATGTCGCAGCCCACGCCCCCTCCCGGGACCGGCCCCCGGAGCCGCCCGCCCCGCCAGTTTCCGGTCGTCGCGGCCCTCCTGTGGCGCCACCTCGCCGGCCTCTTCCAGCCCGCCTCCACCGGCACCCCCTTCGGCCTCGTTTTCAGCAAGGACCGCGCCCTCCAGCTCGACGCCCTGCTCCGCTCCTGGAAACGCCACGGCCGCCACGCCCCGGCCCTCACCGTCCTCTGGCACGCCACGGACGAACGCCATGCCCGGGCCTACCGGGAGGTGTTCGCGCGCAACGCCGGGGTGCTGCGCAAGACCATCAGCGAGAAAGCCTTCCGCACCGAGCTCATCGCCGCGTTGCAAACGGCGGAGGAGTCCCGGGTCTTCTTCCTGGTGGACGATCTCATGCTGGTGCGGCCCTTCGATTTCCAGGACCTGGAGGGCGTCAACCCCCTCCGGACCGTGGCCAGCCTGCGCCTTGGCCCGGAGATCACCCACTGCCAGACCCACTCGTTTGACTCCCCCCCGCCGGTCCTGAAACCTGTCCTTGGCGGGAAATGGCTCTCGTTTGACTGGAACGAGGCGACCGGGGACTGGGCCATGCCCCTCTCCGTGGACGGCAACATCTTCGACCGCAAGGAGATGCTCGCCATCCTCGGCCGCACCGCCTTCAAGGCCCCCAATTCGCTGGAGCACGCCCTCGGCCCCTACCGCTTCGCCTTCCGCTTCCGGAAAGGCCTCTGCCCGCCCGAGTCCGCGCTCTGCAACCTCCCGATCAACCAGGTGCAGAACGAGGGCTACCAGTTTCCCCATGCCGGCCTCTCGGCCGAGGTCCTGCTCCAGGCCTGGGAGGACGGCTTTGAGATCAGCCTGGAGGACGTGGAGCGGATGGAGCGGCACGGCTGCCACGTGGCGGTGGTGCCCAAACTCGTCCCGCGCGCCCGCTGACACAAGGCCGGGTCCAGCCTTGTGACGAACTTGTGACACAGGCGCCCGGGGCGGGCTGGTATCCTTACCCATCATGAAACCTCTCCGTCCCCTCCTCGCCACCCTCGCCCTCACCTCCGGCCTGCTCCCCGCCGCCCCCTCCTACCGCCTCCACGAATGGGGCACCTTCACCTCCGTCAGCGGCTCGGACGGCCGCGTCCTCAGCGGGGTCGAAGGCGACGAGGAACCCCTCCCGGACTTCGTCCAGGCCCACACCGGCTTCGGCTCGACCGTCCCGCCCGGATTCAAGGCCCTGGCCGGACGCACCCTCACCGGGGTGACCGTGAAAATGGAGACCCCGGTCCTGTATTTCTACGCGGACGAGGCCTTCGACGCCGAGGTCAAGGTCGGCTTCAAAGGGGGCACGATCAGCCAGTGGTATCCCACCCGCAGCGGCGGGGAAACCCTTCCCTTCCATGGGGTTGATCCCGTGACCCGGAAGTTTGTCCAGGGCGTGATGGACTTCACCGAGCCGCGCGCGGGGAGCATCGAGTGGAAGGTCGCCGTCGAGCCCCTCCCCGCCAACTGGCCGGCCCGCGTCTTCCACCCGGGGGAAACCCCCGTCTGGCTCTACCCCCGCCTCCCCGCCAGCTCCCTCGTCCGCGCCGCCGACGGCACGACCGAGAAATACCTCTTCTACCGGGGCGTGGGCAACTTCGCCCTGCCGTTTTCCGCCTCCTTCTCCGCCGCCCGGACCCTTTCCCTGAAAAACTCCGGCCCCGACCCGATCCCGGCGGTGCTCGTTTACGAGAAACTGGCCGACGGCACCCTCCGCTGGAAAACCCTTCCCGCCCTCGCAGCCGCCGGCTCGGCCTCGCTCAACCTCGACGGCCTCGCCCCCCTGCCCGTGGAAAAAGCCCAGCAACCCCTGCACGAGGATCTGGCCAACATCCTCATGGGCTCGGGCCTGGACCGGGCCGAGGCCGACGCCATGATCCTCACCTGGTATGGCAGCTACTTCAACCACCCGGGCCTGCGCCTCTTCTGGGTCGTGCCCCGGCCGCTGGTGGACGCCGTCCTGCCCCTCAGCGTGACTCCCCCTCCGGCGAAACTGGAACGGGTGCTCCTGGGCCGCCTCGAACTCATGAGCCCCGCCATGGAAAAGGACCTGGCCGAAGCCGATGCCGCCGCCCGGCTGGACCCGAAAAAGGGCAACCCCTACCACTACGACCGCCACTGGCCGGCCTATGCCAACCGCCTGAAACAGCTCCCGCCCTTCACCCTGCCCCCGCTGGCCCGCCCCGAGTGAGCCCCGCCGAGCCTTGCCTTTGGGACGTGTGCGGCCGGCCTTTCCGCAAGGGCACGACGCCGTCGCCGCGCACGCTGCCGATGTGGGCGTAGCGCCCGTGGCCGGACAGGACGCTTCACCCTCAAGGCGGCGATGGTTTGGCCCTGGGCGCGCCAGGCACCAGTCTGGCGTGGCGTGTGCGAACGTCCCAGACGCCGGGCCGGCGCCCAGCGCTCCCAGACACTCACTGGAGGGTGAAAACGCATCGTGTTGCAAGTGGTTGAAACTTAGTTTCTTGCCTGCAAAATGAGATTCCCATCACCGCATTCAGGCTCAGGTTTAACAACCGTAAGAATTCCCTGAAGTCGCGATAGAGATCCATCGGGATTAAGCGGGATGCGGAGGGATTCCAAAGCCTCGCTCCGCTCCGCCGGACTGCGGTGAGACCCTCCCTTCCACCCCGATTCGGCATCAGCCTCCCCATGGGTGCGCCGGGAAATCTTTGTTCGGTCGAGTTTGAAATCGGAGGCGGGCGCCATGGCGAAGCTGCCACGACCCATGCCCATGATTTCATGCCCGTCACCGAAGTATTCGGAAACACAGCCGCCGGTTTGCCGGTTGAATCCGGCCAAACCCTCCGCCACATCCGCTGATGCGCATGAAAACCCGACTCATTTCCCTCGCCGCGCTCTGCCTCGCCTCCGGCACCGCCTGGGCCGCGCCCGAAAAGAAGCCCAAGGCACCGGCCGCGGAGTCCGACTTTGTCGAAAAGGGTTTCCCCTTCTATTCGTCCGTGCTCGACGCCCGGAAACTGGGCGAGGGTTTCCCGTCCGACAACCTCACCCCGCGCGGCCTCATCCTCAACCTCGGGAACAACTGCTGGGCCTGCTTCGACACCGACCTGCTCCGCATGGCCGCCATCTGGACCGGCTCCGGCGTCTCCCCCGCCTCCATGGCGCAGATCTCCTACCGTGTCGCCGGGGACAAAGCCCCCGAGGGCCAGGACAAACTCCCCCTCCTGGTCGGAAACCCCTTGATGGCCAACGGGATCTACCCCGGCTGGCAGGCCGGCACCCAGGCCGCGCTGACCGACCCGCGTTCGCCCGGGCCCAACCCGCGGGAGGTCGGCCGCGGCCCGATTGATCCCACTTCCGGCCAGTTCAGGGCCGTCCGCCTGGCCGGGGCCGGCGTCATGCTGGAATACACCGTGGGCGGGGCCTCCGTGCGCGAGCTCGTCGAGGCCAGGCTGGTCCAGGGCCAGCCCGTCGTGCAGCGCCGTTTCCGCATCGAGGGCGCGGCCGGACCGCTCTGGCTTCTCCTCGGGCGCAAGGCCCCGAAACTGGCCGTGGCCGTGGACAACCCGGCGGCCGCCGAAATCTCCGAACTGGCCGGCGGCCTCGCGGCTCTGCGCGTCCGGGCCTCGGCCCAGCCCGTCGAGTTCACCGTCGCGGCCGGTTTCGGGAGCGGGGTTTCCCCCGGGAAGGAAGCCCTCGCCGCCCCCGCCGCACGCTGGCCCCAGACCCTCGCGACCAAGGGGACCCTTTCGGCCGCAAAGGACGCCTACGTGGTGGACGACATCGCCCTGCCCGCGGACAACCCCTGGAAACGGAATGTCCGCCTGGCCGACCTCGCCTTCTTCCCCGACGGCCGCGCCGCCGCCGTCACCTTCGACGGCGACGTGTGGACCGTCACCGGCCTGGAGGGGAACCTCACCGAGGTGAGGTGGAAACGTTTCGCCTCCGGCCTGCATGAGCCCCTCGGGATCGCGGTCCGCGGCGAGGAATTGTTCGTCAACGACCGAAACGGCGTCTGGCGCCTGCGCGACACGGACCGCAACGGCGAGGCCGATGTCCACGAGCTCTTCTCCAACGCCTTCACCCAGACGGCCGAGACCCGCGAGTATGCCTCCGGCCTCCGCCTGGCCCCCGACGGCTCGTTCCTCATCGCCAAGGGCGGCATCCTGGCCAGTCACCAGGGCGCGATGAACGGCACCGTCCTGCGCGTCTCGCCCGACGGCCGGACCGTGACCGTCCTGGCCCACGGCCTGCGCGAGCCCTTCCTCGGCGTGAACCCGAAGACCGGCCTCGTCACCGCCAGCGACCAGCAGGGCAACTACGTGCCCTCCACGCCGATCCACGTGATCGGCGGCAACCAGTATTACGGATTCCTCCCCTCGAAGGAGCCGAAGGAGCAATACCCCGAGGCCATCGCCGACCCGGTGGTGTGGATCCCGCACTCCATCAACGCCTCGGGCGTGACCCAGGCCTGGCTGACCGACCCCCGGATGGGACCGCTGGCGGACTCCCTCGTCCACATCGGCTACTACCGCCCGGAGCTCTTCCTTGTCCTCCTCAACCACCGTTCCCCGAAACTCGAGGGCGCGGTCCTGAGCCTGACCCACGACCTCGAGTTCGCCCCGCTGGCCGGCGCGATGAACCCGAAGGACGGCCAGTTCTACGTCACCGGCTTCCAGATCTGGGGCACCACCGCGAAACGCCTCAGCGGGCTGGCCCGCGTCCGCTATACCGGCGCGCCCAGCCTGTTCCCCCGCGAGGTGGCCCCGATGAAAGAGGGCGTGCTCCTGAAGTTTGACACCGCCCTCGACGCGAAGAAGGCCGCCAACCCGGCCAGTTTTTCCGCCGAACGCTGGGCCTACCAGCGCACCGCCGCCTACGGCTCGCCCCACTTCAAACCCGACGGCACCAAGGGCCAGGAAAACATGGTTCCCAGCAGCGCCTACCTTTCGAAGGACGGCAAAAGCGTCTTCCTGGGCCTTCCCAACATGAAGCCGGTCATGCAGATGCGCGTCGGCTGGTCCCTCGCCACCGCCACCGGCGGGGCGTTTGACCAGAACGCCTACCTCACCTCCTATGACCTTCCCTCCTTTGATCCGGCGAAGGAGGGCTTCGCCCCGGTGACGGTGGACCTGACCCCGCGCCAGGCCACGGCCGCCGCCGCCACCCCGGTCACGGCCGAGGAGGGCAAACGCCTCTCCGAACTGATGGGCTGCGTGGCCTGCCACTCGCTCGACGGGACCAGCATCGGCAAGGTGGGGCCGAGCTGGAAGGGGCTGTTCGGCAGCACGGTGGAGTTTGCCGACGGCGGGAAAGGCCCGGCCAACGAGGCCTACCTCCGCCAGTCCATCCGCGAACCCGCCGCCAAAATCGTCAAGGGCTACGAGAAGTCGGACGCCAGCATGCCCAGCTACGACGGCGTGATGACGGACTCGCAGATCGAGTCCGTGGTGCTCTACCTCAAGAGTTTGAAGTGATTTCGGCCGGCTGCCCCCGCGACGGCAGCCTGATCTCAAACTCCGTCCAGCCTTGGCCGGGAGTTTCCCTCAGGGCGATCGTGCCCCCGTGAAGGTGGACGATTTCCCGGCATAGGGCCAGACCCAGGCCGTGCCCCCGGGCGGTCCGGCGGCTGGGATCGGCCCGGAAGAAACGCTCAAAGACCCGGCTCCTCAGCTCGGGAGGGATGCCGGGGCCGGAATTGGAGACACGGAACACCACCTGAGCGCCCTCCGCCGCGAGATGCCAGCGCACGGACCCGCCGGGCTCGTTGTGATGGCAGGCGTTGTCAAAGAGGTTGAGGAAGAGCCGTCGCAGCAGATGCGGATCAGCCCGGAGGATCAGCCCCGGGGTCGTCTCGCCGGCCAGCCCGACCTGAGCGGCCGAGGCCAGGAGCTCGGCATCCTCGCAGACTTCCAGGACCAGGGCGGAAACATCCACGGAAGCCTTTTCCCACGGCACCTGGGAGGCGTCAAACCGGGCCAGCAGGAGCAGCTGCTCCGTGATGCGGTCCAGCCGGGCCACCTCCTCCTGGAGGCTCACCATCGTCGCCTGCTGGCCCCGGGTCAGCCCGGGCTCCCGGATCACCTTTTCAATCTCCGCGCGCATGATGGTCAGCGGGGTGCGCAGTTCGTGCGAGGCGTCGGCCGCGAACCGTTTTGTCTGGGAGAAGCTCCGTTCCAGGCGGCCCAGCAGCTCGTTGAACATCCGGGCCAGCTCCTGGATCTCGTCCTTCGACAACGGCTCGGGAACGCGCTGCTCCAGGTGGTCGGAGCGGATGCCCGCGATGGCCCCGGCGAGGGAGCCGAGGGGCGTGAGCGCGAGCCGGGTGGCCCACCAGGCGCTCAGGGCCGCGACCACGACCACCAGGGGCAGGACCCAGGCGTAAACCATCACCAGGTCGCCCAGCAGGTGGTAAACCCGGACCATGTCGTAACCGACCACGATCGTGCGGCCGGGGCCGGCCGGAAAACCCTGCACCCGCCAGGCCCTGCCTCCGGACTCATGGGTGACGACCCCCGCCTTCCCCAGGGCCTCCCGGGCGGCCTCCTCGGGGATGATCGGGTCCGATTTCAAAAGTTTGCCCTCCCCGTCAAACACCGTCCAGCCCATGTCGGGGTTCAGCTTCCACTCGATGGCTTCCGGCCCGTGGCGGGGCAGCAGCAGCTCCAGTTCCCGGCGCTCGGTCGCGATGTTGCCGTCCGCCTCTCTCAACTGCTTGCGGTAGAGCAGGTAAAGCGTGCTGGTCGCAAAGGTTCCCAGCGTCACCGCCATGGCCAGGCCGGCCCAGGCGGCGAACTTGGCCCGGATGGGGAGCCGGCTCACAGGCCGCCTTTCATCACATAGCCCACCCCGCGCACCGTGTGGATGAGGGGAGGGGAAAACTCCTCGTCCACCTTGCGCCGGAGCCGCTGCACGGCCACCTCGACGACGTTCGTGCCGGGATCAAACTGGTAGCCCCAGACCTGCTGGATCAGCTCCGTCCGGGTCACCACCTTGTCCGGCACCCGCAGCAGGCACTCCAGCAGCGCGAACTCGCGGGGTGTCAGCGAAACGGCGGTGCCATCCCGGCGGACCTCCCGGGTGATCAGGTTCATGACGAGGCCGCCCAGGGAAAGCACATTGGTGGAGGCCCCCTCGTGGCGCCGCCAGATGGCCCGGAGGCGGGCGATGAGTTCGGCCAGGACAAAGGGTTTCGGCAGGTAGTCGTCCGCCCCCAGGTTCAGCCCCTCGATCCTTTCCCCCACGTCGCCGCGGGCCGAGAGCAGCAGGACCGGGATCTTGTTTTTGTCCGCCCTCAGTCTGCGGAGAATGCTCAGGCCGTCCGGCCCGGGCAGCATGATGTCGAGGATGACGGTGTCGAAGGCTTCGGCGCCCAGGCGGGCCAGCGCCTCCTCCCCCTGGTGGACGGCGACCGCGGCGATGCCGTGTTCCGCCAGGCCGCCCACGATGAGGGAGGCCACCTTCTTTTCATCTTCAACAACGAGCACACGCATGGGTCATGGTGTGGCTAAGGCCCCGGATGCGGACGGGCGAGGGAAATGGGAAGCCCTGAATGACAGAAGGATAACCCAAAAATTACAGTCCTGTTATCTTTGCCCTGCGCGCTTGTCCGTCGGCGCAAAAGACGGCACGCCACGGATGTTTCCCCATGCGCCCGCCCCGTCCTTGTCCCCTCGCCCTGGCTGTCCTTTCCGTTTCCGCCTTCGCCCTCCCGTCGCCTCTGCGGTCCGAAGAGGAAAAGGCCCCCGAGACCGTGGTGGAGGTTTCCGTCGCCAAGGTCGTCACCGCCACCCTCCGCGCCCGGGTGACCGCCTATGGCACGGTGGAAACCGCCCCGGGCGGCCCCCGCCAGGCCGCCGCCAGCGCGAGGCCCGCCGCCGCCACGGCCGGGCTGGTCACGGCGGTCCCCACCGTCGAGGGCGCCTCCGTCGCCGCCGGAGACATCCTCGTCAGGCTCGACTCCCGCGCGGCCGAGGCCGCCCTCTCCAAGGCCCGGGCCGGGGCCGACGCGGCTGAAAAAAACCTCGTCCGCCAAAACCGGCTGCTCAAGGCCGAGGGCGCTTCCGAACGCTCCGTCCAGGAGGCCGAGGAACACCTCGCCGGGGCCCGGGCCGATCTCGCCGCCGCCGAGGTGCTGCTGGCCAGCCTGACCGTCCGCGCGCCCATCGCCGGGACCGTCCTCCACCTCGACCTCAAGCCCGGCGAATGGGCCGAGGCGGGCAAAGCGGTCGCGGAAATCGTTGATCCCGAAAATCTTGTCATGAACGTCGAGGTGCCAGCCGCCGAGGTGGCGGCGGTCAGGGCCGGCCAGGCCGCCGCCGTGTTTTCCCGTCTGGGCGGGAAAGAACTGCCTCTCGCCAGCGCCACGGTCGGGTGGGTTTCCCCGGCCGTCTCCCCCGGCACCGACTCCGTGCGGGTCCGGCTCTCCCTTCCGGCCCGGGCGGGACTCCGCCCGGGGAGTTTCCTCCTCGCCCGGATCGTGACCGAGGAACGCGTCGGAAAACTCGCCGTGCCGCGGGAGAGCGTTCACACCGACGGCGAGGGCCACAGCACCCTTTCCTTGGTGGAAGGTGATGTGGCGCATCAGCTTGCCGTCACCACCGGCCTGGCCGACGGCGATCTCGTCGAGGTCGGTGGCGAGGGGCTGAAGGAAGGGGCCACGGTCGTGACCGCCGGCTCCTACGCCCTCCCCAAGGAAACAAAGGTGACGGTGACCAACACGCCCAGGGAAGCCTCGAAACCGGAAGCCGGGGAGAACGGGAAATGAGCGAAGGCACATCCGTCCCCTTCGCCGTCCGGCACCGGCTGGCCATCATCTTCATCACCCTCGCGGTCTGCCTCGGGGGCGTTTTCTGCGCGCTGCGGATGCCCTCCTCGGTTTTCCCCGAGACGGAGTTTCCCCGCTGCGTCGTGCTGATTGACAACGGGGTCATGCCGGCCGACGAGATGATGGCGGCCATCACCCGCCCCATTGAGGAGGCGGTGAAGGACATCCCCGGTGTCGTCCAGGTCCGCTCCGCCACCGGCCGGGGCAGCGCCGAGGTCAACGTCTTCTTCAACTGGAAGGTCAACATGGTGGAGAGCGAGCTCTACCTGCTGAACCGCGTCGCCCAGCTCAAGGCCGACCTTCCCGCCACGGCCAAAACCACCGTCTGGCGCCTGACCTTCAACGCCTTCCCCATCATCGGCGTGAGCCTGACCAGCCCGAAACGCGATGTCACCGAACTCTGGGAAACGGCCCGCTACGACCTCAAGCCCCGCTTCCTCCGCATCCCCGGGGTGGCCCGGGTGGACCTCGTCGGCGGACGCGCCCCCGAACACCAGGTCATCGTGGACCCGGTCCGCCTCGCCGCCGCCGGGCTGACCCTGGGCGACATTACCAAGTCCCTGGAGGACAACAACATCGTGGACTCCGCCGGTTTCCACAGGGAGAACCACACCCTTTACCTCGCCCTGGTGGACGGACGGGTGAAAAACGCCGCCGACCTGGAAAACTTCGTCGTGGCGGTGAGGGACGGACGGCCCGTCCGCCTCGCCGAGGTGGCCAGGATCGCGCGCGGCCCGGAGCCGGTTTACAACGTCGTCAACGCCCAGGGCCGCTCCGCCGTGCTGCTCAACATCCGCGCCCAGCCCACGGGCGGCAGCATCCTCGACATCGCCGCCAGCCTCAGGGAGCAGCTGGCCGAGCTGCGCCGCACCCTCCCGCCCGATGTGGAGGTTTCCTTCTATTACGACCAATCCCTTCTGGTCCATGAGTCCGTCGCCAGCGTCTGGGAAGCCATCCTCGTCGGGCTTCTTTTCGCCGTCGTCGTGCTCCAGGCCTTCCTCAGAAACTGGGGGGCCGTCGTCACCGCCATCGTCGTCATCCCGGTCTCCGTCCTCGCCACGGTCGTGGTGATGCTGGCCGCCAAACTGACTTTCAACCTCATGACCCTGGGCGGGATCGCGGCCGCCATCGGGCTCATCATTGACGACGCCATCGTCGTGGTGGAGGCCATTCACGCCCGCCTGGCCCGGGGCGAGGCCAGGCTGCCCGCCATCGCCGGGGCCATGCGCGAGATGCTGCGCCCGCTCATCGCCTCCACCCTCACCCCGGTGGTGGTGTTTGTCCCCCTGGCCTTTCTCGACGGCGTGCCCGGCGTCTTCTTCCGCGCCCTGGCCCTGACCATGGTTGTCTCCCTGCTCACCTCCCTGCTCCTGGCCCTGACCCTGACCCCGGCCCTGGCCTCGCTCTTTTTCCGCGACCGCGCCCAACTGGCACAAGGCCACAGCCCCGGGTCGGGTGAGGGCGGTTTCCTCATGCGCCCCCTCCTCCGCCTTTTCGAGTCCGTCCTGCGCCGCGCCCTCCGCTGGCGCTGGGCCACCCTGCTGGTTTGCCTGCTCATCGGCGCCGGCGGCTGGCAGACGCAGAAACAACTCGAGACCGGCTTCATGCCCGAGATGGACGAAGGCGGCTTTGTCATTGATTACCACACGCCCTGGGGGACGAGCCTGGAGGAGACCGACCGCATGCTCCAGCTGGCCGAAAAAATCCTCCGCGCCACCCCCGAGGTGGAGGGTTACTCCCGCCGCACCGGGGCCCGCCTGGCCCTCGCCATCGCCGAGCCCAACACGGGCGACTTCCTCGTCAAGCTCCGCCCCGGCCGGGAACGCTCCACCGAGGAGGTGAAGTCCGAGCTGCGCGCCCGGTTCAACGCCGCCGTGCCCGGCGCCGAGTGGGAGTTTCCGGGCATCCTGGGCGACCTTCTCGGGGACCTGACCGACGCGCCCCAGCCCGTCGAAATCAAACTCTTCTCCACGGACACGGAGTGGCTGAAACAGAAGGCGCCGCAGATCCGGGAAACCATCGAAAAAATCAGGGGCGTGGTGGATGTGAGCGACGGCCTGACCATGACCGGACCGAGCATCACCTTCCGCATCCGCCCGGTGGAGGCGCTTCGCTACGGACTGACCAGCAACGACATCGCCGCCGCGCTCAACGCCACCATCCTGGGCCGGACGGCCTCGTCCATCCTCGAGGGCGACCGTATCGTCGCCATCCGGGTCATGGGCCAGCCCGCCAGCCATGAACGCCTCGACACCCTCCGCGACCTGCCCCTGCGGACACCGGCCGGCGCGGTCGTGAAACTCTCCCAGGTGGCCGACATCTCCGAGCAGCCCGGCCAGCTTGAGCTCCGCCGCGAGGACCTCCGTCAACTCGTCGCCGTGACGGCGGCGTTGGAGGACCGCGACCTCGGCGGCGGCATCGCCGAAATCAAGCGGGCGCTGTCCGCCGATCCCTCGCTCACCCCCGGCGTGATCGAGTTCGGCGGGCTGTTTCACCAGCAGGAGGAGAGTTTTCGCAACTTGCTGGTCGTCATGTTCCTCGGCATCGCGCTCGTCCTGGCCGTCCTCATCATCGAGTTCCGCGGTTTCCCCGCGGCCCTGGCCATTGTCTTCGGCTCCGTGCTGGCCCTGGCCGGCACCGCTGGCGCCCTCTGGCTGACCGGCACCACGCTCAACATCGTGAGCTTCCTCGGGGCCATCATCGGCGTGGGCATCGTGGCGAAAAACGGCATCCTCATGCTCGACCTCGTGGGCCACCATCTGGCCGAGGGACACGGCCTGGAGGAGTCCCTCCTCCTCTCCGCCCGCCGCCGCCTGCGCCCGATCCTCATGACGACCCTGGCCACCGTCCTGGCCATGCTGCCGCTGGCCTGGGGCATCGGCCACGGGTCCGACATGCTGCGCCCGCTGGCCATCGGCATCATCGGCGCGCTCGCCATCTCGATGCTGTTTTCCCTCATCGCCACCCCCGTGGTTTACCTGATCCTGCGCCGTCTCGGCGGAGGCAAGGCCTAGGAAATTTCCGGCGGACTCCCTTCCTTCCCGGAGCTGACGCCACCACGACGAATGAGCCCGCTCTTGCCGGAAAACCATGCTTTCGGCTTGGGGTCCGGCCGGAATGCGGTTGGTTCGCGGGGTGCGACTGGACCTGCTGAACCGTGAGATCCACCTGGGCGCGGCCGAACTGGCCGTTTTCGGGCTGGAACCGCGCGGGGACGCGGGACTGGCGGGACGCTGGCGGGCCGAAAGCGGGCGGCAGTGGCACGGCGTGCTGGGAAAGGAGGTCGCGGCGGAAGAGGGCCTGAAACTGGAACAACGGCTCGAAGGCACACTGGTTCACGGCGGCTGGAAGTTTGTCATCTCCGGACGGCTCGACCAGATCCAGGAAACCGGCGCCGGCACGCTCATCCGTGAGGTCAAAACCGTGACGGAACGGCTCCCGGTGCCCCCGGAGGACTTCCCCCGCCGTTTTCCCGGCCACTGCGCCCAGGCCGCCTGCTACCGGCGGCTGCGCGCCCTCGCCGGACCGCCCCCGGAGGTGGAGCTGCTGCTCCTGGAAATCGGCTCGGGCCTGCGCCAGACCGTGCGCTGGACGGAGGACTGGGACGGCGTCCTGACCGCCCGCCTCCAGGCCCTGGCGGAGTTTGCCGAAGAACGCCGGAGCTCGGCCGCGCGGCTCCGGTCCCTTGGTTCGGTTTCCGCCTTTGACGCGCCCCGGCCCGGCCAGACCGAGGCGCGGGAGGAGCTGGCGCGGATCGAGACCAGGGCCGGAACCGTGCTGTTTGAGGCCCCGACCGGCTTTGGCAAAACCGGGCTGGCCTGGGAGCACGCCCTGCGCGGCCTGCGCGACGGCCGATGGGACCGCGTCATCTATCTGACCGGCAAAACCTCGGGACAGCGCCCGGCCTCGGCGGAGTTACGCGCCCTGTTGGAAAAACTCCCCGCCGAAGCCCGCCCCCGCGTGCTCCAGTTCCGCCCCCGCTCCGAACTCTGCGCCTGCGCCGATCCCCGGTCCTGCCGCAAGGCCACCCGGGAACGCTGGGCCGGCTCGGGGTTTTCCCCCCGGCGGCTGCTGGAGGCCGACCCCTTCCCCGAACCGGAAACCATCGCCCGCGAGGCGCGTTCGCTCGGCCTGTGCGGACACGAGGCCGCGCGGGCCTGCCTGCCCCTGGCCGACATCTGGATCGGCGACGCCAACTACCTCCTCGCCCCGTCCTCGCGGCACATTTTCCTCGAAAGCCCGGGCTTTTTCCCGGACCGCACCCTGCTCATCGCCGACGAGGCCCACCTGCTTCCCTCCCGCGCGGCCGACGCCCGCTCCGCCTCGGCCCGGACCGGCCCCTTCGACCCCGTGGAGGCCGCGCTGCGGGCGGGACGGGCCAGCTCCGCGACCCGGCTGGCCTGGGACAACTGGCGGGAGTTTCTCGGCGCGCTGGAGGAAAGCAGGGCGCTGCCGGCGGCGGACCGGCTGGAGGCCCGGGCGCTGCTCGATTCCTTCGTTAACGAACTGTTCAAGGGGGGCATGGACTGGGACGCGCCCGCCCCGGACGAACTCGACGCGCTTCGCGCCGCCACCGTGCTGGCCGGGATCGCGGAGGAGGCGGACGGCCTGCCCCGCCTGTGGTGGAGCCCGGGGGACGGCGAACTCCGCGCGGACTGCCTCGACGCGGCCCCGGCCCTGGGGGAAACCCTCGCCCCCTTCCGGCAATGCCTCCTGATGTCGGCCACGCTCAGCCCGGCCGGGGCGTTTGCCACCGCCTGCGGGCTGCCCGAGGAAACCACCCTCGTGCGGGCCGAGGCCCCCTGGCGGGAGGGGGCGCACCGCGTGGCCGTGGACGCCCGGGCCGACACCCGGCTGAAAACACGGGCCGACCACTACGCCCTCACGGCCGAGACGGCCGTCGAGCTGGCCCGCTGCTCCAACGGTCCGGCGGTCGTGTTTTTCCCCAGCCACCGCTACGCCGAAACCATCGCCGCCTACATCGCCGCCCTGGCCCCGGAACTACGCGTGGCGCAGGCCCCGCGCGGGTTCGACGCCGCCGGCCAGGCCGACTGGGTGCGGGAGGCGCTGATCTGCAGCGATTTGATCCTCATCGTGGTGGGAACGGGTTTCGCCGAGGGCATTGACGAGATGGGCGGCGTGGTTTCCGACGCCATCGTCGTCGGCCCGGCCCTGCCGGAAATGAACCCCGTGCAGGAGGCCCGGCGGGCGCGGCTGGAGGAAACCCTGGGAGGCGACGAGGCCTTTGTGCAGACCTACGCCCTGCCGGGCATGACACGGGTCAACCAGGCCCTGGGAAGGCTGGTCCGGGCCCCGGGACAGAAGGCCCGCATCATCCTCCACTGCCGGCGTTTCCTGCGTCCGGAATTCGCGCCGCTGCTCGCCCCCGAATACCGCGACGGAAAGGTGATCCGCTCCCGCGAGGCCCTGGGTGAATGGCTGCTGGGGAGGTGAACCTTCCCCCCGTTTCAGCGCCGGGGAGGAGGAGGGTCCGGGCGCAAAGCCGATTTTGTCCGGGTGCCGGCGGCAGGCATCAAGGGGACTTTTTTCACGCATGCCACCCTGCGTAAAACCTTGGTGATGAAAGAAGTTATTTTACTTCCTTGGCGGACGGTCCCGTGCGGATCTTCTCCACAAAGGCGGCGGTTTTGTCTTTGACCGCGGGATCTTTGAAGCCGCCGTGGCCGCCCCCTTTGACCGTGTGAAGTTCGGCGGGGACGCCGGCCTGGAGCAGGGCGACGAGAAGGAGTTCGCTTTGCCGGTGGGGAACCAGCGGGTCGGCGTCGCCATGGACAATCAGAAACGGGGCGTCACCCTTGCTCACATGGGTGAGCGGGCTGGCCGAGGCGGCCTTCGCTTTGTTTTCCCGCAACGGGCCGCCCACCAGCTGGGACTCGGGTGAATCGGGCGCGTCATGGTCCATCAGGCCGCCCGCCTTGGACTGGGCCTGCATCTGAAGCAGGTCGGACGGGCCAAAATAATCAATCACCCCCGCGACCCGGGTGGAAAAGGACACATGGGGGCCGATCGAGCCGTCCAGCTCCGGAATTCCGGCCGTGGTTCCCAGCATGGAGACCAACTGGCCGCCGGCACTGCTGCCCCAGACGATGATGCGGTCGGGGTCGAGGTGATGCTCGGCGGCGTGGGCCCTGATCCAGCGGACGGCGGCCTTGCAGTCATGGATTTGCGCGGGCCAGACCGCCTCCTGGCTGAGACGGTAGCCGACGCTGATCCCGGCGAAATTTCCTCCCGTGACATAGGGGACGACCATGCCGGCCCCGCCCCTGCGGTCCCCCTGGCGCCAAGCACCTCCGTGAATGAAGACGATGACGGGAAGTTTGTCCGCGGCGGGATGTTCTGGCAGAAACAGATCGAGGCGTTGGCGGGGGTTGTCCGTGCCGGCATAGGGAAGGTCCGGACGGGAAGTGACTCCGCGCGGGGCGGTCCGGCTTTCCGGAGCCGGAACCAGGGCGGGGCCGGCCGGCTGGGCGGGGAGCAGAGTGGCGAGGAAGAGCGTGAGCAGGAAGGAGGGGAGTGGCCGCATGGTCTTTCTTCAAACTCCGGCGGAAGCGTTTGGTTGCGAAAACTTGTCCTCCGCCCCGGCTTTTCTTCCGCTCCCCAGGCCACGCTCACAAACGCACGGCGGTCATGAAACCCCGGTCGGCGGCGGTGTCATGATAAGCCCCGGGCTCAAACCCGGCCTCGCGGAGGAAGGCCGCGTATTCCGCCACGGAGTAACATTTTCCCTGGGTGGAGTGCATGAGGAGGGCGGAGTATTCGGCCACGGGTTGGGGACCCGTCTTGGCGGCGTTGATGAAGGCGTCGTGGATGACCAGCAGGTTCCCCGGGCGCAGCGCGCGGTGGGAGAGGGCGAGGAGCTGGCGCACCTCGGCCACGCCCCAGTCGTGCAGGACGTTGGAGAAGAGATGGACATCGCAGCCGGCGGGCAGGGCATCCTTGAACATGTCGCCCACCGCGACCCGAACCCGGTCCGCAAACCCATGGTCGGCAATGCGTTGCCGGGCGATTCGGTCCACCGGGGCCTGCTCCAGGACGGTGGCCCCGAGGGTGGGGTGGTGGGCGCAGAGGGTGCAGGCGTAGATGCCGCTGCCGCCGCCGATGTCGAGGACATGGGAACGCCCGCCCAGATCAAGTTTTTTGGCCAGGGCCTGGCCCAGGTAGCGGCCCCGGCAGTCCATCGCGGCGGTGAAACTTTTGGCAAACACCTCCGTCTCCATGGCCTTGTGCCAGTCGAGGCCGGCCTTGTCCCCGCCCCAGTTGGCGGGCTTGTCGGTGGCCAGGACCTTGAGATAGTCGGTCACCACCGGACGGTCCTTGAGCGAGGCGTAGTAGGGGGCGAGGCTCCAGGGCGAGCCCTGGGAGAGGTGCTCGCGGCCGAGTTCGGTGACATGGAAAACGCCTTCGGCCTCATGAAGGAAACCATTGGAGGCGAAGAGGGTGAGCATCACGTCCACCGGCCTTTCCGCGAAGCCGAATTTCATCCGGATCTCGTCCTTGGTCGCGGGTTTTTCCGCCAGCCAGCCGAAGAAATCGAGATGCACCACGGCGGCGGTGAGGAGATCCACCGCATAGAGCCCGTCGCGGTAGCGGTAAACGGGCAGGGGATCGGTGGCGGGGGAGGAGGTGAGGTCGGTCATGGGAGCGGAGGGGCGCGGTGGGTTT
>JANOBW010000189.1:0-5767 GCA_031411855.1 Opitutia bacterium
GGTTCTTGTGGGGGGCAAAGCGTTTCAAGACGGTGGCCCATGGACGCATTTTTCAAGGAGCTGGGACGAAACGTTTTGGAACGCTGGAAGCGGAAAAACTTCTCCCTGGAGTCGTTTCCCGGCATCGCCTGCGCGGTCCTGGCCGAATCCCCTCCGTCCGAAAACATTGATCTGGCCTCGTTTATGCGCGGGTTTCTCCTCGACGACGAGCAGCCTTCCCAGACCCAGTCGGGCTTTGGCCAGCCCGAGATCGTCGCCTACGACCATCCGCGTTTCTACATCCAGCTCCTCTTCTGGCTGGAGGGCACGACGGAGATCCACCAGCACGAGTTTTCCGGAGCCTTCCACGTCATGCATGGCTCCAGCATCCATGCCCTCTACGGCTTTGAAAACTCCCGGCCCGTGACCCCCCACCTGCGCGTCGGCGATGTCCGCATGAGGGAAATCGAACTCCTCGAAACCGGCCGCACCGTCCCGATTGTTTCCGGCCAGGGCTGCATCCACTCCCTCTTCCATCTCGACACCCCCTCCGTCACGGTCGTGATCCGCACCCAGAACGACCCCGGCACCAGCCCGCAGTTCAACTACCAGCCGCCGCACCTGGCCGTTGACCCGCTATACCACGACTCCCTGCTGGTGAGACGGAGGCAGCTTCTCGATGTCCTGGAACAGACCGGCGACCCTTCCTACGCGGGACTCGTCCTCGAAATGATCGCCGAAGCCGACTTCGAGAGCGGCTACCACCTGCTGCACCACTGCATGGACCACCTCGCCAACCTCGGCGAATGGGAAACCACCCTGGCCGCCTTCGAGGAAAAACACGGCGGCCTGGCCTCGGGGATCGCCGCCACCCTGGAGGAAAACCGCCGCCGCGACACCATCAAGGCGCTGCGCGGGACCGTGACCGAACCGGAGCACCGCTTCTTTCTCGCCCTGCTCATGAATGTGACCAACCGGGCCGACCTGCTCGCCCTCGTGGCCCGGCGTTTTCCCGGGGAAAAACCGGCCGCCACCGTCCTTCGCTGGGCCGATGAGCTGGCGGGCGACCCCGACTGCGGCACGGCCCTTCTGGACGCCTCCTTTCCGGAGACCCTGGACATCGCCGAAGAGGATCAGCCGGCCGTCTTCCGGGCCGCGTTGAAGCACTTTCTGGAGGACGCCAAGAAGGTTCCCGCCTCCCTCAAAAAACTGTCCCCGGCCGACTGGAAACTCCTGAAGGCCGTCTTCGCGGCGTCCAGCCTGCGGGCTCTGGTGATGTGACAAATACCTTGACACCAAGGGTTTGTTAGTCGGAAGACTTGGCCGCCAGCCGGGCCGCGCTTAGAAACAGACCCGCTGTCCGGGAAAGTTTTCCGGGGCGGTAAGTGGCTCCCACCGCCATGGCCTCGGGCGCAGGGGAAAGCGGCACAAGCGCAAGCCGCGGGCCCGCCAGGCAGCCCAGGCAGGAAGGCACCAGGGCCACTCCCCTCCCCGCCTCAACCGCCGCGATCAGACTGGTCGCGCTGTCATATTCCTCGGCGATCCTGGGCTCGCAGGCGAGCGGCTTGAACAGCCGTCCCAGCCAGGCGTGATACTCGGGATAATCCGTTTTGCCATAGACGATGAAACGTTCCTCCCGCAGCTGCTTGAGACTCACTTTTTTCAGCGCCGCCAGCGGGTGGGAGCGGCCCACCGCGCAACAGACCTGATACGTGGCCAGTTTCTCAAACTCGACCTTCACCCCGCGGCCAGGCGAAGGCTCGATGGTCAGCGCCAGATCCAGGTTTCCCTCCCGCAGTCCCCGCAGGCACTCCTCCGAGGAAAGATCGTGAAGATGCACGCGGACTCCGGGAGCCTCGGTCTCAAATGTCCGCAGGGCCGTGGGCAGGATCTGGACGGACAGGGAGGGCGCGTAGCCGATGTGAACCGCCCCGCGCGCCACATCACCCAGCACCCGGACCGCGTGGACCGCCTGATCCGCCCTCATCAGGACGGCGCGGGCCTCGCCGAGAAAAACCTTCCCCGCCTCGGTCAGCGTCAGCGAACGCGGGCCCCGCGTGAAAAGCTCCACCCCCAGGTCGTCCTCCAGGTCGCGGATCTGGCGGCTCAGCGGCGGTTGCGAGACATGCAGGCGGCGGGCCGCGCGGGTCACGTTCTGCTCCTCGGCCACGGCCATGAAGTAGCGCAGATGTCGGAGTTCCATCCCGCCTTTCCATACCTTTCGGGTATGCTTAGGCAACCCTCAAAGTCTTTCCCAACCGGACCCTTTTCAGCTAGGATGGGCGGCGAAACAAAAACACACCATGACCACCCTCCGTCCCTCCTCCGACCGCGGCCGCGGCAACCACGGCTGGCTCGACTCCCGCCACACCTTCAGCTTCGCCGACTACCATGATCCCAAACACATGGGGTTCCGCTCCTTGCGCGTCATCAACGAGGACCGCGTCGCCCCCGGCATGGGGTTTCCCACCCACCCGCACCGCGACATGGAGATCTTCTCCTACGTCCTTGAGGGTGCGCTGGAACATAAGGACAGCCTCGGCAACGGACGCGTCCTCCTCCCCGGCGACATCCAGCTCATGGGCGCGGGCACCGGCGTGCGCCACAGCGAGTTCAACCCGCTGCCGAAAGAACCGGCCCACTTCCTCCAGATCTGGATCATGCCCTCGCAGCGCGGCCTTGAACCGAGCTACACCGAATGGCACCCCCAGCCCGGGCAGAACACCGCAGGCAAGGTGCTCGTCATCTCGCCCGACGGTCGCGACCAATCGGCCGTGATCCGCCAGGACGCCGACATCTGGCTCGTCAACCTCGCCGCCGGCCAGACCACCTCGCACGAGCTGCGCCCGGGCCGCGGAGCCTGGCTCCAGGTCATGCGCGGTTCCTTGACCCTCAGCGGTTTGAAACTTTCCGCCGGCGACGGTGCCAGCACCGAGACAGCGGGCCGACTCGACCTCTCCACCGAGGAAGGGACCGAGGCGCTGCTGTTTGATCTCGTCTGAAGCCCAAAATCCGGCAGCGGCTTTCACTGGTAGCGCCAGGCTCCGCACTGGCCTGGGCTCAATCAAGCCTCCCACTGCCCGCACGGAGCCCGTCGGGGCACTTTCAAGGCAACACCCTGGCTTCGGCATCATGGCTCTCTTCGCAGAGCCACTCGCGGCGTTGCCAAAACCAAGCCTCAGACCAGCTTCAGCTTCCGATTCTGGATCACGGGCGACACCAGTTCTGGCAACGCCTCCGGCACCGGTTCGTCACGGTAAGTGCTGGTCATTCCTTCGATCACCATCTCCCCCTTGGGATCAAGGGTGATGAAGGTGTGCAGGGGATCCCGGTAATAGCGGACGTCATACTTTCCGGTAATGGAGTAGGATGCGCTGTTGAAGCCGATGTAGTGGACCCCGTTTTTCGACCCCGCGAGTTCCTTGTGGTCGTGACCGGAAAGGACGGCCACCACCTTGTGCCCGCCGGTTTGGTTGTGGGCGTCAATCAGGCTGATGATCTCGTCGGCGTTGCCCTGACTGGTCCCGACCATGACGGTCTGGTGGGTGAAAATGACAACGGGGCGGTCCGCCTTGGCCAGCTCCCCGGCCAGCCATCTCATCTGGGCAGGATCGGCGATGCTGACGTTTTTACCCGCGTATTTCCCCGCATACCAATTGCTGTGATCATAAGGCACAATGACGCCTTTTTTGTCCCGGAAGTTGTTGCGGTCCAGGATGATGAAACGAAAGCCACCCTGGGTGAAGGCGTAATACGGAGCGGGCATCCCAAAGGCCTTCATGAACTGGGCCTTGCTGGCGTCATCCATATCGTGGTTTCCCATCACATGATGCGACGGCCCCTCAAAACGGTCCCACTCCCTGCGCAGCTCCTTGTAACCCTTGGTCAGGGTCCAATCGCCGTTTTGCAGGATGAAATCAGGCTTCCGCTCGCGGCTGTGGTCAATGAAGGTGCGCACCCGGTGGCACTCGTTGTGGTCGTAAATGCGGTGGTGGACATCGGTGATCAGCCCGATGGTGACCGGACCGGAATCCTTGAGCGGAGACGTGGCCTTGTCCCCGGCGTCGCTGCGGCAACCCAGCAGGGCTCCTGCGACTCCGGCGGCTCCGGTGGTGAGAAAGAAACGGCGGCTGAGTGGTTGGGGCATGAACCTGAGAAAAACCGGCGGACACCCGTGGGCAAGGGAGTTTAAACGGTTCCGGCTTTGTGCTGGAGGAAAACACTCGTGAAGGTCACGCTGGTCATGAAGTTAGTGTCTTGAAGGGATTCACCACCGTCACACCGTCGTAATTTTGGCCGTGGGCCATATCTTCGGAGTAAACGCGCATGATTCCAAGTTCTCTCGCGGCGGCAATAATGGCGGCATCGTAGGGGTGAAGCCCATAGCGTCCCGATAGGCGAACGGCTTCACGCCAGATGAGAACAGGTGTGCCAGCAACACAAGGGTGAGCGAGGGCAAGTTCGAGGAAAGCAGCGACTTTGGCCGGAGGGACTGTGGTTTTCATCTTCCTCGTGGCGACGTTCCAAACCTCCATCAGCACTTGGTAAGAAAGGGCAAAATCCTCAGTGGCGATGATCTCGTAAGCCCTTTGCTGTTTGGCCAATTCCGCCGGCGCGTCGCTCAACGCGTAAACGAGGATATTGGAATCGAGAAAACATCAGCCACGGGCGTTTCTTTCTTCCCGGGTGGGCATCGTTCCGACTTCTCCTCCGAAGGTGCCTATCATGGCGAGCATCGCCTTTCTTGCCTCGGTTTGCGTGGTGGTCTGATTGGAGGCTTCGCGGAGTTTCTCGCATACGAGTTGATCCAAGGTGATGTCCCGTCGGCTGGCCATTTCGAGGGCATCGCGCAACGTCTCATCATCCACGGTAAGGCTAATCGTTTTCACATTTCCAAGAAAATGAACAAAACGATGGCGGGCAAACGCAAAGGCCCGCAAAAAAGCCGGAGACTTTCGCCTCCGGCTTCGCAAATGACTCTTCCCCGAACTCTTAAGCTTTGGGCTTGAAGGTCTTGAGGAGGGTGTCGGCGATGGCGCTGGGGGTCTCGGCGACGCCGATGCCGCATTCGTGGAAGACCTTGATCTTGGCGGCGGCGGTGTCCTCCTCGCCTCCGACGATGGCGCCGGCATGGCCCATGCGGCGTCCGGCCGGGGCGGTGGCTCCGGCGATGAAACCGGCGACGGGCTTCTTGCAGTGCTCCTTGATCCAGCGGGCGGCCTCGACCTCGGCGGTGCCGCCGATTTCGCCGATCATGATGATGGCCTGGGTCTCGGGGTCGTCATTGAACATCTTGATGACGTCCAGGTGGGAGGTGCCGTTGACGGGATCGCCGCCGATGCCGACGCAGGTGGACTGGCCGACGCCACGTTGGGTCAGTTGCCAGACGGCTTCGTAAGTCAAAGTGCCGGAACGGGATACGATGCCGACGGGGCCGCGCATGTGGATGTAGCCGGGGGCGATGCCGATGCGGCAGCCGCCGTGGCTCTTGGGCCCGCGGCCGGGGGTGACGACGCCGGGGCAGTTCGGGCCGATGAGGCGGGTCTTGGCGCCGAGCATGGCGCGTTTCACGCGGCACATGTCGCGGACCGGGATGCCTTCGGTGATGGCGACAACGAGGTCGAGGCCGGCGTCAACACCCTCGAGGATGGAGTCCGCGGCGAAAGGCGGGGGCACGAAGACGGCGGAAGTCGTTGCGCCGGTTTGTTTTACGGCTTCGGCGACGGTGTCGAAGATCGGAACCTTGTGTCCGTTGTGCTCGAAGAACTGTCCGCCCTTGCCGGGGGTG
>JANOBW010000190.1:0-10042 GCA_031411855.1 Opitutia bacterium
TGCAGGAACGCCGGACCACCTGCCGGGGCCGCACCTACGACCTGCCCGACCCCTTCTTCGTGCTGGCCACGCAAAACCCCATCGAACAGGAGGGCACCTACACCCTGCCCGAGGCCCAGCTCGACCGTTTCATGTTCATGGTCAAGGTCGGCTACCCCAGCAAGGCCGAGGAAATCGAGATCCTCAAACGCACCACGGGCAACGCCAAGGCCACCCTCACGACGATTTTCAACGCCGCCGAAATCCTTCAACTCCAGCAGTTTGTCCGCCGCGTGCCGGTGGCCGACCATGTTTACGAGTTTGTCACCGACCTCGTCCACTCCACCCGTCCGGGCGGGGCCGAGGTGCCCGACGCGACCAAGTGGATCCAGTGGGGGGCCGGTCCCCGCGCCGGCCAGATGCTCATCCTCGGCGGCAAGGCCCGCGCCCTCATGCAGGGCCGTTTCCACGTCGCCACCGAGGATATCGTGGCCCTGGCCAAACCCGTGCTCCGCCACCGCGTCCTGCTCAGCTTCGCGGCCCAGGCCGCCGGCCTGACCACCGACACCGTGATCGAGCGCCTGGCCGTCCACGCCACGGCGAAGAAGTCCGGCTGAATCCATGCCGCCCCTTGAACGTTCCTGCCACGCCTTCCTGGGACTGGGCGTTTTCGCTGTTTCCATCGTTTTGCACGCCAAGGAGTTGGACGGGGTCCGGGCCGCCGCCACGAACGCCTGCCCGAGCGTCGAGGAAGCTCGCGCGAAGATGATCGTGCCGGCCGGCTACGAGGTCCGCGCCTTTGCCGCCGAGCCTGATGTGGTCAACCCGGTGGCGATGGATTTCGACGCCCGCGGACGCCTCTGGGTCGCCGAACTCTACGAATACCCCTCCGGTTCGAAAACACCCTCGCCCTTCGCCGCCAAGGTCTCCGACCAGGCCTACCGCCCCGTTCCCGCCGCCACGGCCGGACTGCCGCGTGACCGCATTGTCATTCTTGAAGACACCGACAACGACGGCCGGGCCGACAAGCGCACCGTCTTCCTCGAAGGCCTCAACCTCGCCAGCGGGCTCTGCGTGGCCGACGGCGGCGTCTATGTCGGACAATCGCCTCACCTGCTGCACTTTAGGGACACCGATGGCGATGACCACGCCGACCAGTGGAAGGTCGTCCTGACCGGCTTCGGCCGCCAGGACACCCACGAACTGCTCAACAGTTTCCAGATCGGCCCGGACGGGGCGCTCTTCTTCACCCAGGGCGTTTTCACCACCTCGCAGGTGCGGCGTCCGCAGGACCCCGAAACCGCCGCGCACAAGATGGACACCGGCCTCGGCCGCGTCGTCATAGACCGCTCCCAACTCGCCGCCGAAGGCCCCTTCGGCACCTTCGAACTCTTCGCCGACGGTCTGAGCAACTGCTGGGGTTTCGACTACGACGCGGCCGGAAACTACTTCGCCGAGGCCTGCGTCATTGACCACCTCTTCCATGTCGCGCCCGGCGGCGTTTACCAGCGCCAGGCCGGCGCTCCCGGCAACCCCCACGCCTACGACCTCCTGCCCAGCATCGTTGATTACAAACACTTTCGGGCCGCCTACGCCGGGCTCACCGTTTATCAGGGCGGGGTTTACCCGGCCGACACCGACGGCCACATCTTTCTCGGCAACATCCACGCCAACGCCATCCACGAGGAACGCGTCGAACCCCGGGGAGCGTCCTTCAAAGCCTTTCCTGTCAGGGACTTCCTCACCGCCAACGACGGCTGGTTCCGCCCCGTCCAGATCCGCACCGGCCCCGACGGTTTTCTCTGGGTCATGGACTGGTGCGACAAATATCCCTGCTACCAAAACGCCCAGGCCAACCCCGAAGGCGTGGACCGACAGCGCGGCCGCATCTGGCGCGTCTGCCACACCGGCACCGAGGTGGGCAAAAAACTCGCCGGCCAGTCGAGAGCCACCAAGGACTTAGACCTCGCCAAGGCCTCCAGTGAAACCCTCCTCAACTCCTTGGCTGATAACAACAACTGGACTCGTCGCACCGCCCGGAGACTGCTGGTCGAACGCATGGCATCCGAGCCGGGAAAACTCGTCGAAGCCCTCCAGGCCAAGGTCTTGGAATCGAAAAACACCTCTGAGCGTCATGAGTCCTTGTGGGTGCTGGCGGGTGCGAGAACCGGACCCAAGTGGAGCGATTATTTCGGCTACCGTGTCGTCACCCACGAAGATCCTGTGATCCGAGGTTGGGCCTTCCGAACCAAGGAAGAGTTTGCTGATGAAACCTTTGAGCTTTGGACGAATTTTAAATACGAGAACGACCCCTGGGTTCTGTCACAACAACTCTACGCGCTGACCTCTTGGTTCAAAATCGGCATGGAGAGAATCCTGGAGGAATACGACAAAGTTGGTCGGATAGATCGCAAACACGAGAAGCCTGCCAAACCCAGTGATTGGTTATGGCAGGAGAGATACGACAACTACATTGATCCTATTGTCCAAGGCTGGATAGGCCGTAGCTTTGTGGAAAGTCACTCCGACGGCAGGGATACCTTGCTGAACTTTCAAGCGTGGCTGTTGATCGAACCATCCTGTGGCAGAGGCGGAGCCTGGCATGATGCGACCCGTGGCTATTTTGGCCAAGGAAACCTGCCCCGAATCATAGCGCGGAAAGCCGCCCGCCGATCGGTCGAATTCGACGCCATGAATGTGGCTGGATTTTATTGGAACGCCTACTACTGCATTTTGAGCGAGGAGAACTTTACTGCCACTCTTGAAGGTTTTCTTGAAGGGCCGACTCCTCAGCGGGGCTCGGAGGAGGCGAAAAAACTGCGAGACGCTTACTTTAATTTCGGCCTGCGTGTGGAACAGCAGGGGGAATACGGACCGTTCAAAAATGAGAAAGACCGTGCGCGAGCACGCGACCTTTACGCCAAACTTGAGACCAAGTGGTTCGGAGTCACGAACCTGAAGCAGATCGCCGTTCTCAAGGATCCCAAGGCACCCTTGTCCGAAAAAATTTCAAGCCTGCGCAACATGGCCGAGAACGATTCTCTGCTGTTGGAGGAGCACATCGCTTATGTTCTCGCTCACCAGGCCGGTGAGGATTGGGATTTTGAGTGCGTCAGAGCCCTTCGCTTCATCAAACCTGAAAAGGCTTTTGAGGGATTAGTTCAACTGTGGCACAAAACCACTCCACCGGTTCGCAACGCAATCGGGGATGCATTCGCCTCAAAGGAAAGCTTGGCCGAGCTTCTGATTATCGCGCTTAATCCAGATCTTTACGGAACGGGCTTTGGTCAATTGGCTCCGATAAAACTTTCGGAATTGTCGCCCACTTTACGAAGAAAGTTACTCACGGCAGTTGATCCCAAAATACGAACAACTGACCCAAAACGAATGGAAGCGTCGATCTTTGCACAGTCGAACCATGGGGGAGTCAAAGAGGACTTTTATGCCGCCGCCCAAAAACTTCTCGGCACCTTCAACGATACCGCTGAGGAACTCCGCAAACTCATCACCACCAAGCGGTCTGCCATGCTCGCGGGAACACCCGATCTGGCCAAGGGGAAGCAGACGTTTGAGGCCATGTGTTCCGTCTGCCATGAGTTTCAGGGAGTGGGGAAAAAGGTCGGGCCGGACTTGAACGGTTCTGGTCGGGCCAACCTCGACAACCTGCTGCACAACGTCATCGCACCCAACGAGGTTATCGGCGCGGGTTACGAAAACTGGCGGCTGACCACCAAGGATGGCCGCACCGCGACCGGGCGTCTGGTGGAAAAGACGGACCGCCACGTCCGTCTTCTTGGCCCAGGCGGTATCGAGGAAACCGTTGCGGCCGAACAGGTTGAAAAACTCGAAAACTCCGGGGAAAGCCTGATGCCGGTCGGTTTCGGCCAGTTGCCGGACGACACACTTCGCGACCTCGTCTGGTATCTCCTCGCCCCGCCGGCGGAAGGCGCGTTGACGCCGGAAAAGAAGGCCAAGTTGGCGGAGTCGAACGACTGATACGAGATAAACGATCAGGCCGGGGGATCGAGGACCAGGACGTTTTCCACGTGCCGGGTGTGCGGGAAGAGGTCGAAAGGCCGGGCCGCCACCGGCTTCCAACCCGCCTCGACAAAGGCCTGGAGGTCGCGGGCCTGGGTGTCGGGGGCGCAGGAGACGTAAACCACGCGGCGGGGTTTGAAAGCGAAAAGCTGGTCGAGAAAAACGCGGTCGCAGCCTTTGCGGGGCGGATCGAGAATGACGGCGGTGTCCGCCCCGGGAAAAGTCAGACCCTGGAAAATCGCCTCCGCCACACCGGCCAGGAAGGTGACGTTGCCGCGCTGGTTGCGCTTGGCGTTGGCGCGGGCGTGGAAGATGGCGTCCTCGTTGACCTCGACCCCGGAAACCCGCTCGAAACGGCGGGCGGCGGCCAAGGCGAAGAGACCCACGCCGCAGTAGGCGTCCACTAGGAAACGCGCCCCGGAGGCGGCGGCATGGGCCACGGCATATTCGACGAGATCGGGGATGACGTGGGGGTTGTTTTGGAAAAACTCCCCGGCCCGGAACTGAAGGGTGAGGTCACCCACGCGTTCCGTGACGACGGCCCGGTGATCGGTCACGACGCCTTCGAGCGTGTGGCGAAACAGGAGGGTGGCACCGCGTTTGAAAGGCGATTTGCCGGCGGCGGTTTCGGCGGTGATGCGGCGGCGGCTTTCCTGGAAGGCCTGGTTGATGGCAGGCGTGGTGATGGGGCAGTCCAGCACATCGCAGATGCGCATGTTGTCGGCCTTTTTGAAACCGAAGGGAAACGGCTGGCCGGGCTTGGGGGCGCGGTCGAAATGCGGCGTGATCTTCGTGCGGTAGGCCCAGGTCTCAGGCGAGGGATGGACGGGGTCCACCTCAAGGGTGACCCCGGCGAGGCGCTGGAAGAGCTCCTTCACTTGTCGTTGCTTCCAAACGAGTTGCGCGGCGTAGGAGAGGTGCTGGTATTGGCAGCCGCCGCAGTCGCCGAAGTGCTGGCAGGTGGGTGTGATGCGGTCGGGCGAGGGACGCAGGACCTCGATCAGGTCGGCGTCGGACCAGCTCTTGTGGTTGCGGAAAATACGGACTTTGACGCGTTCGCCGGGGAGCGCGAAGGGCACCATGACGACCCAGCCCTCGTGGCGTCCGAGCCCGTTGCCGAGGTTGGTCAGCGTGTCAATTTCCAGCTCGATTTCCTGGTGGTAGGCGTAGGGCTGGGCGACGAAGTTTTTCGGGACGGGCATGGGACGGAAGTGAACGCCGAACGCTGGAGAGGGAAGGCCGAACGTCGAACCCTAAAACTCAGGCGGTCTTCAGGCCTTCGAGTTTCGCCAGGCGGGAGGCCTTGGTGTCGAAACTCCAGAAGGAGCGGCAGCCGAAGGACAGGGCGGTGGCGACGTGCATCAGATCGTAGGTGCGGAACCCGTGGCGGCCGGTGTGACGGTGGGAAAGCGAAACAAAGAGGGCATCCAGCCGGGCCTCTTCAGCCGTGGCCCGACGGAGGATTTCGCCGTCGCGGAGGTCGTCGAGGAAGTCCTGTTCGGCGAGGAGGATCTGTTCGGAAGTGAAACTGGGGCCGGCCCCGCTTTTACCAAGAAAATAGGAAAGCTGAAAGGAGTTGATGACCTCACAGCGGGTCAGGGAAGTGACCGGAAGCGGAGAGCGGCCTTCCTCTTGGTGGATGCGAAGGGCCAGGCCATTATCACGCCACGGAAGATAAAGACTTACGATGAAGTTGGAGTCAGCGTAAACGTTCATTCGCCTGCGATAAATTTGCTCAACTGCTCCCACTGCTCGTCCGTCATTCTCACATCGCCAAAGATGCGTTTTTGACGGGCGGCGAAATCGGGCACCTTGATCGGGCGGGCCGGGGTGCCGGGCGGGTTGGCCGGAACCAGGCGGTAACTCTGGCCGTTGCGGCGGCGGACGATGACCTCGCCCTCGCGGTCGCAGGTGTCGAGCACACGCGCGGGAGTTCGGTCGAGATCGCGGACGGTGAAGGTGGTCATGTCGGACATCATCGCCGACATAGCCCCCGAGTCAACCGGGCAAACCACGCAGGCTCAGACGAGCTTGGCGTAGTCGGCGGCGCTCAGAAGGGAGGCGATTTCGGCCGGGTTGGTCAGCTTGACTTTGACCATCCAGGCCGCGCCGTAGGGGTCCTGGTTGACGAGGGCGGGGTCGTCGTTGACGGCGCTGTTGACCTCCAGCACCTCGCAGGAGACGGGCATGTAGAGATCGGAGGCGGCCTTGACGGATTCCACCGCGCCAAAGGTGTCGTGCTGGGCAAAGGTGTCACCGACATCAGGCAGATCGGCGAAGGTGACGTCGCCGAGGCTGGTCTGGGCGTAATCGGTGATGCCGACCACGGCGGTGTCGCCCTCAAGGCGGACCCACTCGTGGTCTTTGGTGTAGAGAAGGTTGGCGGGGATGTTGGACATGGGATGGAAAGACAGATTTTTGATTCGAGATTCTTGATTCGAGATTTATCGAGCCAAGCAGAGAGTTGATGGGAGCAGTTTGTGGGAGAGAGACTTTCGGGATGCGGGTTCTCAAATCATAAATCAAGAATCATGAATCAAGAATAAGCCCAGGGGCTTCTCACTTGTGCAGCGGGGCCTTTTTGACGACGAGGGGGACGAGGTTGCCGCGCAGGTCCACCACGAGTTCGGCGTCGTTGGCGGAGGAGGCGATGAGGGCGGCCCCGATGGGTTGGTTGAGCAGGGGGGAAAGGGTGCCGGAAACGACTTCACCCACAACCTTGCCACCGACCAGGACGGGGGTTCCTCCCCGGGCGATGCGGCGGTCGTTGAGAATGAAGTGGACAAGGCGGCGGGGAACACCGGCGTCCTTCTGGGCCTGGAGGGCGGAGCGGCCGATGAAGTCCGCTTTTTTGCCAAGTTTCACAGTCCAAGCCAGGCCACCTTCGAGGGGCGTGATGGAATCGGTGATCTCGTGGCCGTAAAGCGGATAGCCGGCCTCCAGACGGAGGCTGTCACGGCAACCGAGTCCAGCCAGCTTGAGCCCGAGGGGAGTTCCGGCGTTAAAAACAGCCTCGGCCAGGGCGTCGGCGGAGGCGGCGGGGCAGTAGAGCTCAAAGCCGTCCTCACCCGTGTAGCCGGTGCGGGAGATGATGCACTCGACCCCGGCGACGATGCCGATGGCGAAGCCAAAGCGCTTGATGGCGCGGATGGGGGCGGAGGTGAGGGTCTCCAGAATGTCGTGGGCCTTGGGGCCTTGGAGGGCGAGCTGGCCCCAGGCGTCAGACTCATCAGTCACGGTCACGCCGAAACCGGCCGCGTGGTCGCGAATCCAGGTGAAGTCCTTGTCCTTGTTGCCGGCGTTAACACAGATGAAATAGTTGTCGGCGCTGATGCGGTAGATGATGAGATCATCCACACAGCCGCCATGCGGGTGGCAGAGGCAGGAGTAAACGGCTTTGCCATCGGTCGCGGCGGAGACGTCGTTCGGGACGAGTGAGTCGAGATATTCCCCGGCACGGGCCCCGGTGACACGCACCTCGCCCATGTGGGAAACATCGAAGAGCCCGGCGGCTTCGCGGACCGCGCGGTGTTCATCAAGAATCGGACCGTATTGCACGGGCATTTCCCAACCGGCAAAAGGAACGATGCGTCCCCCGTGGCGGACGTGGAAGTCGAAGAGAGGCGTGCGACGGAGGGTTTCGGACATGGCGCAGGAAATGGTTGTCAGGTGTGAAAAAAAGAAAGCCCGGTTTGTGGCCGGGCTTTGCAAAGAGAGAGCGGGAAATACCCGTTGTCAGTCAATTTCAGAGGGCGTTGATCTGTTTGAGGGCGATCTTATAGTCAGCGTCAGAAATCTTTTTCTCGGACTTGGCGGTCTCAAGGGCGACGAGGGCGTTCAGCTTGGCGTCGTAGGCGGCGTCCTTGGCGGAACCGACCACGAGGGGAACGTATTGGCTGATGAGGTTGACCTCAACGCTGGAGGGGGAAAGGGATTTGCCGCCGAGGGAGGAAATCACCGCAGTGCCGTTGCGATAACCGGCTTTGGAGACCAGGATCTGGTGGCTCTTGGCGGTATCGAGGGTGAGTTTGGCAGGGGTGGCGCCTTTGATGGCGGCACCGTCCACGGAGATGGCGGCACCGGCGGGGAAGGAGTCAACGCTGATGAATTGCTTGCCGGCGGGAGCGGTGGCGCAACCGGAGGCGAAGGCAAGGAGAGCGGCGACGCCGCAGGAGGCGAAAACAGAGACGGAGCGTGTCATGGCGGGAGTAAGAAAAAAGAATGTTTAAGGAAACGGATGGCAACGGGGTCAAGCGCCAAAGGCGGCAAGTCGGCGGCGGGCGTCCTCCACCGAACGGTTCATCTCCAGTTCGGCCAGAAGGGAGGTCACCGCCAGGAGATTCGGAGTGAGTTTCTCAGGCACAGGACATTCGACCTCGTGCAGGCGCGTCATGCGGAGGTTGGAACGGAGACGGTCGGCCGACGCGTAAACCACACCTTGGAACCGGACCGGGTTCAGCATGCCGCAGTTTTGAATCACACCTTCCAGCGAGCCATACTTCTGGAGCCATTTGGCGGCGGTTTTGGGACCCACGCCGTCAAGGCCCGCAATGTTGTCCACCGTGTCCCCGGTGAGAGCCAGCAGATCGGGGATAAGGCGGGGAGGGACCCCCGAACGCTCTTCCACGCCGGCGGCGTCGAGTTCCCGCCACCCCGTCTCAGGAGCGGAGGTCGAGGGGGGAAGGAGTTGTTTGACCCGTCCTCCGACGGCCTGGCCCAGATCCTTGTCGGCACTGACCAGCCAGGCGTCGTGGCCGGCGGCGGCCAGCCGGAGGGCGCAGGAACCCAGGAGGTCGTCGGCCTCCACGCCTTGGCGCTCAATGACCGGAATTCCCAGTGCAAGCGTGAGCCGGCGGGTGAAGCCAATCTGGGGGATGAGGTCCGGCGGCATCTCGCTGCGTTGCGCCTTGTAACCGGACTGCTCCGCCTCGCGGGCGGTCGAGCCGCCCAAATCAAAGAAAACCGCCAGATGGTCGGGCTTCCGGGTGTCCTGCAGATGCCAGAGGGTCCGCAGCCAGCCATGGACCGCCCCGGTGGGCACATTATCCTTTTTGGTGCGAAGGTCCGGCATGCCGTGAAAGGAGCGGAAAAGAAGGTTGAAACCGTCAAGGAGGAGCCACTGGGCCATGCGGAACAGCGGAGGAGGGTCCGGGTCCGGTGTCAACCCAGGCCTCCTCCGGGTGAAGGTTTTTTCAAAATCAGGGGGGAAACTTCGCAGGCTAAATGGCTTGTCAGTAGCCACTTGCGAAACTTGACGTTTTTTAAACAAACAAAAAAGAGCTCTCCGCTCCTTTGGGCTCGCCCTACCTCCGCGTTGGGCGTCGCATTAACTTTTTTCCCTCCCAACATGATCTCCGTTTCCAACCTGGTCAAAGACTACGGCCACTTCCGCGCGGTTGACCACGTCAGCTTTGAGGTGCGTCCGGGCGACGTGCTCGGCTTTCTCGGCCCCAACGGCGCCGGCAAATCCACCACCATGAAGATGCTGACGGGTTTCCTGCCCCCCACCAGCGGCACCGCCTCGATCGGCGGGCATGACATCCTCAAAAACCCCACCGAGGCCAAAAAGCTCTTCGGCTATCTTCCGGAATCGGGCCCGCTCTACCAGGAAATGACCGTCCTGGAGTTTCTCACCTTCATCGCCAGGATGCGCGGCCTTTCCGGACTCGCCCGCTCCGAGGCCCTGGAACGCGGACTCGGCCTCTGCCACCTCGACGAGGTCCGCCACCAGGTCATCGAAACCCTCTCCAAAGGTTTCCGCCAGCGGGTCGGCATGGCCCAGGCCATCCTCCACAACCCGCCCGTCCTGATTCTGGACGAGCCGACGGACGGGCTTGACCCCAACCAGAAGCGCGAGGTCCGCAAACTGATCGGCACCATGGCGAAGGACAAGGCCGTCATCCTCTCCAGGATGTGGGTGGACAGGATGACGGCCTTTTCCTTCGCCATGGAGCCGATCAGTTTGCGCACCTCGCGCTTCTGATTGGGGTCAAGTCCGTCGGTCGGCTCGTCCAGAATAAGGACG
>JANOBW010000191.1:0-4054 GCA_031411855.1 Opitutia bacterium
AAACGTCCGGAAACACCGGGCGTTTTTTTGTGCCCGGAAACGGCGTGGGCGGCTCTGGGCGGCCAGACAAGCGCAGCCTTCCCGCCCACGCCCAGGGAGTGCCTCGCGCATATCTTCACGGTTGTGCCCGGGCCCCTCGCGCCTGGCGGTTCCGCCGCCCCGCACTTCAGGCCCAGGGACGGAGGGCGGGGGCGGCGGCCCTGGCCAGGCGGGCGGGCAGGAAGGGGCCCTCGTAGATGAGGGAGGAGTAAACCTGGATGAGGGAGGCGCCGGCGTCCAGCATGCGTCCGGCCGAGGCGGCGTCGCGGATGCCGCCCACGCCGATGATGGGCAGGCGGCCTTGCGCGGAAAGGGCGAGGAAACGCACCACGGCGAGGCTTTGCGGGTGGAGCGGGCGTCCGCTCAGGCCGCCGGCCTCGCCCTCGGCCTCGGGCACGCCCGGGCGGCGCAGGGTGGTGTTGGTCGCGATGAGCCCGGCGAGCTGCCGGCGCATCGCGATGGCGAGGATGTCGTCCAGCTCGGCGAAAGTCAGGTCCGGAGCGATCTTGAGGAGGACGGGCAGGCGTTTGCGGCCGAGACGGTCGGCGCGGGACTGGTTTTCCGCCTGGATGGCGGCGAGGAGCTCCTCCAGGGGTTTGGCGTTTTGCAACTGCCTGAGCCCCGGGGTGTTGGGAGAGCTGACGTTGATGGTGATGTAGTCGGCGAAGTCGGCCAGGGTGCGGAAGGAGAACAGGTAGTCCTCCGCCGCCTCCTCCAGCGGGGTGACCTTGGATTTGCCGAGGTTGACGCCCAGGACCATTTTCCGCCCGGGTTTGCCCGCGCCGGAGGCCCGGAGGGTGCGGGCCAGGGCCTCGGCCCCGAGGTTGTTGAATCCCATGCGGTTAAGCACCGCCTCCTGTTTCGGGAAACGGAAGAGCCGGGGCCTGGGGTTGCCGTCCTGGGGTTTGGCCGTGACCGTGCCGACCTCGACATGGCCGAAGCCCAGGGCCGCCCCGGCGCGCCAGAACCTGCCGTTTTTGTCCATGCCGGCGGCCAGGCCCACGGCGTTGGGGAAACTGAGCCCGAAGAGCTCGACCGGGGGGCGGCCCGAGGGCTGGTTCCAGCGCCGCATCAGCTCGACCACCGGGGTGGCCCGGGAAAGGGCGGAGAGGCCGGTGACGGCGAGGTCGTGGGCCTTTTCGGCGTCGAGGCGGAAAAGGAGCGGGCGGACAAGGTGGCGGTAGAGGCTGCTCATGAACCTTTCGGGTCAATGCGGAGCAGCCCCGGCCATGCAACCTCCGAGCATCTTTTCCATCTTCCTGCATTTAGTTCTTCCCAAGCCGCCATCTTTTCTTCAAGCCGCGCACTTTCGCATTTCGCATCATGCCACCCCCCTCCGCCTCCAAAGCCCTCGACTGGGCCATCCTCCGCCTCGGTGAAGACCACAACTGGTGGGTCGCCGAAATCAGCGATCCCGTCCGCTGGGACGTTGACGGGCTCAGCGTCCTCGATCCGCGCCAGGTCGCCCACCTGATCGAGGTCGGGACCCAGCTCCGCGACTACGGTTTCGACATGGATCTGATCAACCATGCCTTTTTCACCTTCCGCATCGAGAAGGAGATGACCGGCGGGCGCATCCAGATCCGCCGCACCAAGGAGTCCATCATCGAGACCGAGGAGCCCCTGTTCGCCCTTCCCGACGTGCTGGACGAGGACAAGGGGCCTTATGCCGACCTGCTCGACTACCTGACCCGTGCCCGTGTGAAACTGCTCAACGAGTCCATCAAGTTCGACCAGCCCCTGACCGTGGACGAGGTGGAGGAAACCATCCGCGAGTCCCAGAACAACGCCCTGATGGAAGGCCGCGCCGTCCACTTCTTCGACGAGATCAACGACATCCTGGAGTTCGTCCCGGACGGATTCGAGCTTGAGGTGGACGAGGAGGAGACCACCCGCGTCAAAGGCGAGGAGAACCTGGGCGACCTTTCCGACTTCGAGATCGAGGAGGACGAGAAGATTGACGAGGACGACACCATGAAATGGGACGAGGACGAGGACAAGGACAAGGACGCCCTTCCCAAGGATGGTGAGGAGGAGGAGGACGAGGAAGAGGAAGACGAGGAGGGGGAAGACGAGGATGAAAAGCCCCGCGGCAAGACCGCAGGCAAAGCCGCCCCCGCCAAGGGAGCCGTCAAGCCCGAACCCAAGGCCCCCGCCAAGCCCGCCCCGAAACCGGCTTCCAAGGCCCCCGCCAAGCCCGCTGCGAAGCCCGAGCCCAAGGCTCCGGCCAAGCCCGCGCCAAAACCGGCCGCCAAGGCCCCCGCCAAGCCCGCCCCGAAGAAGCGCTGAGTTTTCAGCACCTTGAACCCAGCCCGGCGGTGCGAACCTCCGGGCTTTTTTTCGTCCGCATCATGGCTTGCGGGAAGCCCCGGAACTCCCTTGCTCGTTGGTTCGTTCATGAACCTGCTCCGTCTTTTCCCCGCCCTGCTTGGCGCCCTTTTCTGTTTTGGTTGCAACACCCCGCGCCCGGATGGTCCCGGCGGAGCAAACATGACCTATGGTGAGATCCCTGTGACCGAACGGGTGGACGCGCTCCGGCGCAACGATGTGCTGACGATCCGCCTGGAAGGCGTGCCGCTCGGCGACCAGGGCAACCGCAATCTCGCCATCAACGAGGATGGCATGGTGGCCCTGCCCTACATTCCCGGAGGCATCAAGGCCGAGGGCCTTACGCCAGGTGAACTTTCCACCTCCATCCGCGATTTCTATCGCAAAAACGGCATCTACAAAAATGTCGAGGTGGCCGTCATTCCCCCGGAGCGCCAGCTCACGGTGGGTGGCTATGTGGGCCGGCCCGGCCCCATCACCTACCGCGAGGGGCTGACCTTCAACGAGGCCATCCAGGCTGCGGGAGGTTACCAGGTTTACGGCATCAAGGACCCCGTCATCCTCAACCGTAACGGCCGCGCCTGGAAGGTGGACGGCGACAAGGCGGAAAAGGGCGGCTACAACCCCCGCGTGTTCCCCGGCGACCACATCCAGATCAGCCTCCGGACTGCCTTTGGTGATTCGGACAACTCCAAAGGCGCCCAGAGCATCCCCGTTCCCCCGCCGGACCACCTCAAGATCGGCGACGCCCTGCAGATTGCCTTCCAAGGGGTCCCTGCCGGGGAGGCCGGCATTTTCAGCCACAAGATTGACGAGTCCGGCAATGTTTCCCTGCCCTATGTCGGCCTGGTCAAGGCCAGCGGTCTGACCGCCGCCGAGCTGCAAAACACGATTCAGAAAACCTACGTGCAGCGCGGCATTTATCCCAATGTCACCATCGCCGTCCTGCCGCCCCCGCGCACCGTCTCGGTGGGTGGAAACGTCAACCGCCCCGGCCCGGTCCCGATGGCCGAGGATCTGACCCTTTCCAAAGCCATCGAAGCCGCCGGAGGTTTCACCGCTTACGCCAAGCGCAAGGCCGTGCTGCTCCTCCGCGATGGCAAAACCTACGAACTGGACGCCGACGCCGCCGCGAAGGGCGGATTCAATCCCCGCCTTTACCCGAACGACGTCCTGACGGTGCCGCAGAGCAACTTCTGACGGTGTGTGTGTTTCTTTTTGCAAATCACTTGCGTTTTAAGGGGGCGAAGGTTTGTTTTTTCCCATGTTTGCCTCCGTGCGGAAACTTCTGTTTTGCTCCCTGGTGGTGACCGGGTGGTGCCAACTTGCTGCGGTTGAAACACTTGCGGTGGTGACGACCCAGGCCATCACGGGCGAGTTTGCCCGGCGGGTCGGCGGTTCCCGGGTGAACGTCCAGGTTCTGGCCGGTCCGGGAGGCGATGCCCACCACTTCGAGCCGGCCCCTTCACATCTCCGGCAACTGGCCGACGCCCGGGTCGTTTTTGAGATTGGGTTGGGCTACGAACCCTGGCTGCCCGGGTTGGTGAAATCCTCCGGTTCCAAGGCCAAGCGGGTGCCGCTTTCCCGGGGGTTGAAGCTGTTGAAACCCGGGGAAACCTGGCCGCTGAGCGCGGTGATCCCTCCCTGTTGCGCCGCCGCCTTGGAAAAATCGGAAAAGACCGCTGAA
>JANOBW010000192.1:0-4898 GCA_031411855.1 Opitutia bacterium
TCATTGAGCGCGCGCACGACGATCGACACCCTCGGCACCGGTTCCGCAACCCGGCCTTCATCCGCCATCCCCAGGAGGATACGTTCGAACGCGTCCTTCGGCGACCGATGCCTACGCTTGATGCGGTCGGACGACGGTGGCGCGGCATCTAACCTCCCGTGTCATCGTGGTCAAGCCTGGCTCGAAGGACCAATACGGCTGGGGCTCCGTGCTCCCGGAGTTTTTCGACGCCTCCAAAGTCTCCTTCAACAACGGGGCCCGCGGCGGCACCAGCAGCCGTTCCTTCCTGCGCGACGGCTGGTGGGAAAAGGTCCGTCCGGAAATCAAGAAGGGCGACTTCGTCATCATGCAGTTCGGCCACAATGACAACGGCGGCGCCAAGGACGCCAAGAACCGGGGCACGATCAAAGGCACGGGCGACGAGACCGAAGAGGTCGTGACCGACCCCAAAACCGGGGCCAAGGAAACCGTCCACAGCTACGGCTGGTATCTCAACGAATGCGTGGTCCAGGCCAAGGCCGCCGGAGCCACCCCGATCATCTGCTCGCTCGTTCCCCGCAACCTCTGGAAGGACGGCAAGGTGGGCCGTTCCACCACCGACTACGCCGTCTGGGCCCGCGACATCGCGGACAAAAACAAGGTCGCCTTCATCCCGCTCAATTCCCTCATCGCCGACCACTACGACAAGGTCGGCGAGGCCTACGTTTTGGACCATTACTTCCTCGCGGCGGACCACACCCACACCATCGAGGAAGGTGCCCGCAAAAACGCCGAAATCGTGGCCCAGGCCCTCTCCGAAATCCCCAACACCGAGTTCAAAAGCTGGCTCAAAAAGTCGAAGTGAGGGAAGGGCCGGTCCGCGATCGTCTAAGCCCCGGGAGCGCCAGGCTCCGCACTGGCAGGCGGTTGCTTGTTCGAGACTGAGCTGGTGCTGAGCCCGGCGTTCCCAGGATATGGCACTCAAGCGGATGGCTGGAAATTCCCCAAAACCTGCCTCGACACCGCCGGCCAGTCCGCATGCTTCGCAGGTTTTCCCATGACACCCTTGCTCAAGCGGGCCTCCCTCCGCGCCGTCCTCTTCGATCTCGACGGCACCCTCGTTGACCAGTTCGAGGCCATCCGCCTCGGCTGCGCCGCCGTCGCCGCCCACCTCGGCCGCCCCGAGCCCACCCTCGCTGATATCAAGGGAGCAGTCGGCGGAGCCCTTCCCAACACCCTTGCCCGCCTCTTTGGCGAGGGTGCGGCCGCCGTGGGCGAATCGATTTATGTGCAGGAGTTTGGACGCGTCTGGCAGACCGGACTGCTCGCCCTGCCCGCCGCCGAGGAAACCCTCCGCCACTGCCGCCGCCAGGGGTTCAAGACCGCGCTCTTCACCAACAAACGCACCGCGCCCTCCCGCGATGTCCTCAACCACTTCGGCTGGCTGCCCCTCTTCGATCTCGTCCAGGGCACCGGTTCGACCGCCTTCCGCAAACCCGACCCCGAATACGCGCAACAGGCGCTCGACGCCCTCGGGGTCACCCCGGACCAGGCCATCGTGGTGGGCGACAGCCCCTTCGACATCGCCGCCGCCCACTCCGTCGGCATGGCCTGCCTGACCGTCGCCACCGGCAGCCACTCCCAGGCCGAGCTCCGCGAGATCCCCCACGCCGGCACTTTCGCCCACCTGGCCGAACTCCAGGCCCAGCTCTGAAAAGGGCTGACCTCGTTCCCCCCTCTTCACTCCTTCCCTTCCTCGCCTCCTCTGCCTCGATCCTGCCTCGCCCCATGAGTGACCTCCGAGCCATCGCCGCCGCCACCGGGGCCGACCGCGTCCGCCGCCACGTTTTCCTCTGCGTGGATGCCGAGAAGCCCGAATGCTGCCCCCGCGAGCAGGGCCGGGAGAGCTGGGAGTTTCTCAAAGGCCGGCTCAAGGAGCTCAAACTCACGGGCGACGGCGGCGTTTACCGCACCAAGGCTGGCTGCCTGCGGCTCTGCGCCCAGGGCCCCATCGCCGTGGTTTACCCCGAGGGCGTGTGGTATCACTCCTGCACCCCGGCCAACCTGGAACGCATCATCCAGGAACACCTCATCGGGGGAAAACCCGTCGAGGAACTCCGCGTGGTCTGAGTTTCCCCCCCACGCCTCACTTCGCCTGGTAACCCCGCCAGAGCCAGCGCATGGCATCGGGCAGAATCGAGGCGCCATGCTTCGGGTTGTGCGTTCCTTCCCCGAGGACAAGCTTGTGGTCGTAACCCTTCTCTTCCAACGCCGCCGCCATGGCCTTGTTGGCTTCCGGCCACGAACCGAACTGGTTCACGAGATCATTGGCCCCGTCCTGTTGAAACACGCGGATGGGCTTCTTCTCGGCCTTGCGGACCATCTCCGGGTAGGCGTTTCCGCCCCGGATGTTGGTGAAACTGCCGATGGTGGAGAACACCTTGCGGAAGGACTCCGGGTGCTCCCAGGCCACGGTGAAGGCGCAGATCCCTCCGGAGCTGGAACCCGCGATGGCCCGGCCTTCGGGATCGCTGGTCAGCTTCACCGTCTTGCCGACTTCGGGGAGGATCTCATCAAGAAGAAACTTGGAGTAAGTGCCACCCAGGGAGTCGTATTCGGCCGAACGGTTTTTGCCCGGCCCGCCCTTGGGATCGGTTTTGGCGGGAAACTCGCCCGGGTTGATGAAGACCGCCACCGTCACCGGCATCTCCTTTTTGGCGATGAGGTTGTCGAACACCACCGGGACACGCCACGAGCCGTCGCGTTTGATGTAGCCGCCGCCGTCCTGAAACACCATCAGGCAGGCCGGTTTCTCCGCCTGGTATTGGGCCGGGACATAGACCCAATACTTCCGCACCGTGCCGGGGTAAACCTTGGAGTCCTTCCACTCATACTCGGTCACCTTTCCCTCCGGCACGCCTTTTTGCGGCTGGGAATCGGGACCAAGCTTGTATTGGTCGTCAGGCGAGGCCGCTTTGGGCTGCTGGGCCGGCAGCAAACCGGCGGTGGCACAGGTGACGGCGGCACAGAGGAGAAGACGGCGGGGAATCATAAGCTGAAGTGAGGTAAGAGCTAAGGTGGAACCCCGGCAAGGGACGGAAGTTCGCTCGGGACGTCATTCTTCAAAACCAAATCGAACTTCCCCAAACCTGGCATCCTGGTTCAGCCATAACAAACCTGCCGCGAAACTACACCGCACACCCACTGTGATTTGGCAAAAGTCCCCCCCTGGGAGCGCTGGGCTCCAGCCCGGCGTAGCACGTGCGATCGCCCCCGATGCCTGTCCTCAGCCAAGCACTCTCCACAAAAAAATTATCGTCCCCGCCATTTCATTTACCTGCACTGACACTCATACAAATCTACCATCCCCGCCATTTATTTGCCCCAACTTTCCACTATCTCGGCCTTAGCGGCGATTTACCTGCCCCATTCTTCCGATATCTCCACCAAATCCTCGTTTTACCTGACTCGTTTGGCAGCTATCTCAACCCAATCTTAAATTTAGCTGCCCTTAAGTTCAGGTATCTTAACTCAAACTTCAATTTACCAGCGTCCAGTTTCAACTATCTCAACTCAAACTTCAATTTACTAGCGTCTAGACTCAGGTATCTCAACCCAAACTTCAATTTACCAGCCCCTATCAGCAGATAACTCAACCTGTCTTGACATTTACCTGCCTATTCATTCAGGTAATATCCCTCTTTCCTGCCCAGTCATCACCCCGCCGCCATGAACCCTGACTCCGCACCTGACTCCCCCACGGTCACCTCCCCTTCACCCAGCTCCGTCCCTCCCACCTCCGGGCCGTGCCTCGCCAGCCCTTCACCCGCCACCGTCCTGCTCAATCAGCTCCAGGTTCTTCGCGCCGTGGCCGACCCCGTCCGCCATGGCGTCCTCCGCGAACTGGCCAAAGGCACCCCTGTTTCGGTCAATGACCTGGCCGACCTCCAAGGTCGCTGGCCCGACTCCATGTCGAAACACCTCAAGATCCTGCGCGAAGCCCGGCTCATCGTCACCGTCCCCTCGCCCGATGGTGACAGCCGCAAACAGTTCAGCGAAATCCCCGCGCCCTTCCGCACCCGCGATGCCGCCGGCCGCACCCTCCTTGATTTCGGGTGTGTCGTCCTGCGGTTTTGAATCGCCCCCCGGGCACGCCGGGCTTCTGCCCCGGCACCCCCCGTCTCCAAGGCCGGGACTACCCGGCAGCACTCCCGCGAGGAGCCGATTCCCCGGCACCTTTCCCGCTCCCCGTGCTTGCCTGACCGAAACCACTCCCCAGCCTCACCCGTTTTCTCCCACGCGACCGCCAACCCTGAATGAACTTTCTCCGCAAACTCTTCGGTTGGTTCCCCAGGAAAAAGACCGCCCCGCCCCTGCCTCCCGTCCTTCCCCGGCCGGCGGAAACAACCGAGCCCGAGGGCGACCCCATCCGCGTCTTCGACTCCTACGGCCGCGAACGCACCTTCACCCGCAGACAGTGGAGGCAACAGATCCTCCCCGGCATCCTTCGGCAGCACCACGACGATCCCGACCAGCTCTACCAGGTCCTCCTCCAGGCGCTTCAGGACGGTTTCGCCGAAGACATCCTGCCCGAGGCGGAGCACCTCCGCCGCGTGGATCCCAAACCCGAACGGGGCAGCGTGTTGCTCTCGATCACCTACAAGGAATGCGGCCGTTTCGGCGAGGCCGCCAAGGTGCTCAACGAACACATGGCCCGCCACGGCGAATCCGGCGTCGCCCTCGTCAACCTCGCCAAAACCTTTCCCGAGGCCTCCGGTCCGCAAACCGTGGACACCCTCTGGCGCGCCCTCCTCCTCGACCCCAACCTCGACAACGGCCTCAACTGGTATGCCGTCATCTTCAGGGAGAAGGAAGGCCAGGAGGGTTTTCTCGCCGCCCTCCGCCGCGTCGCCGCCCTC
>JANOBW010000193.1:0-12948 GCA_031411855.1 Opitutia bacterium
CCCGTAAAGGCGGTCCCCGAAGTCACCCAGTCCGGGCAGGATGTATTTGCGCTCGTTGAGCTGGCGGTCGAGGACGCCGAGATGGATGTCTAGCCCCGGAAAGGCCTCCTGGACGGTGTGGACGCCCTCGGGTGATCCCACCACGCAAATCAGGGCCATGTCGCTGGCACCCTCGTCGCGGAGGATTTTCAGGGCCAGGACGGCCGAGCCGCCGGTGGCCAGCATGGGGTCCACCACGAGGACTTTTTTGCCCGCAAGGGGCGGCAGTTTCCGATAGTAGCTGCGGGCCTCGGCCGTCTCGTGGTCGCGTTCGAGACCGATGTAGCCGACGCTGACGTCGGGGAAGAGGTCGGTAAAGGGTGCGACCATGCAGAGGCCGGAACGCAGGATGGGGATGACCGCGAGGGGCTGGTCGAGGACGGTGGCCTGGCAGGATTCGAGGGGAGTCTGGACGGTGACGGAACGGGTTTTCAACGTGCGCGTGGCCTCCAGGGCGAGAAGCATGCTGATCTGCCAGGCCAGGGTGCGGAAGGTGGCCGGCTTGGTGGTTTTGTCGCGGAGGTGGGAGAGGATGTGCTCACCCAGCGGGTGGTTCAGAAGATGAAGGGGCATGGGTCCTCCGTAGCCGGGCCGGAGGCGAAGGCAAAAGGGAAAACTCAAATGCGAGGGGATCAGTTCTGCTCAAGGCGGAGGCGGACGAAGCGCCTTGGGTTGGTTTCGCCGAGGGTTGAATTGTCGCGGAGCGTGACGGTCTCGGTCCCGTCGCCGTTGTCCACGGTGGAGACGGCGGTGAAGGCGGAGGCGGTGTAACCGGAACTGTCGGGCACGGAGGAGAACTCCGGCGTGAAGGTCAGGTCGGTCGCGCCCTTGAGCCGGGTGTAGGTCAGGCCCACGAACAGGTCGGCGGAGACGGGCACGACGAGGGTTCGCGGCAGATTCGCGGTGGAAGGCACATGGGGGTTCATCGCCAGGGCGTATTCGAGGAGGTTGGAAACACCGTCCTGGTCGGGGTCGGCGGCGGGGCCGGAGACGAGGAGGTCGGCCCGTTCGGCGGGGGTGAAGTTCGCGTCGGCGAAGGCGGCGAAGCTTGGGCCGGGAGGTGGCAGCGGGGCGGGCGCCAGGGCGTCGTGGATTCCCTTGAGTTCGGCGGCGGAGAGGGGGCGCTCGTAAACGCGGATGTCGTCCAGCCACCCGTTGAAGCGCTTGTTGCTGTCGCGGTTGTCGTAGCCGACGGAAACGGCGTGGGAACCGAGGGACTGGACCGTGCCGGAGCCGGTGGCGGCGGAGACGCCGTCGAGGTAAACGGAGCCGGTGGCGCCGGAGCGGACGCCGGAAACGAGGTGCCATGCGCCATCGTTGACGGTGGCGGTGGTGGTGAGGTTGAACTGGTAGGCGGAGGTGCCGTAAACGAAGAAGTTGACGGTGCCGTTGGCGTTCACGTTGAGGACGTATTCACCCTGATAACCGGTCGTCCCTGCTTCCCGCTGATGGATGACGGCACCGCCGGAAGAGCCGGGCGCGACCTTGACCCAGGCGAAGACGGTGAAGTCCCCCGTGCCGAGAACGGAGGGAGCCGCGCCCATGAGGACGCCGTTGTCCACGCCATTGAAGCTGAGAGAGTTACCAGAGATGCCCGGAGCCCAGGTGGCGCCGGTGACCGCGCCGTCCTGGGCGCGTCCGGTGGTGTCATCGGCCACGGTCCCGGAGGTTTCGTCAAACCTCCACCAGGCGCGGAGGTTGGCGTAGAGGGCGGGTGGTTGGGAGGTGTTGGCGTAGGGATTGGCGCCGAGGGCGAGTTCGAGCCCGGTGGTGAAGCCGTCGCCGTCGGGATCAGCCGCGAGGTCGGCGGCCGCGACAGGGATGTTCAGGGCGGTGGTGACCGTGGCGTTGGTGGAATCGGTCACGCTGACGGTGAAGGAGTTAGCTCCGGCATCGGAGTTCGTGGGCGTGCCGGAGAGGGTGCCGTTGGCGGCGACGCTCAGCCAGGCCGGACCGGAGACCTTGGCGAAGGTGAGGGTGTCGCCCGCGTCCGGATCGGAGGCGTCCGAGGCCACGCTGCCGGTGTAGGGCAGGAAGGCGGTGGCACCGGTTTTGACGAGCGGGCTGGAGGCAAAGGAAGGCGGGCGCGGGAGCTGGGTGACGACCGCGACGCCGGGGCGGGCGGGGATGAGGCTGGCGCCGGGAACGACGGCGCGGCTGGCCATGCCCGGGCCTTGCCAGGCGACGGAGAGGTGGTCGCCTCCGGCGCCGTCAAACTGTTGGGCTTCAAACCAATAGGCTTTGCCCGCCTCAAGCTGGACGGCCGCCGATTTTTGCGAGGGCTGGCCATCGAAGGCCTGGAAGCCGGTGTAGCCGGAGACGGAGGCGAGGAAGTTTTTGGAAGCTTCGGCGGAGTCGGTCCCGAGATAGAACCGGCCATCGTCGTCGCTTGAAATCCAGAAGGTGTAGGAGCCGGAGGCGGGTGCGACCAGCCAGCCGGTGACGCGGCGGGAGTAGGTGTTGGCCACGTTCTGCCCGGTCGTGGCGGAGGCCAGGTTGCCGGTGTAGTTGGGCGCGCCGGCCCAGGTGTTGGTGTTGAAGTTGTTGGAGCCGGCCCAGCGTTGCTCGTAGAGGCCCGGGGTGGTGTTGACGATGACCCGCACGGAGCTGTGGCCGGTCAGGCCGCCGGAGTCGGTGGCGGAGATGACGAGGGTGAGCAGGGAGGTGGCGGGAAGGGCGGCCGGGTTGGTCAGGACGAGATTGCCGGAGGCGTTGACGGTGAAGGCTCCGGAGGCGTTGCCGGAAACGATGGTGGCGGAGGCGAGGGCGCGGGCGGAATCGAAGGTGATGACCTGGCCGAGGACGGTGCCGGCGGCCAGGGTGGAGGAGGCGTTGAGGGTGGCGAAGCCGGTGCCGACGGGAGGCTCGATGACGTTGCCCACGGTGACGTTGAACGACTGGCTCAGCGAGTAGCGGGGGAGGCCGTTGTCCTGGCACAGCACGGTGAGGTTGTAGCCACCCGCCGTTGTTTCGTAATCAACCTTGTTGACGAGGGAGATGGCACCGGTCCGTTTGTTGATGGAGAAGAGGCCGGAGCCGTTGCCGGCGGTGATGGAGTAGGTGAAGATGGTGCCGGGCTCCGGGTCGTTGGCGGGGAGGTTGGCGATGACGGTGCCGGGGGCGGTGTTTTCGGGGACGTTGACGTTGCCCGGGTTGGTCAGGGCGGTGAGCGGCTGGTTGCCGTTCCAGACGGGGTAACCTTTGGCGGTGACGGCGTCCTTGACCGACTGGGTGATCTCATAACCGCCGCCGACGACACCGAGGCCGTAGGTCTGAAAATAGGCGTCGAGGTTGCGGCCGGTGGCGTCGCAGAACAGTAGGTAGAAGAGGTTGCGTTTGTAGTTGGGGTCGTTCGCGTTGAGGGCGCTGAGGGCGGCGTCGGGCGCGCCGAGGGCGGGGTTCTGCTGGTTTTGCAGCCAGTTCATGAGGCGGGTGAAGGCGGTGCGGTAGGCGGCCCAGCCGAAGCCCTCGGAAAGGTTGAAGTAAAAGTCGTAGGCCACATAGGTGCGGTTGGGTTTCGTGCTGTCGTTCTGGCAGGCGTTGGCCCAGGTGCGTTCGGCGAGTGGGCGGGCCAGCCAGGTGGCCAGGTCGGCGGTGCGGTTGGCGGCGTCGAAGGTGGAGTGGGTGTTGTTGTCCCAGGCGGTGCGGTCGTGGATCAGGGTGTAAACCATGCCCGGAAGCAGGTTCACATCAATTTCGGCCCCGGTCGGGATGACAAAGGCGCTGCTGAAATCGGACTGATAGCCGTGGCCGAGCTCGTGGTAGCTGCCCCAATGCCCGTTGAGGCGGGCGCCGTCGAGCAGGTCATCATCCATCCACTCGCTCATGATGGGGTAGCCGGCCAGGGCGCCGACGTAAACCCCGGACGAGGTCACGACATCGCGGCTGGTGGCCATGGCTTCGGCGCGTTTGCGAAAGGGGGTGTAGCCGTAGTAGTCGTCGGCCAGGTTCATGACATTGAGCCAGTGGGTCGCCACCTCGGTCATGTTGGGGACCGCCCGCAATTTGTAGGCGGGGAGGTAGAGGGTCAGTTTGGAAGTCTGCACACAGCCCCAGGGCGCGGGGTTGTTTTTGATGGTGTTGTTCCAATCGGCGTCCGAATCCGTGCCGAGTCGGAAGGAGGGCGAGCCCAGGACGTTGGAGATGGTGATGTCGAAGTTTCCGAGGTTGGAGCCGGGCGGGACGAGGATGGTGACGAGGCCTCCGAAGGTGTTGCCCACCTGGTTGTTGACGGCGTTGAGGCTCTGGCGGCGCCAGGTTTTGGGAAACATGTTCCAGGATGACGCGGCAAACGTGGTGGACTCCGTGCCGTTGGCCGCCAGGTGGACCTGGAGCCCCGCGGCGGTTTTGTCGGCCGGGAGGGTGATGGTGACGATGTCGCCGGGAGCCGCGTAAAGTCCCGTTTCGATGCGGGTGGGCAGGCTGGCCTGGTTCATGTAGGTGGTGTTGCCCGGGGCGGTGTTGCCGTTGACGGTGACGACCCGGTTGTTGAGGCGGGGAGAGCCGGCGGCGGGGACGCCGGGAAAGTCGGCGGCGGAGGGGTGGACGAAAAGCTGGGCGGGGGCCAGGCTGTCCAGTTTGCCCGACTGGTAGCGGGCGAGCATGGCCTGGACGGGGGAGTTGGCGACGATGAGCTTGCTGGCGTTCGTGGGGGCGATCCAGCCGTGGATGCCCTGGAGTGTTTCGAGGCCGGCCACCAGCTCCGGCTGGGCGGGATAAACGGCGAGGACGCGGTCAACGGCCGCGCAGGCCGCCTGTTTGGCGGCGAGGGTCATGGCGGCTCCGCCCTGGGCATCGGCCACGACCTGGTCCAGGGCGATCTTCGCGCTGTGATAAGCGGGCAGATTGGCGGCCCCGACATTGAACGTGCCTCCGGTGGTGGTGGCGGTGCCAAAGGTCAGGCCGAAGGGGTTCAGGACGCCGCGGGCATCGCTCAAGGCGGTGGAGGAAAGCGCCCAGGGGGTGGAGCACACCACGATGCCGCCCCCGGCGGCGGTGAAGGAGTTGATCTTGGCGATGGCGGCGGCGGTGAAGCCGTCGTGGAAGTTGCCCACAAACACGGTGCATCCGCTCAAGTCGTTGGCGGCGGTGGACATGGAGGTGGTGACGGCCTTGGTGAGATAGCCCCGCGCGGCGAAGAAGTTGCGGATGGCGGAGCTGTTGGACCCCACCGTGACATTGGCGGGCAGGTTTTGCCGGCTGGCCCAGAGGACGGAGTTCGCAAAAAGCTGCGAGGTCGTGCCGACCCCCGTGGTGTTGAAGAAATTGGTTTGGGCCGCGGCCACCGCCCGGGCCGCATTGGCGTCAACCCCGTCGCCGTAGCGCCCCGCGGCCAGGGCCGGGACGGAGGAGACGTCGGTCAGCACGGGAAAGGAGGCCCGGCCAAAAACCGGAACCGAACCGGGGGAGCCCACGAAATCGGCGACGGTGCCGGCGGTGTTGCCAATGATCGAAAGGTAATCGGCGGGGATGCTGGCCTGGGCGTGGAGATGGACCGGGCAGACGAGGGCGATGGTGGCGGAACCGAAAAGGATATGATTTTTCACGGGTGAGGTCGGGCGGGTTGGGAGGGGGGGAGGTGGGTTGCATTGGTCGGGCGGGCGACCTGGCTTCAAGGTTTAAACAGTTGTCACATGGGCCAAAAACCGGACCAGTTGGGAAAACCCGGAGGCCCGTCCATTCCGACCCGCCCCCATGCCGGGCGCGCTTCGGCGGGCGCCGGGGTTCCGTCCGGCGGCCGAATCATTTCGTTAACGAATCACAGGGCGCGTCTGCCCGCCCGGGAAGGGGGGCGGTCGCGGGGAGCGGGCGGCCGTCCCCGGTCCGGCCCTCCGCGTCTTGGGGATTGCCTGCGGCGGCGCATCCGGAGGAAGAACGGGGGATCGCAGACATGAAAGCCCTTCCCCGCCAGAACCTTGCGCAGCAAACCTCGGCCCACCTCCGGGAGGGGGTGCGGACGGGCCGCTGGAGCGGGAAACTGCCCGGCGTGCTGAAGCTGTCCGAAGAGCTGGGTGTCTCCAAGGGGACGGTGCGTGACGCGCTGAAAATGCTTGAGAGCGACGGCTGCCTCAGGGCCAACCGGCCGGGGCAGCGGCGCAGCATCACCGCCGCCGGCGGTTCCGGTGACCGCCCCCTGCGGGTCGGTGTTCTGCTCAACGAACCGCTTCTGACCGACAACAGCCATTCCCAGCGTCTCATTCATGGTCTGACGGCTTCCATCGAGGCCGCCGGCCACGTCTTCTTTCATCCCGATTCCTGCATCCAGGAGCTGGGGGCGAATCCCCGCAAGGTCGCCCGCATGGTCCGGGCCGCCCCGGCGGACGCCTGGTTCATCTACCGGTCACCCCGGGAGGTGCTCACCTGGTTTGCCACCGAGGCGGTGCCCTCCTTTGCGATCGGGGGGAGATCGGAAAACCTCCCGCTGAGTTCGACCCGGAGCGAGATGTCCCCGGGGGTCATCACCGCCGTGGAAACCCTGTCCGGCCTCGGCCACCAGCGGATCGTTTACGTGACGCCGGCCCGGCTGAGAAAGCCCGACGCCAGCCCCTGCGCGGCGGCCTTTCTTGGGCAGCTGCGCAGGGTCGGATTGCCCGCCACGGCCTTCAATTTGCCCGACTGGGAGGAAACCCCGGCGGGATTGCAAAAGCTTCTGGAGGAGTTGTTTTTCGCCACCCCTCCGACGGCGTTGCTCTTTGTCGAGCCTGACCACGCGCTGGGGACGCTTTCCTACCTGGCGCATCGCGGGCTGCGCGTGCCCGAGGATGTGTCCGTTTTTTGCGCCTTCAGCGATCCCATCCTGGACTGGCATGTTCCCGCTCTGGCCAGCCTCGTCTGGCCGACGGCGGAAAAACATGTCCGCAACGGCATGCGATGGCTGCGGGCCGTGGCGTCCGGAGCGCCGGGCCTCAGGCAATACCATTACCCGTGCGAATTCGACGCGGGAAAAAGCATCGGCCCCGCCCGCCGCCCTTTGTCACGACGCTGATTCGGTTGCGGGGATGCGGCGCGGAGGGTCCCCGGAGGAGTTGGCGCGTCATGCCTGCCCCTTCGGGAGGGGGGGCAAGAAGGGTTGGTCCGGGCTTGCCGGCATCAAGGCTGAGCTGTGGGTTTCTCCGGCGATGCCGACGCCCTCAAGGCCCATGAAACCGCAACTTCACCCCTGGGGAGCGCAAGGAAATCAGCCGCGAGCGGAGTGAGCGTCAGCGGTTTTCCGGAAAGGGCGGCCTCGACGTGACCACGTGGAGGGCCTTCTGGGCGGCCAGTTTTTCGAGCAGGTGCTGGCAGTTACGTTTGACGCCCTCGTGGCACACTTTGCTCACAGGGTTGATCTCCTGGGCGGCGAGGTAGTGGGAGAGGGCGGCGGCGTGGTCGCCCTGCCGCTCGAATTTTTCCGCGTTTCTCAGAGTCTGGACATAGCCGGAAACCTGGGGCGCGAGCTCGGCGATCGCCCGGTTGAGTTTCACATCGGAAGGATCGTATGTGGCGGCTTCCGCGAGGCAGTCCCAGGCGGTGCAGTGGTTTCCCTGGTCCGACGCGGTGCGGCTTTGCCCGAGGAGAAACTCCAGGGATTGCATCTCGGCGACGGTTTTCCTGAGTCTGCCGACACGTTCGGGGTCGTGGCGGAGGGCCGCGCCCAGTTCCGCCGAGCGCTCGAAGAGCTGGCGTTTGGTGCCGCTCTTTTCGAGCTCGTCGAAGACGCGTGTCGCCGTCTGGAACTCGTCCGTCAGGCCCGCGGCATTTCCGGCGAACTCAAGGATGGCCGGGTTGCCGGGCCAGAGCGCGGCGGCGCGCGCGAGGGATTCCCCCGCCTCGGTATCCTGGTTCCTGGCGAGGGCGGTCCGGGCGTGGAAGAGCTCAAGGTTGCTGCCCCGCCGGGCAGAGCCGCACAGGCTCAGGATGCGGCGGGCGGGGAAATCCGGGGCGATGGCCCGCAGTTCGACGGCGAGTTTTTCCACCTCCCGATAGTCTTTCAGATCAAGGAGTTGCCGCATCTCGCGTGAGCGGGTGAAAACCTCCCCGAGCCGGAGCCTCGTTTCGACATCGAAGGAAAGGACTGGGACCAGGCGCTCGCCGAGGAAGAAGGTTTCCTGGAGCCGTTCCAGCGAGGCGATCAGCTGTCCCCGGGCGCAGGTGTTGCGGACCGAATCCATGCCTTGGGCGACTTCGGCCATGGCCTCGCGGGCGAGGCCTTCCAGCGCCTCCACAGTGTCCACGGTCCCGCTGTTGGGGAAAAACTTTTCGATGAGGTCCCTGCCCGTTTCCAGCTGGGCGGAGGAAGCCTTGAAGATGTGGCGGTAAAACCCGCAGGCAATCACGGCGTGTTCCCAGCGGCGCTCGACGAGAAGGTTGATGATGGCGGCCTGAAACTGGACCCTGGCCCGGACCGCGCCGGTTGTTTGATAGAGGCGGGCCGAGGAGATTTCGGCCACGGTCGCCGCCAGGTCGTCCATGCGAAAGGCGCTGTCACCGGCTGGGCCGCCCATCTTGGCGCGGTTGGCCACGGTCCCCTCCTCATACCTGCGGCGGCGGTCCAACTCGACCTCGACCCAGCGGATGTCCGCCATCTCCCCACGGGTCCGGAGCGAGTTGTGGAGCTGGTTGGCGACGACCAGGCAGGCGGCCCCGTCCTCGTCATGTGTGGCGGCCTCAAAAAGCAGGGCAAAGGCCTCCTCGAATTTTTCGCGGGTGCGGCACTCGTTGGCGGCGAGGAGGCTGTTGATTCTCGACAGGACGGCTTGGTAAGCGGCGAGGGACTTGCCGTCCACCGAGGCGTTGAGGTAGCGGTCGAAGCGGGCCCGCATGAAACGGGAGTCGCCGAGGCTGATGGTCCTGCCCTTGTAAACCATCGTGCCCTCCTCGAAGTTGACCGTGTCGCTGTCGGTGTCGAAGAGACGCCGCTGGGCCTCCAGGGCGGTTTTGCTTTCGGTGGTGGCGGGATCGGAGCCAGGGGCGGGGCTGCCGAAGAGCGCGGCCGGAATTGCACCACACAGGGAAAGGAGGGGGCGGAGGAGGCGCATGTGGTTTTGGGGTTGGCTGGTGATGCGGGTCAGCCCGGGTGAATCACTCGGGCACGCGGTAGCCCGCGCCGCGGACCGTTTCCAGGAGGGCGGGATGGGCGGGATCGTCCTCGATCTTTTTGCGGAGGTTGAGGATGTGCTGGTCGAGGGTGCGGGACTCGGGGTAATACTCGAGGCCCCAGCATTCGTTGAGGAGCTCGTCGCGGGTCACCACCTCGCCCCGGCGGCTGGTGAGAAGGGCGATGATGCGCACTTCCCGCACGGTCAGCTCCACCTCGCGGCCTTGGCGTGCGGCGATGAGGCGTTTGGGATGGACGCGCCAGGGGCCAAGGACGATGTCGGCCTCGGGGTCGGCCGTTTCCGTCCGGCGACGCAGCGCGGCGCGGACGCGGGCGAGCAACTCGTGTTTGCCGAAGGGTTTGCGCAGGAAATCATCGGCCCCGAGTTCGAGCCCGAGGACCACGTCCACCTCCTCGGATTTGGCCGAGAGGAAGATGATGGGGACCTGGCGGTTCTCGCGGCGGATGGCGCGGCAGACGTCGAAGCCGCTGACCCCGGGCATCATGATGTCGAGCAGGACGAGTCCCGGCCGGTGTTTTTTCCAGAACGCGAGGGTTTCGGCACCGTCCTTCGCGGCGACCACCTGGTGACCTTCCGCCGCCAGCAGTTCGGCCACGGCCTCGCGGGTGACGGGATCGTCCTCGGCGAGTAAAACGATCATGACCGGCTCCTTTCGGCACAGGGAACGACGAGGCGGAAGGCGGCCCCCTTTTCGGAGGGAAGCAGTTCCAGTTCCCCGCCCATGTGGCGGGCCAGATCGCGGCTGATGGCGAGGCCCAGCCCGGTGCCGCTGGCTCCGGCGGCCACGCCGTTTTCGGCCCGCTCAAACGGGAGGAAAATCCGCTGGCGCGCCCCGGTGGGAATGCCGGGTCCGTCGTCGGAAACGTCCAGGGTCAGGCGGCTCCCGTCGCTGGTGGCCGAGACCTGGGCGGCGGCGTTTTCCCCGGCGTATTTCTCGATGTTGGACAGGAGGTTGGAAAGAATCTGGGAGAGGGCGTCGGGATCGAGCGCGAGGCTTTCGGGAACCTCGCAGGCGAGCCGGCAGGAGATGCCTTTGCGGTCAAAGAGGGGGGCGAAGTTTTCCAGCAGTTCGCGGGCGAGGCGGGCGACATCGCAGGGCGCGGTCTGGGCGGCCATCCGGCCGCGTTCGATCCGGGCGAAGGTCAGCACGTTGTCCACGATCCGGGCGAGTCGGGAGGTTTCCTCGCGGATGAGGCCGAGGCGCCGGCGCAGCCTTTCGTTGTCGGCCGGCGCCGCGTCCAGGGCGAGGTCGGTGTTGAGGAGGAGGTTCGTCAGGGGAGTGCGGAGCTCATGGGAGACGCGGTTGATGAAGCTGACGCGCTGGCTGGCGGCGAGCCAGGCGCGGCGCTGCCGGACGGCCAGGGTGATGCCGCCGCCGAGGAGGAGGCTGGCCAGGGCGGAGGTGCCGGCGAGGGTGGGCATGTGGTAGGTCGTGACGGTCCGGGTCGGGTAATGGCGGCGGAGTGTCCAGTCTCCGAAGATCGAGACGTGCCGGAGGATCTCATCGGGCCGACCTTCCGCGTGGGCCTCCCCGCTGGTGAGAAAGACATGTTTGGCGGGGGAACTCCATTCGAGGAAACCGGGCTCGTCCGGCGGAAGGAAGTTTTTGGCCCGTTTGGCAAGATCGGCCTCCACCACTGCTGCGGCCTCAGTGGAATCCAGGAGAAGAACCACCGCCGTCCTGCCGTTTCCGTGGACCCAGGCGGGCGGTTTGCCGGGCTGGTCCACGCGGCCGTTTCCTTTGAGCGCTTCCGCCTCGGTGAAGACCCACTCGCCGGCCTCGCCTTTGGCGAAACGCTCCAGAACCGGTCTGAGCGCGGGCTGGCGGCCATCGGCGCGGCGGTGGCTCCGTGCCTGGTCGTTGACGGCGGGATTCAGCCAGCTGACCTGCTCGACGCCGAAGGTGGAAGGAAGTGGGTCGCGAAAACGGCCTTCGACCTGGCGCGTGGCCTCCTGGCGAAGGGCCTCCACCCACAGCGCCTCCATCTCGTTGACCCGCCGCACCAGATCCCGGAAGGCCTGGTCCACGCGGTTGCCCGGGGGAGGCTCGGAGAACGTTTCGACCCGCCGGGAAAAAAGGAAACCCGCGCCGGCGACCAGCCCTGCGGCGAGGAGCGCGACCGCCAGGATCCACGGCCAGAATGAGGGTTCCTTTTTCACGGGGTTGGTTTCGCAGAAAGGCGGCTTTTCAGTCTATCCGCAGAAAGGCGAGCACGGCATGATTGGGGTCAAGTTCACCCTTCTCGTCGAAATCGGAACCGCTTCCGACCAGGGTCCAAACTCCCCTTTCCAAACGGAGGACTCCCTCCCATTTGTTGGTGGCAAAGACCGGCATGGTGGCATCAGGGACCCACTGGCCGTGTTGATGAATCCGGCTGTAAACCATCTTGCCGGCAAGTTGGGAGCGGGAGAAGGCATAGGTGAGCTGGATTTCCGAGGACGCCCCTTCGCCCTTCTCCGGGGTAAGTTGCAGCGTCAGTCCGTTCTGTCCTCTCTCCAGGGCTCCGGGAAGGCTGAAGTTCATTTCCGGCAGGGATGAGGAGTCTTTGGCGGGAGTGGAATTGGAAAGTTCCCACTCGGCGGGATAATAAACATCCTCAACACTGTGCAACCTGGTCTCCTCCCCCAACCGCCGCATGCTCCCGGAAAGCTCATCCGTGACCTTGGCCGACCCGCTTTTGATCCACCCGCCTGTCGCCGGCCAGGCGGTGGCGGAGGCTGACCTGAGGCCTGTTTTCCGGAGCCAGTCCGAGTAAGTCCGATGGTCCACCCGGACCAGCTTGGTGGACACAAGGCAGGGTTCTCCCGCGGGCTTTGACGCCTGCCTGGGCGCGCCGGCGGCCTGCGGCTCCGTTTGGGAAAAGACAAGACGAGCGCGGCGCGGGTTCGGCTTTGTGCCCTCGGAAGCGGGATTCAAGGGTTCGTCCGCGCGGAGCAGAAGCGCTGGCTTTCCCGCGGTGGTGGCGGAGATGAATTGTTGGGCGCGAAAGCTGGGATTGAGGATGTCTCCCGGCCGGTGGGTCTGCTCCAGCAACTGGTTAAAGCTGTTGAACGCCTGGCCCAGGGAATTCCATTTGTAATCGCAGGTGGATTTAACCTTTTCATTACCATCACTTTCCCAGCTGTCCACCAGGGTGTAGCCGAGAGCCGTTGTTTCCCACGCGAGCGGATGGGGCCAGGAGGCCGCGGTCGCTCCTGGGGCAGTCGTAAACTCAGTGGGATAGCTCAGGTTCCTGGCCGAAACGGTCATTGATTCTTTTCCGATGTTTCCAAAGGAAAGGGAGGTGTGGTCGGGAGTCGCCTTGCCGTCCGCGATCCAGCCTTGGACGGCGTCGCGCAGTTTGGCGGCTTCGGCCTGGGGTGGGTTTTCCTCCATCCAGGCATTCAGGACATCGGCCTGGACAAGGATGGTTTCGGTCAGCTTGGCAAAGGTGGTCGGCGCGTGATGCTCCGTGGAGGTGGCTTCCAGGTCCGGGTTTTCCCTGGCCGGGGCGGGTTTGCCTTTGGACTTGTCGAACGGGTTTGCTTCCTGGGCGGGGCCGAAGGCGGGGAAGGCCAGGAGGATGGCCAGGGTGGTGGTGAGGCGGGAGGTTGTCATGGTGTGGAGTGGGGAAGGGCGGGTTGCCGCTTCGGTGACCATTAAACCAGAAAACTAAAACGACTGCGCCAAAGGGCGATCAAAGTTGTGCAAAAGCTCCGCAAAAAAGGGGAAGGAGACGGATGGAAAATGGGGACTGAGCTAAAGGCGGTAAACAAGGGGGCGGGAGCAGCTTGCTCCCGTTGTGTCGTCGCTGTGTCAATCGCACGGGAG
>JANOBW010000194.1:0-9970 GCA_031411855.1 Opitutia bacterium
CACCAACACTGTCATGACCAGCCCGGACGGCATCACCTGGACCGCACGCAACGCCGCCCAAAACAACAACTGGCTCTCCGTGACCTACGGCAACGGACTCTTTGTCGCCGTCACCAATGGCGGCACCAACCGCGTCATGACCAGCCCTGATGGCGTCACCTGGACGGCCCGCACCATTGGCGCCAGCAACTGGCGTTTCGTCACCTACGGAAACGGCCGCTTCGTCACCGTCGCCGACAGCGGCACCAACCGCACGTCCACCAGCCTGGACGGCATCACCTGGACGGACTCCTCATCGGCGCCCGCCACCCCGTGGGTCTCCGTCACTTATGGCAACGGGCTCTTCGTCGCCACGGCCGAGAGCGGCACCAACCGTGTCATGACCAGCCCCGACGGCGCCACCTGGACCGTCGGCAACTCCAGCGCCCAAAACATCTGGTATTCCGTGACTTACGGTAATGGCCGCTTTGTCTCGGTCTCCCTGGACGGCACCAGCCGTGCCATGACGTTGTTCAACGCCCCGCCCGCAATCGCGGTCACGGGACCCGCCAGCCTTGCCACCAACGAGGGCACGGTGCCGTCAAAATCCGGAACCTTCTCCGATTCCCAGGGCACCATCAACGTCAACGTCACCGCCAGCCAAGGCACGGTCACACAGGATAACTCCGCCGGCACCTGGACCTGGACGGGCACCGCCGCCGATGGCCCGGCCAATGCCACCGTCACCATCACCGCGACGGATTCCCTCGGCGCCGTCTCCACCACCTCCTTCACCTCGGCCATTAGCAACGTCGTCCCGGTCGTTTTGATCACCTCGCCCACCTCGGCGGATGAGGACGCGCCGGTCAATTTTTCCTTCAGGGCGACAGACCCATCCGCCGCCGACCAGGCCGCCGGTTTTGACTGGTCCATCAACTATGGGGACGGCTCGGCCCCGCAGACCGTTCCCGCCGGCACCGCCTCGCCCCTCGCAAGATCCTACACCTACGCCAACTCCGGAAACTACACTGTCACGGTCACCGCCACCGACAAGGATTCCGGACTCAGCCTCGCCACCACCAAGTCCATCACCATCAATCTGGTGACGCCGCTCCCGGAGATCAATCTGCGCGGCAATGGCGCCGTCATCGCCGACGGCGACCGCACCTCCTCCACCGTCAACAACACCCGCTTCGGCCGCGTGGCCTCATCGCTCGCCCGCACCTTCACCATCGAAAACACCGGCCCGGGACTGCTCACAATATCGTCCCTCACCGTCACCGGCGAAAATGCCTCCGAGTTTGTCGTCTCCGGCGCGCCCACCTCGGTTGCCGCCGGCGGCAGCGCCCCCTTCAACCTCACCTACACGCCCACCTCGGGAGTGGCCGTGAGCCGCGCCCTCGTCACCATCAACAGCAACGACACCGACGAGGCCGCCTATGATTTTCTCGTCGAGGGCGAAAAGGTCTTCCCGTTCGCCGGGTCCTTCTGGACCGCTTCCCCGCCGGTTGAACTCAACTCTTGGGCCTCCGTCACCTACGGCAACGGGCTCTTCGTCGCCGTCGCGGGCGATGGCACCAACCGCGTCATGACCAGCCCCGACGGAGTCACTTGGACAGTCCGCGCCGTCACCGAGGCTTCCCTCTGGTCCTCCATCACTTACGGCAACGGCCAGTTTGTCGCCGTGGCCTCCTCCGGCACCAACCGCGTCATGACCAGCCCCGACGGCACCACCTGGACTCCCCGCGCCGTCAGCGGCCTTGGCCAGATCACCTCGGTCGCCTACGGCAACGGCGTTTACGTCGCCGTCGGCCTCGATAGCGGCGGCGCCCTCACCAGTGCGGATGGTGTCACCTGGACGGCCCGCACCACCGTTTCGCCGAACTACTGGAGATCAGTCACTTACGGCAACGGCCTCTTCGTCGCCGTTTCCGAATACGGCGTCGCCAGCAGCACCGACGGCATCACCTGGACGTCCCGCACTCCCGCCGAGGCCAACCCATGGCGCGCCGTCACCTACGGCAACGGTCTCTTCGTCGCCGTCTCCCAGTCCGGCACCAACCGCGTCATGACCAGCCCCGATGGCATCACCTGGACGGCCCGCGCCGCCACCGAGGCCAACGCCTGGCGCTCCGTCTCCTACGGCAACGGTCTCTTTGTCGGCCTCGCCATTTCCGGAACAAACCGCGTCATGACCAGCCCCGACGGCGCCGCCTGGACTCCCCGCGCCACCGCCGAGGTCAACTCCTGGTCCTCCGTCGCTTACGGCAATGGCCGCTTCGTCGCCCTGGCCCTCGACGGGGACAGCCGCGTCATGCTCTCCGCTCCCCAGCCCGAGCTCAATGTCCTCGGCAACAGCGCCGCCATCGCCGACGGTTCCATGATACCCGCCACGGCCAACCACACGCGCTTCGGGAGCGTCGCCACCTCGCTGACCCGAACCTTCACCCTGCAAAACACCGGCGGCGCCAGCCTGTCCGTTTCCTCCATCGCCCTGTCGGGGGAAAACGCCTCCGAGTTTTCCATCACCGGCGCGCCCTCCTCGGTCGCCGCCGGTTCCACCACCACCTTCAACGTCACCTACACGCCCACCTCGGGCGTCGCCACCAGCCGCGCCACCCTCACGATTTCCAGCAACGATCCGTTCAAGGCCGCCTACGACTTTGTGCTCGAAGGCGAAAAGGCCTGGCCCGTCTCCACCACCGCCTGGCTGCCCCGCTTCGCCGCCCAGGACAACCGCTGGTTCTCCGTCGCCTACGGGGCCGGACAGTTCGTCGCCGTCGCCAACGATGGCACCAGCCGCGTCATGACCAGCCCCGACGGGGAAAACTGGACGGCCCGCTCCGCCGAGGCCAGCGGCTGGTATGCCGTCACCTATGGCAACGGCCGTTTCGTCGCCGTCGCCAATGGCGGCACCAACCTCGTCATGACGAGCACCGACGGCATCTCCTGGACGCCCCGCACCGCCGCCCAGGCCAACCCATGGCGCTCTGTCACCTACGGCAACGGCCTCTACGTCGCCGTCTCCGAAACCGGCACCAGCCGCATCATGACGAGCCCCGATGGCTCCACCTGGACGGTCCGCACCACCATCCAGTCCAACCTCTGGACCTCCGTCGCCTATGGCAACGGCCGCTACGTCGCCGTCTCCTACGACGGCATCAACCGCGCCATGTCCAGCACCGACGGCATCAGCTGGACGGCCGGAGACCTTCCTGGAGTCAACTGGCGCTCAGTCACTTACGGCAATGGCATCTTTGTCGCCGTGGCCGATGGGGACACCAACCGCGTCGCGACCAGCACCGACGGCCTCACCTGGACCGCCCAGACCACGGCCCCCGCCAGCGGCTGGGTTTCCGTCACCTACGGCAACGGCCTTTTTGCCGCCGTCGCCCAGAGCGGCACCAGCCGCGTCATGACCAGCCCCGACGGTGCCACCTGGACGGCCGGCAACGCCACCGGCGCAAACAACTGGTATTCGATCACTTACGGAAACGGACGCTTCGTCGCCGTCTCCTTCGACGGGACCAGCCGCGTCATGGTCGCCAACCAGCAGACCACCGCCGCCAACCCCGAGATCAACGTCAAGGGCAACGGCCTCGTCATCCCCGACGACAGCCAGGTCCCGACCCTCTTTCAACACACCCGCTTCGGCAGCGTGGCCAAGTCGCTGACCCGCACGTTCACCATCGCCAACGACGGCCCCGACCCCCTCGCCATCACCTCCATCCTTGCGACGGGGGAAAACGCCTCCGAGTTCGCCATCTCCGGTGCGCCCACCTCCGTCGCGCCCGGCAACATCGCCACGTTTAATGTCACCTACACGCCCACCTCCGGCGTCTCCATCAGCCGCGCCACCATCATCATCCTCAACAACGACGCCGACGAGGCCGCCTATGAGTTTGTCGTCGAGGGTGAAAGGGCTCTTTCGCCCGCCGGCTCGGCCTGGACGGCCCGCGCCGCCCCGTTCGACAACGGCTGGCGCTCCGTCACCTACGGCAACGGCCGCTTTGTCGCCCTCGCCGCCGATGGCGGAGCCGGCCGCACCATGGTCAGCACCGATGGCATCACCTGGACCACCAACAACATCAACATGGTTCAGACCTGGATTTCCCTCGCCTACGGCAACGGCCTCTTCGTCGGGGTCTCCTACGACGGCAGCGGGAACCGGGCCATGTCCAGCCCCGACGCCGTCACCTGGACCGGCCGCCCCATCCCCGGCGCGGGCAACAGCTGGCGCTCCGTCACCTACGGCAATGGGCGCTTCGTCGCCGTGGCCGATTCCGGCTTCGACTCCAACCGCGTCATGACCAGCACGAACGGCACGTCGTGGGCCATCTCCCCGGGCGTCTTTGGCAACTGGGTCTCCGTCACCTACGGCAACGGTCTCTACGTCGCCGTCGCCGAATCCGGCACCGACCGCATCATGACGAGCCCCGATGGCATCAACTGGACCGCCCGCACCGCCCCCGAGGCCAACACCTGGTTTTCCGTCACCTTCGGCGGTGGCCGGTTTGTCGCCGTCGCCCTCGACGGCACCAACCGCGTCATGACCAGCTCCGACGGCGTCGCCTGGGCCGCCCGCTCCGCCGCCCAGGCCAACGCGTGGCGCTCCGTCACCTACGGCAACGGCCTCTTCGTCGCCGTCAGCAACTCCGGCACCAACCGCGCCATGACCAGCCCCGACGGCGTCATCTGGACGAGCCAGCCCGCCACCGAGGCCAATGCATGGCAATCCGTCACCTACGGCAATGGCCGCTTCGTGGCCGTGGCCAACTCCGGCACCAAACGCATCATGACCTCCACCGCCACCGCCGAGGGCCTCGTCGCCGACTGGGCCACCGCCGCCGACCTCACCGGCAGCAACGCCCTGCCCACCGCCACGCCCTTCAACGACGGCGTGCCCAACCTCCTCAAATACGCCTTCAACATCCCGATGGGCGGCCCCAACACCGGCAACCCCGCGACCTCGTCCGGTGGCATGCCCGTTTTCACCCCCACCGGCACCGGCCCCGGCAGCCTCCTCCGCGTTGAGTTCTTCCGCCGCCGCAACAGCCCCGTCGTTTACACGCCGAAACGCTCCAACTCCCCCGGCTCCTTTGTTCCCATGACCGGCACGCCCGTCGTCACCGTGATTGACGCCGACTGGGAACGCGTCGTCATCGAGGAACCCCTCGGCACCCCCGCGCCTTCGCAGCTCTTCGTCGTCGTTTCCGTGACCCTGCCCTGAGTGTCGCTGCAGGACAGCCCACTCCATGACCGGACGTGGCCTTACCGCAGCCGCCACGCATAAGCCTCAAAGTCGTCGTTGGCCAAGACCTTGGGGCAATAAAACCCCGCCGCCTTCATTCGGATCACGGCGGCCAGACATTCCCCATCGCTCATCCATCCTTCCCGTAAACCCATCTCCAGCAGGTTGATGGTGTTATAGTTCTCCAACTTCAACGCCCGCGCCACTCTTCGGCCCACACGCTCATCCACGCAGACCCTTCCCGAAAGCTCCAGCCCGAGGGCCAAGACGGCGGTTTCCCCGGCGTCCAAGGCCTGGTCCGGGTCGTGACGCAAAACCTCGTGAATCTTCGCCAGAGGTCTTCGGTCCACGGCAAACCACTTGTTCACAATGTCTCCATGGTCCGCCACCCTGTCCCGCAGGAGTTCCCGCTCCACTTCCTGCGGGACACAGAGGGCATGGCGCTCGGCCAGTCTGCGGACGAGCGCTTCCAGGCCGCCTCTCCGCCCCAGGTTCGACACCACCGAGGTGTCGCAGACCAGCGCGGGAAGCGCCATCAGAGCACACCCTCCACTTCGGCAAACCCCAGATCCCAATCCTCTTCACCGCTGTCGCTCTCCCCGGCGAATTCATTCAGAAAGTCATCCACCTCGGAACGGGGGGCATGGCACCATTCCGCCACCTTCCCGGCGGTCGCCTTTTCCTCCTGCCAGAGTTTTGCGGCCCGAATCAGAAGCCCTTGGGGCACATCGGTTTTCACTTTCACCGTCCGGGCACCCAACAGGGCCTTCTCCTCCGGCTTCCGGTCCGTGAAGAGCGCCGCTTTCTGGGTGTAGTCGAAGCGTTTCCAGGGTTCCTGGGTGAGCCGGTAAAACAGGGCTCCGGGGGAAACGCCGAAGGCGTCCACCGCCGCGTTGAACACCGTCCGTGAACCCAGCGCCCGGCCCTCGGAGCGGACCAGGGCGTCCACCCGGTCGCGCGGCATCAATAGTTCGGCAGCGAACCAGTTGGCCTCCTTCTCCCGCTGGTCGTTCCGCGTGGCCATGACCGAAACCGCCGTGTCCTCCCCGCCCCGCAGGTGGAACAGCAGGTGGGCCAGCTCATGGCAAAGGGTGAAAAGCTTCACCCGGTCCGGCAGGTCGCGGTTGAGGAAGATCACGCTGAAATCCCGCTGGTAGGACAGACCTGAGATTTTGACCGGAAGCTCCCACTCGAAAACCAGCACGTTTTTCTCCGCCAAAGCCTCCTTCAGCTCCCCGCAGGACACCCGGTCGTTCAGGCGCAGGTAATTCCGCACCATCGCGGCCAGGTCCGGCAGACCGGGCAGGCTGAATTCGAGCGACAAAGGCTGCCGGGCGGGAAGGTCTCCCACCCTCTTCCACACCTCATGCAGATGATGGATCTGCTCTGCGGCCTCGTTCAGCGCCGCGCCAAAACGCCCTTTTTCATCGGAGTCTTGCGCGACCGCGCTGCGCGGCTGGAAAGTCACCACCCGGTCGGCGTTGAGCAGAAACGACGGCGTCACCCCCAGCAGGCGCGACAATTCCCAGACCTGCGCCTCATCCGGTTCGCGCTCTCCCTTCTCCCACTTGGAAATCAAGGAAGGCGACAAGCCAAGGCGTTCGGCCACGGCCTTTTGGCTTTTTCCCAGACGCTCACGGACGCTGGTTAAATTGAGTGCAAAGGTTGTCATGCCAGGAGTTTTTGTCCATTTTGATAATTCTTGTCGTTAAAAGTGTCACGATCAATTGTAATTTAACGCCAAAAGTGACAAGATCTGTAACATCTTTGGTTCCCGCGTGGTTCTTTGGCTTCGCAGCCAGGCCTTGCCTTGCAAAGTAGTCGGCACACTCCGTGTGCCGGAACTGGTTCGGAGGCGACGAGAGATGTTCTGAAAACCACAAGGCCGCAGCAGGCTGCGACGCCTCACAGCTGCAACTGGGTTGCAGCACTCCACGGTGCTGCGCACGTTCGCGCCCTCACAGATTCACCGAATGCTCCGGCAGGCCGCCGTCGCTCCGCTTCTTGGCCGGACGTTTCCCCCGACCGTAGCTGTCGCGCCCGCTTTCGCGGTGGACGTTGGACGGGATGACTTTGCCGACGTAGGATTCGTCCGGCAGTTTGGGGCCGAGAAACTCGGAAACGGTCAGACCGTAGGTTTCCGCCAGCCGCTCCACAGTCTCCAGCCAGATCTGCTTCTTCGTGCCGCTTTCAAGCTTCTGGTAAAACTTATAGCCCAACCCCGACAGATTCACGACTTCCTCTTGGGTAAGCTTGTGCCTCTGCCTCAATAATTTGGCTCGTTCGACGACGATGGGAAGAAGGCTCACAACGGAGCAAAAACCGCTTTGCTCCGGCCACCTCGACACCTCCGATTGAAGGTGCTACCTTGACACCCTCAATCGGAGGTGCTGCGTGTGTTGGCTTTCCCACGCCCACCGAAACCGGTGACACCATGATTTCAGCCGACCTTTTCCCAGCCCTCATCCAACCTTTCACGCGGACCGCCCACTTTGAAGAAAAGACTATCAGGGCTGTGGAAAAGCTAGTGGTGCGGAAAAACGACAAACTCTACCTCAAATGCCAGGTCCGCCAAAAGGAAGTCCTGGCCAAACCCGAGGAGATCGTGCGCCAACTCTGGCTTTATCAACTGCTTAACCGCTACAAATATCCGCTCTCCCGCATCCAGGTCGAATATCCGATCACCTTCGGACGCGACACCTCCAAACGAGCCGACATCGTCATCTTCGACGCCGACCGACCCACCGTCCCTTACATCATTATCGAGGTGAAGCAGGCCACGGTAAAAGGCGGCAAAGAACAACTCAAGAGCTACACCCACGCGACTGGAGCACCTTTGGCCGTATGGAGTGACGGTATCCAGCTCGTAGTCTGGCATCGTAAAAACCCAAATTACTTCGAGGAAATCCCGGCCCTTCCCCGCGCCCATGAGACGATTGAAATGATCGCCGGGCAGCCATGGACGATGGAAACCCTCCTCGAATTTGAGAAACAGAGGGTGGCCGAGGGCAGCAAAAGCAGGAGCCTTCGGCAACTGATTGAGGATCTTGAGGATGAGGTTCTGGCCAACGCTGGGGTGGATGTGTTTGAGGAAGTTTTTAAACTCATCTTCACCAAGCTCTTTGACGAACTTTCCTGCTACTCGGAATTCCATCCCCATATCCGCTTCCGCAACGTCAATACCTCTGCCCAGCTCAAACGCTCCATCCAGGTGCTTTTCGACGAGGCCAAACAACGATGGGAAGGAGTCTTTGCCCCCGATGACAAAATCCGCCTCACCCCGGAGCACTTGCAGGTCTGCGTCGGTTCGCTCGAAAAATGGAAGCTTTTCAACTCCAACCTTGATGTTGTGGACGATGCCTTTGAATACCTCGTCAACAAGTCCAGCAAAGGCGAGAAGGGCCAGTATTTCACCCCGCGCTGGGTCATTGATATGTGTGTGAAGATGCTCAATCCCAAGGAGGAGGAAACCTTGGTGGACACCGCCTGCGGCAGTGCGGGTTTCACCATGCACAGCATCTTCCACGTCTGGCGGCAAATACTGGTGGATTCAGGGAAAACCGCCTCCCACCTCTTCACCATGGAGAAGAAACCCGCCCGCTGCGTCAAGTATGTGCAGGACAAGGTCTTCGCCATTGATTTTGACGAGAAATCTGTCCGGGTCTCACGCTGCCTCAACCTCATCGCGGGCGACGGGCAGACCAACGTCCTCCACCTGAACACCCTCGACTACAAACGCTGGGATGAAACCACGAAACAACCCGAGTGGAACGACACCTACAATGAAGGCTGGAAAAAGCTCCGTAAACTCATGGCGGACAAAAACGACTACCGCTCCTTCAACTTTGATGTCCTCATGGCCAACCCGCCCTTCGCCGGGGACATCAAACAGACGGATATGCTCAGCCCCTACGAACTGGCCCACAAACGCGCCAAGGATGGTGGTCAGGGTAAGTTGGAAAGCTCCGTGGGCCGCGACCTTCTTTTCATTGAACGCAACCTCGACTTTCTCAAACCGGGCGGACGGATGGCGGTTGTCCTTCCACAGGGCCGATTCAACAACGCCAGCGACCAGCGAGTCCGCGAGTTCATCGCCGAACGCTGCCGAATCCTTGCCGTCGTGGGCCTCCATCCCAGCACCTTCAAGCCCCACACCGGCACCAAAACCAGCGTGCTCCTCGTCCAGAAGTGGAACGACGACCCCACCGCCGGGACGCTCTGCCCCAAAGCGGACGACTACAATATCTTCTTCGCCACCCAGCGCCTCCCCAGCAAGGATAGCAGCGGCGACAAAATCTATGTGACTGGCCCCGACGGCGACCGCCTCCGCGACGAGCACGGTCACTGGGTTGTCCAGCACGACCTCTTCAATCACGAGGGAAAGACACATGACGGAATCGCCGAAGCTTTTGAAGAATTTTCCAAGAAGGAGAACCTCAGTTTTTTCTGAACCGCCCCTTCAACGCCGAGCGCTACGCGAGGCTGTTGGAGGGGCTGGATCTCACGATTTTAACCCTAAGCGCAGTAAAAGACGACAATGAGAAACTGCGCCTTGATGACGGCTACTTTAGTAAACTCGCGGTTTTAACCCAACTGCGAATCGAGAGTCTGCCACATGTCCGACTTGGGGAAGCTTGTGCTACGTTTCGCAAAGGTATTTTCGACATCAAAGCAGAGAGCTATGTAGATGAAGGGGTTCCGTTCATTCATATCGGAGATTTGAAGGGCGGCTTAATTGAG
>JANOBW010000195.1:0-2406 GCA_031411855.1 Opitutia bacterium
GTTGTTGGCGGCGAGGAACGAGCCGTTGCCGATGGTGGTGCCTCCGGTGTAGGTGTTGGCCCCGGAGAGGGTGGTGGTGCCGGTGCCACGTTTGGAAAGGGTGAACCCACCGGAAATGATGCCGCTGATGGTGCCCGAGCCGTTGCCGCCGATGCCGGCGTTGGCGGACATCACGACGTTGCCGGTGACGGTGGGGCCACCTTCCAGGCGCAGGGCTCCGAGGGGTTGTCCGGCGGTGGTTTCGACCCAGCCGTCACCGGCGATATTGAAGGCGTAATTGATGGTGCCGAGGGCGGTGCTGGCGAAGACCTGCCCGCCGTTCGGGATCGTGACCGCGCTGCCGGCGGCTCCGAGGGCGGTGTTGTTGGTGGTGATGTTGACGCGGACGTCGGAAATGGTGGTGCCGCCGGAATAAGTGTTGGCTCCCGAGACGAGGAACTGGCCTTGAAGGGCGGTCGCGGCGTTGACGGTGCCGTTGGTGTCGTTGTTAAAGGTGACGGTCTTGGCACCGGAGATGATGCCGGTGAGGGATTGGACGGCGTTCACATTGGAACGGAAGACGGCGTTATCAAGGAGGGTCAGGGGCGCGCTGATGGTGTTGGCGATGGCGGTGGTGAAGTCCACCGTGGCGTCGGTGCTGCCGGTGCCGTCGAGATTGAGGACCACGGTGGTCGCGGACGAGGCAAGGGTGAAACCAAAGGCGCCGCCGATGTTGAGGTCTCCGGCCGTGCGGCTGGTGGCGTCAATCGTCACGGTGCGCGCTAGGGTGATCGTGTTGGTGAAGTTGATGACATCGCCGGCGGCGGTGCCGGGGACGGCGGCGGGGGTCCAGTTCGTCGTGGTGGACCAGTTGCCAGCGGCATCCACGTTCCAAGAGCCGCCGGCGGCTTGAAGGGAAGCGGAGGTGATAAGGGCCATCGCGGAAGCGGTGGCGGCACGGAACAGGGTAGGGCGGGAGGGCTTCATAAGGAAAGGGTTAGTAAGGGATTGAGAATAGGGATAAGTGTCTAAGGATTGGGGGAAAAAACACATTGGCCAGTTTGTGTTTCGGGGCTGGGCAATTATTAACGCTCTTAATTGAAATATCGGTAGTTATTTTTTCAACTTATTTAATATAAACTACTTGTGGATTATTTCTATGACAAATAATCTTGGTGAAAAATCCCCCGATTGGGGGAGGGGAGGTGAGGCGGGGATTGCATGGGAAACGTCTGGCAATGACACCACCCCCGACGGGACACTTGCGCGACGCCCTGAACCACCTTCCCGACCTGGGGAAGCCCGCTCGACCCAAGGCGATAAGCTCGATGCCTCCGGAAGCCGGCACACGGCCAAGGTGTTTCGATTCTGAACCATCGCCCGCCCCCAGGCCACATGGGCCCGCCGGGAAGTCCCACTGTGGCCAAGCTGGCCACGCTCCTGCTGCGCGAACGCTGGAGCGTCGAGGGTGGCCCTCCTGTGTGGATGCTGGGCGGATCACGCTCCACCAGTTCCGCCAGTAAGTTTGGCCCATGCCCCAGCGTTCCGGAGGCAGTGGCCAAGGCTTCTGAAAGTGGCCCGGGCGGACCACTTTCAAGGCAGGAATGGATTCGGGGGTGGGAAAACCGCCGCTCCCTGCGTGCCATCACCACCAGCTTTCACTCACTCCGGTCTGGCCCTCAGCTCCAGGATGCGTCCGGGCAGCCAGGGGAGGCCGTCCTTGAAGTTGGTCGGGCGCGTGTATTCGAGGATGAGGACGGTGCCGGGGCCGGTGATGAGGGCGTCTATCGGCCGTGCCGCCGGGGCCAGGACCGTGGTGGTGCGGGCCGTCCACGAACCGTCGGGGCCGCGTTCCGGTTTCACGCTGAGCACGTCGAACCCGCAGTCGTCCAGGCCGGTTTTCCCCTTGCCGAGGAGGTTGCCGAAACGGGTGACGAGGAAGGAGTTGCGGAGCGGTTCCGGGAAATCCGCGCCGCACCAGACGGAACCGGCGGGCGAGCTGTGGGGATCGAAGGTGGAGAGGCCCGCCCCGCCGGCCGGACCGAGGTTTTTCACCGGTTTGTCAAAGGTGAGCCCGGCGGGTGGTTCCGGGGTGTGCGGGTAGGGCTTGGGCGTGAGCGGCCAGTCGCTGAACTGGTAGGGGAACCCGTAGTGGTGGCCGGGGAGGATGAGGTCCATCTCCTCGGGGGCGTTGGCGTCGGGGCCGTTGCTGAAACTGAAGAGGTTGCCGCTGCCGTCCCAGGCGAAGCCGTGGGGGTTGCGCAGGCCCCGGGCGAGGATCTCGCGGGCGGGTTCGGCGGCCTTGGGGTCGAGGCGCCAGAGGCAGGCGGTGGCCTCGTCTTCGCCGGCGGGGGAATCGGGGTGGTTGGTGGACTTCTCCCCGCCGTCCGTGCGGGCCCCGCTCGCCACGTAGAGGAGGCCGTCGGG
>JANOBW010000196.1:0-21788 GCA_031411855.1 Opitutia bacterium
ATAGCATCTTACTAGGCATGGTCACCGTCATTTCCTCCAAAGGACAGGTCGTTCTACCCGCTCCGTTACGGGAGCAGGACCACCTCAAGGCCGGGCAGAAGTTCGATATCGAACGGGTCGAGGAAGGTCATTACGTGCTGAAACGCCAAACTTCTCCCGCCAACGAGGGCATGGTGGACTGGTTGCTGGCCTGCCCGGACAAAGACTGGTTTCAACCCATTCCCTCTGAATCAACCGACTCGCTGTGAGCTATTTGGTTGATGCTAATATCCTGAGCGAGCCCACCAGGCCGAGTCCTGATGCCCGTGTGGTGGTTTGGCTCCGCACCCACGAGCACGAACTGTTCGTCAATCCCATCATCCTCGGGGAACTCGAATATGGCATTCTGCAGCTTCCCGCCGGCCGCCGCCGAACCCGTTTGGAATCATGGTTTTCCACAGGAGTGCAAAACCTTCGCTCTCTCGATTTCGACACAGCCACTGCGCACGAATGGGCCGTCCTGCTGGCCAAGCTCAAACGCAACGGACGGTCCATGCCAGTGAAAGACAGCCTCATTGCCGCCACCGCTCTGACACATGGACTGACGGTCGCCACCCGCAACGTCAAGGATTTCAGCCAAGCCGGCATCACGGTGGTAAATCCATTCGAGGTCTGATGATATTTGCTTTCATTTTTTCATAAAACACAAAATGAAATATGCCAGATTAAAATACGAAGAAATCTTGAGAGATCTAGTTTTTACTCGAACTGGCTGGGAGGCACTAGGTTACAATCTATCTGCAACAAGATTTGGTGCATACGAACGTCACTTGATCAGATTAATCGAATTAGGCTCAGAGGGAAGAGTTAAGCTTTCAGCAGACGAAATGGGGCAAGTTTACCTATTAGGCCAAGAGATATCTGACTTACTTTTTGCTTCAAAAATTGCTTTGACTAAAGAGCACCTTCATCATTCACTTCGTATTGGAGAAATTTTCAGGGGTCCCGATTTTGCATTAAATGAAAATGATGGGGGAAACAATCAATCTCGAAATACTCTTTTTGAACTCTATATTGCGGCAAGAATTGAAGCGGCTGGCTTCCATGCAGAGTTTGGCGGAGACACAGATGTCACCATAAAGCATGAGGGATTTCAACTAGCCATTGAAGCTAAAAGACCACAAAATCAAAAGAAAGCTGAGACACATATTCGGTGTGCAGCAAAGCAACTGCTTAAACGTAGCAAAGAACCGGATGAAATTCGTATTATCGCTATTTGTGTAGGGAAAATGCTTTCTGGTGGAAAGCAAATGATAGTAAGCCCTACGCTGTATGATTTCAATGAGAAGCTATTTCAACTTGCGCACGAATTTCAAAAATCAACACATCAATATTGGCAAAAAAAACATATCGATGGAATATTGATTCGAGTAGGTGTCCCCGGAATCATCGAAAGTGACCAGATTCATTGTTCCGCAAATCCTATGACCCTATTTACTGGTCATAGGATTTCAGAAAATAAGGCCATCGCGCTTAGGTCATTTATTGCAAAACTAGAAGAAAGTTTAGATGGTAAAATCATTGAATAGCCACACAAATATTCTTTAAATAAAAATCTAATTAAGAAAGCCTAAGACCTACTAAACAAATATGCGTTATCGTTGTAAAATGCTTTGATTGACAAACTACTGGCCGGCCCGGAGAAGGACTGGTTTCAGCCGATTCGCTCCGAATCAACCGAAGCTTTGTGAGCCGAGGCTTGGTTCCTCCTCACCGGCCCTCGCTGACGATCTCGACCAGATGCCGGAGCTCGTCAGCCACCTCGCCGGGGTCGCGGACGGTCGCGGCCACCTCGGCGCGGATGAGTTCGCGGAAACGCACACGCAGGCGGTGGAGGGCCACGCGCAGAGCGGTTTCGTTCATGCCGAGCTCGCGGGCGGCCAGGGTTTGCGACGCGCCGTCGGCGTGGCCGTCGAGCCAGGGCCGCAACGCGGCAAACTGGGCCGGGCGGCTGACGTTTTCCTTTTCGAGGGCGGCCAAAGCCCGGGCGATGAGGGTGAAGGCCCATTCGCGATCGAAGATGGCGGCTTGGTCCTCCTCATTGGGGTCGGCCGGTTCGGGCGTGCCGGGTGAGGTATCGTTTTCCGAGACGAGGGAAACATGCTCGGCTCCGGAGCCTCGTTTCTGGGCGAGGGCGGCCTGTTTTTGTTTGGAAACGAAGTGTTTCAGCGCGCCCAGCAGGTAACTCCGGAAACGTCCCCGCGCCGGATCCGGGGCCCCTACCCCGTTTGATAGCAATCCGGCGAAAAACGCGTGGGCCAGGTCGCGGGCACTATCCTCGTCGCGGCCCCCGCGCCGGAGGAAGGCCACCACCGGCCCGTAGTAGGCGGCACAGAGGTCGGACAGGGCCTGCCCCGCCTCCGTTCCGTCACCGGAGGCCCGCAGCACCAGGGTCCAGCGCGTGGGGTGGAAGGAGCCGTCGGTCATGGTTTGGGGAAGACGTAGATGAGAGAAACCCCGTGGGAATAGTAGGTTAAGCGCGACTTTTGCCAGTATCTTTCCGTGTCCCTATCGGACAGATCGCGAATAATCAAACTGTCTGAGCTTGTTACCATTTTGGCCTTTTCGAACCACAGATCCCTTTCAATCCCGTCGGAGTCTTGATCGAACTCGTTCACGATGATTCTAGGCCCCATGTCTTTTTCAAAAACAAGACCGGCCTGCCCAAGGATTTCCCCCAGGGTTATCTCTCTCGCTCCCATCGAGAAGGGTTGAAAAACAGGCGTCGGAACCGCCCCCACCACGATACACCCACCTTTACCCGGGTATTCTTGAAGGAGTTTTTTGGCCTGATCGAATGCCTCGTCCCGGTGGCGCAGCAGCGTGGCGGGTTGTTTTACTTTCACTTTGCCCCCGACACTCGGAACGCTGTCCAGCCTCCATTGCCCACCTTCCTCCACGGCAAAAAGTTTGTAATGGAAGAGGCGTTGGTCTACGCGTTCACGCACAAAGACCTCCACCACAGGCCAACCAGTTTTGGGATCGGCCCGGAACGAGGTGGATTGAATTTTTATTCTCCGGGACGTGTCCAGTAACTCCTTCCAACCATCCAGCCGCTCCAGTTCCTGAGCGAGGGCTTTGGAAACCGATTTCCGGCACACCTCGTTTTTCTCCCAACAGGCAGCGGCGAAAAATGTTTCCACCGCCTTTTCCGGCGTGGTGAAGTCAGCCTTGAAGTTCGGCGGAGGGTTGCTTGGACCGAACTGCGTGGGTATGGGGCCGGTCATGACGGCAAGTTCACCGGGGTTGCCGGGCCACTGGGGAGCCAGCGAAAGCATGAGGGAAACTCCGGCGGCTCCGCCGATGATCCAGACCGAGCGGCGGCCACCGGCCAGGGCGACGAGCAGCACGCCTGCGCCCAGGAGCAGTGAGAGCGGAACACGTTCGATCCAAAAGGTAGGCGAACCATTGATCCTCTCCGGGACGGAAAACTCGATTCTGCCATTCGCGATCTGCGCGGGTGGAAGTAGGTCGCGCAACCGGGAGAGCGCGGCGGAGGGATGACTGCGGTCGGCTTCTTTTTGGGTCGTCACCAGAAATGTCCAGGAAAACGGTTGGGTCTCGCTCAGGCAGGCGAGCTGGACCCATTCGTTTTTCTCCCCGAAGCTGAGCTCGTAGTCCTCAATACGTCCGGGTTGGACGGCAGTTGGGAGCAAGGCCAGCAAAGTCTCGCGGCTGGGACGGTCCTCGTTCGGGAACATGAGTTTGGCGACCAACCGATGATGCGAGTGCGGCCAGTGCCCATCCAGGCGTTTGGCCCAGATCACGGCGCTGAAGAGCGAGACGCAGCCCAAAACAGTCGCGGTCCAGGCCAGTTTCCGGCGCAGCGGCGTGGTTTCCGAAAGCGGACGGCCCAGATAAAAAACGATCCACAAAACGAGCCCAAGAGCCGCCATGAGCAAACCGGTGAGAACCGGCAAACCACCCGGGAATGGTTCGGAGAGGCAGGCCAGGGCACCGATCCCGTAGGCGGCTGCCACAGCCAGAGGGGCGAGGGTCAAACCGATAAGCAGCGGACGGCCAATCGGCTGCATCCAGCGCCGGCGCATCTCGAAAAGGGACCAGAGCATGCCGGCCGCACCCAAAACCAGGCCCAGCCCACCAAAGCCGAGCAGCACGGCCCCGCCGGTCGCGGCGTAGGGGAAGTTTCCCATGATGCCGCCGCCGATGGCCGCGAGCACGCCTCCGCCAAGGAAGAGGCACAGCGACCACAGAACGAGACGCGACAGGCGCGTCAGCGGGGAGTCCGAGCCGGGGGTCTTGGCGCTGGCGGAACTGGCCGCGCGGGTCACGTCGGTCTTGACCTCGGCGGCACTTTGCTGGCGCAGATCACGTTCCTTCTCAAGGGTTTGCAGAACGATCTCGTCAATTCTTGCACTGACGGCGGCACGTTCGCTCGGGGCCGGGAAACGTCCCAGCGGAAGCTCGCCGGTCAGCATTTCGTAGAGGACCACGCCGAGACTGTAGATGTCGGCCCGGTGGTCCACGTCGTGGGGTTTCTCATGCTGCTCGGGGGCCATGTAGGCGGCGCTTCCGAGGGCCGCGCCGGTGGCGGTGAGGGTGAAGTCGCGCATCGGGTCGCCGACAATGCGGGCGATGCCGAAATCGGCGATTTTCACGCCGCCCTTGGCATCGAGGAGGATGTTTTCCGGTTTGATGTCGCGGTGCCAGACACCCTTGGAATGGGCGGCCTGGAGGGCGTCGCAGATGCCGGGAACCACGGCCAAGGCCTGGGCGGGGGAAAAACGTCCGGCACGCATGGCCTGGCGAAGGTTCACGCCGTCCACAAACTCCATCAGGAGGTAAAAGAACCCGCCGCTTTCGCCATGCTCGAAGACGGCGACGATGTTGGGGTGGCTGAGCTTGCCAAGCACGCGGGCCTCGCGGGCGAAACGCTCGGCAAAGGCTGGGTCGCGGCCGAGGACGGGTGAGAGGATTTTCAGCGCGACGTCCCGGTCGAGGCCGGGCTGGCGGGCACGATAGACAAACCCCATGCCGCCCTGGCCGATGAGGCCGAGGATTTCCAGCTGGGGAAAGGCCGCGGAAACTTCCACAACCGAGGGCGCGGCGGCTCCGGGCCGGACCTCGTCGCCGGCCTCGCGGAGCAGGCAGGAAGGGCAGAAACCACCCGGCGCATGGGCGGGGATGGGAGCGTGGCAGGTGGGACAGATTTTGGTGTTCACGCAGGTTACTGACGGAAAGGCGGAGAGTTGTTACTGAAAAAAACTGCCACCTGCAACCTTTCAGGCAGGCCACCCCGGCAACTTGCCAAAACCGCTCCGCTGACACGTTCCGCTACATCCGACAGGTTTCAGCGCTTGAGCTGGTGCCTCCGTTTCCGTATGAATTATTCATGACTTTTCGGATTATTCATCATGGCTTCCTCCGGCTGGGAATGATGTTCGTTATGGGAACCGCCTGGGGACCGGTGGCGGTGGTCGCGGCCCAAACCCTTGTCCGCTATGGTTTTGATCCGAATTTTCCCCCGTTCACGCAGGTGGGGAAAACCGGCGGGTTCAGCGGCATTGACCGTGACATCCTGACCGAGGTGGAAAAACAGCTGCCGGATTACCGGTTCGAGCTGGTCCCCACCCGAGACTGGTCCGAAGCCTACCACCTGGCCCAGGAGGGGAAAATTGATCTTCTCCTGGGCACCGCCCAGACGGAGGAACGTTCCCGCCAGTTCGCCTTCACCGAGCCTTATGCGAGTTTTCCCCTCGCCATCATCATCCGTGATTCCGACCCCTACCGGATGGGCCTTTCCTCACTGGACGGCCTGACCGTGGCCATGCCCCGGGATTACGCCCCGGCGGACCACATGGAGAAGATGAATCCCAAGATGCGGACCCTCCGGACCGCCGACATGTTGGAAGCCCTTCGCCTTGTTTCGAATGGCAAGGCCGACGCCACCGCCGGCAGCCTCCCGGTCTGCACCCACTTCATCCGCCAGGACGGCCTGACCAACCTGAAAATCGGGGGTTTCACCACGCTCCGTTTCGACCTGCGCTACGCGGTGCGGCTGCCACGGGCCGAACTCGTGCCGGCCCTGAACCAGGCCCTGGCCGGACTGGGGGAGCGCAACACCACCGCCATCTTTGACACATGGATCAACGCGCCAATCTCCCCGGGCGTGCCCTATCATGTGATCCTCCCCGCCCTCGGGCTCGTGCTGGCGGCCGCCTGCCTGGCCTTCGGCTGGTTCCACTTCCGCAACCGCCTGCTGGCGGTTGAGCTGGCCCGACGGGCGGCCATCGAAAGGGACCTCCTCGCGGCCAAGGAAACCGCTGTTCGCGAGCGCGAGGAAAAGGCCCGCCTGCTGGAAATCGCGGCCCACGACCTGAAAAGCCCCCTGGCGGTCATTGTCATGCGGATACAGCATGTCGAAGCCACCCATCCAGATCTGCCGCCCACCGTCCACAAGGCCTTTCAAAGCCTGGCCAACACCGCGCACCACATGCTGGAGATTGTGCAAAACATCCTGAGTGCCAACGCCTTGGACCAGGGCCTTTCCCTCCGGATCTCTCCCGTCGAGGTCGCCCCCTTGCTCCAGAGGCTGGCCGAGCTGCACGGACCCGCCGGCGAGGCCAAAAACATCACCCTCGAGACTGCCTCGGCCCCCGACGGCCTCCGGGTCATGGCCAGCGCCGAGGCCCTGGCGGAAGTGTTGGACAACCTCGTCTCCAATGCGATCAAGTTCACCTCCAAGGGAGGGCGCGTCAGTTTTTCCGTCCAGAGTCTCGGGGAGTCACGGCTGCGTTTCACGGTCCGCGACAACGGTCCCGGCCTTTCGGACGAGGACCAGACCCGACTTTACCGGCGTAACGTCCGCCTCACCCCCCTGCCCACCGGAGGTGAGCGCTCTCACGGCCTCGGGCTTTCCATCGCCCATGACCTGGCCCTCCTGATGGGGGGGCGGATGACCTGCGAAAGCACCCTGGGCCAGGGCACGGCATTTCACCTTGATCTACCCCTGGCGGGTTGAGACACGCGGGAGACTGTCAGAGGTGGACACAACAGACAGGCTCCAAAATCACCTCAACCACCTTGCCAGAAAGGATTCACCGGATTAATGAGACTCCCTCCTATTTCCATGACCTACCCCCTCCCCCGCGACGAAAAGGAACGGCTCACACGACTGAAGTTCTACCAGATTCTGGATACCCCGCCCGAAGAGGAATTCGACGACATCGTCGGCCTGGCCGCTCAGATCTGCGGCACCAAACTCGCCTCCATCACCTTCATTGACGAGAGCCGGCAATGGTTCAAGGCGAGGCTGGGAATGGCCGACCAGGAAACCGACCGGAAACTCTCCTTTTGCGCCCACGCCATCTGCCTTCCTGAAGACCAGGTTTTCGTGATCCCCGACGCACGGGAAGACGAACGCTTCCGGGACTACGCCAACGTCACCGGCGCCCCCCATATCCGCTTTTACGCCGGCCTTCCCCTCGTCAGCCGCGAGGGTTCCACCCTGGGCACCCTTTGCGTCATTGACACCGAGCCGCGCGAACTCACTCCGGACCAACTCCGGGCCCTGCGCGTCCTGCGCCGCCATGTCGTGACCGCGCTGGAACTCCGCCGCCTGGTCCACGAGCAGGCCGCCACCATCAGCCGCCTGGAGGCGACCCAGGTCGAGCTGGAAAAGGCCCGCCACAGCGCCGAGGAGGCGACCAGGGCCAAGAGCCGTTTCCTCGCCACCATGAGCCACGAGATCCGCACGCCCATGAACGCCGTCGTGGGCATGACCTCGCTGCTGGCCGACAGCACGCTGGACTCCGTCCAACGCGACTACGTGGACACACTCCGCGGCAGCGGGGAACTGCTTCTCACCCTCATCAACGACATCCTCGACTTCTCCAAGATCGAGGCCGGCCAGCTCGAGCTGGAACGGATTCCCTTTGATCTGAAGGGCTGTGTCCAAAGCGCCACCGAGCTGGTGGCCGGAGCCGCCCGGGCCAAGGGACTTGCTTTGACGACGAAATACTTCCCCGGGCTGCCCGCCACCGCCGTGGGCGACGCCACCCGCCTGCGCCAGATCCTGCTCAACCTCCTGTCCAATTCCGTCAAGTTCACCCAGCAGGGCGGTGTCACCGTTTCCGTCTCCTCCCGCGCGCTCACCCCGGGCCTGACGGAGCTTCACTTCTCCATCGCCGACACCGGGGTGGGGATTCCGGCCGACCGCCTCAACCGGCTCTTCAAACACTACAGCCAGACCGATGTCTCCACCTCGCGCCAGTATGGCGGCACCGGGCTGGGCCTGGCCATCAGCAAACTTCTCTCCGAACTCCATGGCGGCCGGATCTGGGTGGAAAGCACCCCCGGTTCCGGCACTGTTTTCCACTTCACCATCCACGCCGGTGTGGATACCTCGGCCCGGCCCGCCGTCTCCCTCGCGGTCAAATTCGATCCCGGCTTCGCCGCCGAGCACCCCTGCTACCTGCTGGTCGCGGACGACGATCCGATCAACCGCCTCGTCATCCAAAGAATCCTCGGCAAACTCGGCTACCGGCCGGATCTCGTGAGCGACGGGGACGAGGCTGTCGAAGCCCTCCGGGCCACGCCCTACGACCTGATGTTTGTGGACATGGAAATGCCCCGCCTCGACGGCCCGGCCACGACCGCCCGCATTCGCGCCGAATTCCCACCGGAAGCCCAGCCCGTGCTCGTCGCCTTCACCGCCCGAGCCATGGTGGGGGACCGCGAGCACTGCCTGGAACAGGGCTTTGACGAACACCTGACCAAACCGGTCCGCCTGGAGCAGCTCATGGTCCTCCTGGCCTCTGTGCCGGAACTCAAGGCCCGCCGGGCAAAACTGGCGCAGGGTTGAGGATAAGGCGCAAACGGTTTGGCGGCACTATCTTGCCAAGATCAGCCTCCCGGGAGGCGCCGGGTGCCGCAGCCTCAGCTCGGCGCGAAACGCACGCGGTCCACGGCGTATTCGGTCACGATCAGTCCGGTCGAGCTGCGGCCTTGGATTTCGATCGTCCCGAAATCGAAGTCCACCGTCTTGGCGATGCGCGGCTGCTCACGGTGCACCAGGGTGACCTTGGGTTGGAAGGCGGGGTTGTCGCTGGCGTAGAACCAAAGCACCCGGGTGCTCTTCGGCTCCTTCGTCAGTTCGTAAACCTTGTCCCGGGTCACGCCCTCGGCCTGGAACTTCTTGGCGAAGACCTTTTCGCGCTCGTTGTCGCGGTAGATCATGTAGTAGGTGACCGGGGCGTCTTTCTGGAAGATGCTGACGTGCAAGGGGCTGGCCCCGAGGAAAACCTTCTCGGCCACCTTCGTCACCTTCATCGTGCCGTCGCGATGGAAGGAGATAAGGTCGTCCAGGGTCGAGCACTTGCAGAGCGGTTCGCCCTCCTTCTTCAGCCCATAGCCGGCGAAGCCGTCCTTCATGTTGACATAAAGGGTCTCGTTGGCCACGGCCACCGCCGCCGCCACCACCTTGTCGAAGGAGGCGATCTCGGTGCGGCGCTCGCGGCCCTTGCCGTATTTCTTTTTCAGTTCCTTGAACCAGTCTATCGCGAAACGGGTCAGGTTGGCGAGGTGATCCTTGGTCGTGGTGATCTCGTTTTCCAGATCGTTGATGTGGCGGTCGGCCTCAAAGGTGTTGAACTTGGAAATGCGTTTGATGCGGATTTCGGTGAGGCGGACAATGTCATCGCGGGTGACCTCGCGCTCGAAGAGTTTTTTGTAGGGATCGAGGCCCTTGTCTATCGTGGCGATGACGGCCTCCCAGGTCTCCGATTCCTCAATGCGGCGGTAGATGCGTTTCTCGATGAAGATCTTCTCCAGCGAGGCGAAGTGCCACTTCTCGCGGAGTTCGCCGAGCCTGACCTCCAGCTCCATGCGGAGGATCTCGCGGGTCTGGTTGACCGAGCGTTTGAGCAGTTCGGAGGTGGTGAGGAAGACGGGTTTGTCGTTTTCGATGACGACGGTCGAGACGGTCACCGGGTTTTCGCAGTCGGTGAACGCGTAGAGCCCCATGATGGCGGTTTCGGGCTCGGTCCCGGCGGGAAGGTGGACGAGGATCTCGACCTTCTCGGCGGTGTTGTCCTCCACCTTGGCGATGTTGATTTTGCCCTTTTCGTTGGCCGCGATGATGGACTCGATGAGCGAGCCGGTGGTGGTGCCGAAGGGGACTTCGGTGATCTTGAGCAGCTTCTTTTTCTCGACCTCGATCCGGGCGCGGATGCGGACCTTGCCGCCGATATCGCCGTCGTTGTAGGCGGAGGCGTCCATGATGCCGCCCTGGGGGAAGTCGGGGAGGAGGACCGGGGTTTTGCCCTTGAGGACCTCGATCGCGGCGTCGAGAATCTCGACGAAGTTGTGGGGCAGGATGCGGCAGGAAAGGCCGACCGCGATGCCCTCCACGCCCTGGGCGAGAAGGAGGGGAAACTTGGCCGGGAGGGTGACGGGCTCCTTGTTGCGGCCGTCGTAGCTGAGAGACCAGATCGTAACTTTTGGACTGAAAACAACATCCAGCGCAAACCTGGTCAGGCGGGCCTCGATGTAACGGGGCGCGGCGGCGGAGTCGCCGGTCAGGATGTTGCCCCAGTTTCCCTGCATGTCTATGAGCAGGTCCTTCTGCCCCAGTTGCACCAGGGCGTCCCCGATGGAGGCGTCGCCGTGCGGGTGATACTGCATGCAGCGGCCGATGATGTTGGCGACCTTGTTGTAGCGGCCATCTTCCATCTCGTTCATGCAGTGGAGGATGCGGCGCACGACGGGTTTGACGCCGTCGTAAAGATGGGGCACCGCGCGCTCGAGAATGACGTAGCTGGCGTATTCCAGGAAGTAGCGCCCATACATGGCGTCAATCTTGGGCGGCTCCACTCCCGGACCGGTCACGATGGGACCGGGGGGCGCAAAGGGACGGAAACCGGGCGCGGCGACGGGCGCCTTGCCGGAGTCAGGGCTTTCTTCGCCGGCAAAGCCGAGGGGGAGTTGGTCGTCGCCTGAAATCATGGGAAAGAGGAGCGGTCAAAGAGGGGAAAGGCGGCGGAGGCAAGAAAACCATTTGGCAATGTGGAGCTTGGCCCCCCTTCCCGCCCTGGCAGAGCGCTTTGCCCGCAGCCTCTTTCCCGGTTTTTCCATTCGACGTTCCACCTTCTGCATTCAAGGTTCACCGTTCCAACAATGCTCTCCGTCCGCCTCATTCCCTGCCTCGACGTCAACGCCGGACGCGTTGTCAAAGGGGTCCGCTTCGAGTCCCTGGTGGACGCCGGCGATCCCGTCGAATCGGCCCGCGCCTACGACCGCCAGGGCGCGGACGAACTCGTCTTCCTCGACATCACCGCCTCGCACGAGCAGCGCGGCATCATGCGCGATGTGGTGGAACGCACTGCCTCCCAATGTTTTATGCCGCTCACCGTTGGCGGCGGCCTTCGCACCGTCGAGGACATCCGCACCATGCTCAACGCCGGGGCCGACAAAGTCTCCCTCAACACCGCCGCCGTGCAGAACCCGGAACTCGTGCGCGAGGCCTGCCGCTAGTTCGGCGCGCAGTGCATCGTGGTCGCCATTGACGCCCGCCGCGATCCCGCCGCCCCCTCGGGCTGGTCCGTCACCACCCACGGCGGACGCAAACCGGCCGGCCTGGACGCCGTCGCCTGGGCCCAACAGGTGGTCAACCTCGGGGCCGGCGAAATCCTCCTCACCAGCATGGACAAGGACGGCACCAAGGACGGCTACGACGTGGCCCTGACCCGCGCGGTCAGCGACGCCGTCACCGTGCCCGTCATCGCCAGCGGGGGCGCAGGCACCCTCCCCCACCTCGCCGACGTTCTGCGCGAAGGCCACGCCAGCGCGGTCCTGGCCGCCAGCATCTTCCACTTCGGCACCTACACCATCCGCCAGGCCAAGGAACACCTTAGGGATCAGGGACTTCCCGTCCGTCTCTGAGATTTTCCAGAATTTCTCTGAAACTCCCCTTGACACCCGGCCGCCTTTTCTCCTCTTTTCAACGCTTCCACCTTGCCCGGTAGCTCAGCGGCAGAGCAGTTGACTGTTAATCAATTGGTCGTAGGTTCGATCCCTACCCGGGCAGCCAGTTTTAAGCCACTTAAGTTCAATGACTTAAGTGGCTTTTAACTTGGCAAAATGAACTTCAAAACCTACATCATCGAAAACACCCAAGGGAAGTTCTACATCGGCCACACCGATGACCTCGAAAGGCGGGTCCCCGAGCACAACGACCCGCATCCTGGCCAGGGAAAGTTCACCCACAAAAACGGACCGTGGAAACTCGCCTGGAGTGAGCCCCACCCCAGCCGTTCCGCCGCCATGAATCGCGAACGCGAAATCAAATCATGGAAATCAGCCTCCCGTATCCGCCGACAACTTCTCGGCCTTCCTGCGGCAGAGTCCCGGTCCAAGGACCGGGATTAATCAATTGGTCGTAGGTTCGATCCCTACCCGGGCAGCCAGTTTTAAGCCACTTAAGTTCAATGACTTACACCATTCCAACTTAGCCTTTGGACTTTAACGGCAGGATCATGCGGTTCTGCCGCCCCTCCGGGGCGGTGCTAATGGCGGGATGATTCCCGGGGTGGCGGCGCCAAGCGCCTGACCCCGGTCTAAGTTCAACTGTCCCTCCGGGACAGGCTTTTACGACACCCCGGAGGGGTGAAAGAAGGTAGCCGGGTAACGCAGTGCCACCCCCGAAGACCAACCCAACCGAGGCGGTGACAGAAAGGTCGGCAGCAAAAGCCCAAAAACTAAACTGGAATGGGCTCAGAATGCCGGCCACGCGTCATAACGCGACGCTGTTTCTTCGCAGATTCACGCGGACGACCGCTTCGGAGGCAGGGTCAATTTCGGGTGACCCTGATCCGGGCGAACCGGGGAGACTGGGCTGAAACCGGCGCGGCGTCTCGGACGGTGACGGTTTCGGTGCCGTTTCCGTTGTCCACCAGCGAGACCTGGACGACGGGTGAGGCGGTGAATCCGGCGTCACCCGGCGTGGCAGAAAACTCCGGGGTGAAGGTGATATCCGTCGCACCCTTGCGGCGGGTGTAAACCAGGGTGATGTAACTCTCGGAGGAGACATCAAGCAGCACAGGCTTGGGGAGACCGTCCGCGGCGGCGGCCCGCGGATCCAAAGCCAGGGCGTATTCGAGCAGATTGGGAATTCCATCACCGTCAGGATCGGCGGCGGGCCCCGAGACGAGCGGGTTGGCCTGTTCCTCGGCGGTGAAATTCGTGCTGGCGAAAGCCGAGAAACTCGGGCCCGAGGCCGCGACCATCACGTTCAGGGTGGCCGTGGCTGAGAGGGCACCCCCACCTCCCAGGCCGGGGCTTCCAGCGTCAGTGACCGACACCGTAAACACATTGAGCCCCGCTTCGCCGTTCGAGGGGGTGCCCGAGAGGGCACCGGAGGGCGAGACCGCAAGCCAGGCGGGACCAGACTCCTTCGAAAAGGTAAGCACCGTCCCGGCGTCCGCATCGCTGGCCGCAAGCTGACCGGTGAAAGGGGAGCCGCCTGCGGCGTTGAGATTGATGGGGTTTGATGCGAACGTCGGGGCGTCGTTGATGTTGGCCACGGTGACGTTGAGCGTGGCGTTGACGGCGGGAGCAATACCGTCGGAGACGCTGACGGAGAAGGTGTTAGGACCAACTTCGGAGTTGGTCGGAGTGCCGGAGAGAGCGCCGGTGGTCGAGACCGTCAGCCAGGACGGGCCAGTGACTTTCGCGAAGGTCAGCGAGGCCCCGGCGTCCGCATCGGAGGCGGTGAGCTGGCCGGCGAAGGCGGCGTCTTCGGTGGCGTTGAGGTTGATCGGGTTGGAGGCGAAGGCGGGGGTGGCGTTCACCACGAGGGAAAGGGACTGGCTGAAGGTATTGCCGTTCTCCGTGACGGCGATGGCAAAGGCGTTTGACCCGATGTTGGCGGGCAAAGGTGTGCCGGAGAGCACTCCCGAGGAGGAGACGGAAAGCCAGGCCGGACCCGAGATTTTGGTGTAGGCGCGGGTGATGCCGGCCGGGAGTGCCTCGGGGACAAGCTGACCAGAAAAGACGAGGTTGCTGGAGGCGGCGTTGGAAAAGCCCGCGGTGATTTCTCCCGTGCCCGGCGTGCCGCCGACCGCTGCTGCCTTCCAGTTCGCGGGATCTGCAGGATCAGCCCCGGCGGCGCGGTTGGAGAGGAGCAGCGAAGCCCCGAGGCCGTCCGCCTCCACCGGCCAGGGTGCGGTGTCGGCGTAGGTGAAGGAGAGGATGGTGGACAGGTTGGCGGCGGTGATCGTGATGGTTTCCCCGGCGTTGTTCAGGTTGTCGTTGCCGGCGAACTCGCCGATGACACGCGCGGCGGCGGTGGCCCCGTAGCGGAAGGTGAAGGCGGCCAGGTTTTTGACCACCAGGATGCGGTCGCCCGGTGCCATCTGGAGCAGGGCGGGCTTGAGGGCGTTGGAGAAGTTAAAGTCAACCCCGGCGGTAAAGCTGGCCCCGTAGAGGTTGATGGTTCCCGCCCCGGCGTTGAGCAGCTCGACGTATTCAAACTGGTCGGAGTCGAGGAATCCGGCGGTGATCTCGGCGGCGGTGGGATCGGCCGGATGATACATCAGTTCGGAAACACGCAGGTCGGCCGGTGAGGCCGGGGTCGCGCCGACCGTGTAGTAAACCTGGATGGGGGCGCTCCAATCGGTGTGTTTCGTCAGCGGGCTCAGACCGGTCTTGCGCAGGCGGGCGGTCACGAAGCCGCTGGTCGTCAGGCGGATGGAGGAACCGTAGGCGGAGGCCGCGGGAGCCACGCCGCCACCCGTGGCCCTGGGGTCGGTGCCGTCCACGGTGTAGTAAAAGGTGGCGCCGGAGGAATCGGCCGAACTCAGCAGGATATCGGTCGTCGGAGTGATCAGGCCGGAAGCGACGGAGGAGGCGGGCTTGGCCAGGACAAAGGTGTCCATGAAGGCGATGCGCTGCTGGATCCAGGATTTCTGGCGGCCCAGTTCGCTGGCGGTCCCGGCGGCGGTGAAGATGACGGAGGCGGCGTTGGCCTGGGTCACGGCGGTGGAACGAATCGTGCGGGGCCAGCGGAAGAAATTGCGGGCGATGGGACTGTCCGTCCCGCCATTGTCAAGGGTGGTGAGTTCGGCCGACTTTTGGTCCAGAAAGGTGTTCATCGCGGCGGAATCAATCACACCGGCCGCACGCCAGCGGTCATAGCGGTCCACCCAGTCCTGCATGTAGTCCGAATCCTGCTGGAGGCGGTTGAACCAGCCCTCGGCGGTGCGGCCGTCCCGGCTGAAAAAGTCGGAGGAAGCAGCGTCGTCCGAGTTCCAGAAGGCGGGGTTGTCGTCACGCGCGTCGGTGTCGCAGTCCATGGAGCGGTCAAAGTCCCAGATGCTGCTCAACTGGATCTTCCCCAGGCGGTCTTTTTGGAAATAGGTGCTGATGCGCAGGCCGTCCACGTTCTTGGCGAAGGCGTTGAACATGTGGTGGTCAATGAAGCTGTCCCTGGCGAGGTAATCGCGGTAATGTTTTCCCGTTGTCGGGTTCGTGAAATTGGAGGCACCGAGGGCGGTATCCACCTCCGCGATGAGATTGGTCAGGTAGGTTTGCTGCTGCGGGGTGATGGAATTATCAGGCGGGTTGGCGAAGTCAGGAACCGTGGGAGGCGTGGGGAGGGGGCTGGGTGGAGCGCTTGGGGTTTTCACGACGAAGTATTGGGCAGAGTCATTCCAGTTGGCCAAGGTCGTCTGAAGACGTTCGATACTGCTGCCTTCCTTGTCGTGGGCGAAAAGGTAGCCTCCGGTGAGAGCGTCGCCCGTGTTGTCCAATTGCGTGATTTCGGAAAGGTTGATACGGTTTTTATCAATCTTGATCTTCTCCATCAGCACATAGACACCCAGGTAATCGGCCGCATCCACGCTGGTGCCAGCCGGGTTCATGAAGACCTCGACAAAGCGCGTCCGCGGAGCCCAGCGGCCGGTGCGGCGGTAGAACTCATACATGAGGACGTTGCGCATGAAATCGGTGTCATACTGGTAAGATGCGTAAATGACCCAGTCGGAGTCAGAGGGCATTCCAAGCACCGGAATGTTTTTATCGAGCTCCACCACATCACGAAATTCGATTCCATACCCCTTTTTGGCCAGTCCGGCAGAACTCTGCCCACGGAGATCCACAACCGCGCGGCTGGAAAAGGCCGGGACATCGGTGAGGCTGGCGCGCTGGGTGCCGGGATTGCGGTCATAGAGGGTGACCCGGGCGGCCTTAGGCAACGTGTCGGTCAGGGCGGTGGTGGATTCGGAATCAATCACCAGGATGGGAAGCGAGCTGGAGAAAGTGGCCGGGGTGATGCCGTAGGCGGCGGCCGTGCCACGCAGGGTGTAATGGGCGTCAGCCATGGGCCCGGCGGTGTTTTCAAAAAAGATCCGCGCCTTGAGGGTGGTGTTTGCCGAGATGATGATAGGCGTGCCAGCCACATAGGTCGTGCCGTTGCCCAGGGTGGGTATCGTGCCATTGGTGGTGTAACGCACGGTCTGGCCGGGCTGCTGGCCGGTGATGCTGATGGAAAGGGTGCCGGTGAAAAGTCCCGACGGCACGGAGAAAGCCAGGGAAGCGGGGGTGGCCGAGCCGGTGTTGGCGGCACCGGGAGTCGGCATGAGAAAGATGTCGGAACTGGTGGCGGGCACCCCCAGAAGCGAAGGCGCAAGGAGGAAGTCGTTCGATCCGGCCGCGGCATTGATCCCCATGATGGCGAGCACATTGGCACCGCTTTGCAGAGCCGGAAGCCCGGCCGCCGTCACATCAATCACATCATCCACGATGGCAAGGGACTCGATCCGGGCCGTCGTGGTGGAGTTATAGGCGGCGGCCCCGGTGAAATTGCCCCGGGCTATCTCGACTCCGTTGAGCCAGGCCACAAAACCGTCCTCATACTTGAGTTTGAGGGTCAGTCCGGAAAGGGAGTTTTTATCGGCCACCGTGAAGGCATACCGGGTGTAAATCGTGCTCGATTTGGTATACATGGGATTGGTCGCCGCCGTCGCCGGAATCGCCGGGTCGCCCAGATCCACTTTGAAAAAGGGCCGGAAAGAAGTGGCTCCGCTTGCGTCACTGTCAAAACCCACCGAGGTGAAAGCGGAGGCCGTCCAGGAGGAGTCGTTATAAGCCAGGGTGTTCCAATCCGTCACCGAGGCCATGGCGGCCGTGGGGACGATGTATTTCATGATTCCGGGCTGCTCCACGGCGAAGAGCGGAGCCCCGGGAGCCACACCTTTGCCGTAGCTGAAGTCGGCAAACTGCTTAGGATAACCGGCATACTGAGAAAGCACAGTGGTGGCGAGTCCACCCGCATCCTTGGTGAGAGCCAGGAAACCTCCCGCTCCCGCTCCCAGTTTGAAATTGGTCGCCAGACGGGGTGAAGCCAGAACCCCGGCGTTGTCCACTCCCGCCGTTTTTTGCACGGGACGCTGGTCCCGCCCCGAGGCAAAGACAACCATCCTGCCTCCCGCGTTGAGCGTCCAGGCGGGGAAGGCCCATTTGCGAAGGTCCGCGGAGGAGTCAGTGAGAAAACAGCCCGAAAGGGAAACCGCGGCGGCTCCCTTGTTTTGGATCTCAATCCAATCCTCGGGTTTGCCGAGCTCATCCGGTAAAATGGTGCTGTTGCTGGCAAGGAACTCGCTGATGACGAGCTGGGAGCGAAGCGGGTGGAAAAGGCACGCAAAAAGACACAGGGCAGGGTAGAAGCGACGGATCATGGGAGGTAGGGGACCGAAGGGTAATGGGTGAGAATGACCAGTAAGAGGATTGTTAGAAAATGATTGGCAATGGTGAAAGCCCCAACTTTCCAAAGTTTTCCCCATGATGGCCGGGACACAGGGGAGGGCGAGTTGTGAACAAGGCCAAGTCGGTATCCCGTTAACCGGAAACGAGCAAAAAAAACACTGACCGGCAAGATTTCCAAAACCACCGCTTGGGGTCTTTTTTCCACGGGGGAACACGCGCCCCATCAGGACGCCGGGGTCTGGCTTCTCAATGATTCGTCCAGCCTCCATGAAAACCACAGAAAATCGCCCTTGGCAGGCGGGAGGTGCGGATCAAATCCTTGGCCACTTCCTTGCCCCCTGCCGTCTTGGTGCTTGGAATCGGCCGCCTTTCCACCTAGCCAGTCAGGGTTTTCATGAGTTCTCCCATCCGCGTCCGCTTCGCACCCAGCCCCACCGGTTTCTTCCACATCGGTTCGGCCCGCACCGCCCTGTTCAACTGGCTCTATGCCCGCAAAACCGGCGGCACCTTTGTCCTGCGCATCGAGGACACGGACAAGGAACGCAACCGGCCGGAGTTCCTCCAGGTGATTTTGAACAGCCTCCGCTGGCTCGGGATGGACTGGGACGAAGGCCCCGAAAAGGGCGGCAACCACGGCCCCTACTTCCAGTCCGAGCGCGGCGCCCTCTACCAGTCCTACCGCCAGCGTCTGCTCGACTCCGGACGGGCCTACGAGAAGGACGGCGCGGTCTGGTTCAAACTCCTCGGCGAGCGTCACACCGAGTTTGACCCCTTCCTCAACCGCGAGGTCGAAAAGGTCAAGTCCCCGCCCATGATCATCAACGATTTAGTCCGCGGCCGTGTCGAGCGCGCCGAGGAACGCGACTTCGTCATCTTCCGCTCCGACGGCGAGCCCGTCTTCCACCTCGTCAACGTCATTGACGACATCGAGATGGGCATCACCCACGTCATCCGCGGTGAGGACCACCTTTCCAACACGCCGAAACACGTCGAGCTCTTCAAGGCTCTGGGCGCGCCGCTGCCTGTTTACGCCCACATCCCGTTGATCCTCAAGAGCGACGGCCCCGGCAAGATGTCCAAACGCGACAAGGGCGCCCTCGTCGAGGAATACCAGGGCCGCCACTTCCTTCCGTCCGCCGTCGTCAACTACCTCTGCCTCCTCGGCTGGACCCCGAAGGACGGCCGCGAAGTGCTGCCCATCAACGAGATCATTGACCAGTTCGAGCTGACCGACGTCCACCAGGGCAACGCCCGCTTCGACGAGCGCAAGATGATGCACGTCAACGCCGAGCATCTCAAACAGAAGACCATCAGTGACTACGCCTGGCTGGCCCGGCCGATTCTGACCGCCGCCGGTGTCGTGGCCGAGGACGAGCCCGAGGACCGCGTGCAAAAGGTGCTGACGGTCTGCCGCGACAAGGTCTCGTCCCTCGACGACCTGGCCGGCTTCACCCGTTTCTGCTTCCGGGAGGACTACGCCATTGACGAGAAAACCCGCGAAGGCCTGGCCAAAAAAGGCGACCCCAAGGCCCGCGTCGCCGAGATCCTGCCCGACCTCCAGGCCATCCCGGAAAACAACTGGAACACTGACGCCCTCAACGCCGCCTTCGAGGCCCGCGCCGCCGCCCTCGGCAAAAAGAAAACCGAGTTCTTCCAACCCGTGCGCTTCGCCGTCAGCGGCCAGGGCTCCGGCCCAGACTTCTTTCCGCTCATCGCCGCCCTGGGCCGCGAGTGCGTGCTGAGACGCCTGGAGAAGTTTGTCGCGGGCTGAAGGTGCGCAAAGACAGGGATGGTCCACGAACCGCGCGAATCCTCACGAACCCAAGACATTGAAGTCCAATAACTTCAGTGCCTTGTTCCCATTCGTGGACATTCGTGAAATTCGTGGGCAAAATTGGTTCGAGGCCTCGTTTTTTGTGTTCTTTGCGTTCTTTTGCGGCAAAAAACTGCCTCGTTTCTCGGCGTCACTCCTCCCCTCCCCCATGCCCTCCCCTTCTGACTTCGCCGGTGTCACCTGCCTCTGCTTCGATGTCGGAGGGACGCTGCTCCACCCGCATCCCGGGGTCGGCGAGGTTTACAGCGAGGTCCTGGCCCGGCATGGCATGGCCATCCAGCCGGCCGCCCTCAACGCGGGGTTCCGCAAAGCCTTCAGCACGACTCCCAAGGCGGCCCCGGGAAAGATCAGCGAGGAGAGCGAGCGGGTCTTCTGGCGCGCCGTGGTGGACACCACCGTGGGTCCCTACCTCCGCCATGGTTCTTTTGTGACCGAAACAGCCTTTGACGAACTCTACGAGGCCTTCGCCACGGCCCGGCGCTGGAGCGTCTCAGCCGGGGCACCCGAGGCGCTCCGCGCCCTCAAGGCCCGCGGATTCCGTCTCGCCATCCTGACCAATTCCGACCGCCGCTTCGGCCGCGTGTTGGACGAGCTCGGTCTCACGCCGCTGTTTGAGTCCATCGTGTTCTCCTCCGTCTGCGGCTACGAGAAGCCCCACGCGCAGGCCTTTGCGGCCGTGTTCCAGGCCCTAAAAATCGAACCCGAACACGTGCTGCACATCGGGGACAGCCCCACCCAGGACGCCGACGGAGCCCTGCTGTCCGGCGCCCACTCCCTGCTTTACCTGCCGGACCCGGCCTCAGACCCGCGCGGACATCCCTGCTTCCGCGCCTTCGGCGAACTGCCGGGGCTCCTCGGGTGAAAGCAGCAGCCCCAGCCCCCTTTCAGTAGGCGGTTTGAAAGGCCCGGTAGAATCGCTTCGAGCCGGTGGCGCTGGCCGCGGGATGAGTGTATGACCAAGTCCCAACCAAAGGAGTGCCGGTCGAGATGGTGGTCCAGGCCCCCACGGTCAGGTCGGTGGTGGTTTGCAGCGTGAAGGGACAGTAGGGAGTGGCCCGCAGGACCATGCCCACCTCACCTGCGTCCGACCGGGTGAAACTGGTGAACACGGGAACCTTCGGGGCAGGAAGACTTCCCCCGGTCCCGTTGTAGGTGACCCCGGCGCTGAAGGCCAGGGCCCTGCCCTCCAGGGAGCTGCTGGTGTCCATGACCACCGACTGGTCGGCCAGGATGGTTCCCTTGAAAACGGCAAAGGTGCCGATGGTGGCGGAGGTGCCCACCTGCCAGAAGATGTTCCGCGCCTGGGCCCCGCCCGCGAGGATGACCTTGATGGAGCTTCCCACATCCAGGTTGGAGGCGATCTGGAAAATCCAGACATCATCGGGTCCGCCGGTCAGGGTCACATCAGATCCCGTGACCATGGCGGTTCCGGTGAACTTATAAAGTCCGGGGATCAGGTTCATGCCGCCGATGTTTCCCGCCCCGGGATTGAGAAACGGACCGGAGGGAACCGGGGTCCTGCCCGCGGCCGCATTGTAGGCGGTGGTCAGGTCGCCCTTGGCGGTAAGAAGCAGTGAGGGGGCTATGACGGAGCCGGCGGGGCCGGTCGCGTCCACCGCATAAATCTTCCCGTTGACCTGGGCCTGCGTCAAATGGATGGAGGCTCCCGCGATGGGACTCGCCCCCACGTCCCCGTTGATGACACCTCCGCCGGTGGTCGTGATGGAGGCCCCGGCGAGAATCGTGAAATGCGCGGCGGATCCCAGATCAACCGGAGCGGGTCCGGCGGCGACGGCCGCCGCCGGGAAGGAAAGCAGGGCCAATACAACGTTAAGCGTTGAGGCGAAGTATCTTGCGACCAGTCCATGGGGGGCGGACGGGACGGATTCAAACACGGCCGAATCAGTCGGCATATTTCCATGACAGGAGGGGGAGGATGTGTCGCAAAGCGGATAGACCACAGGATTTTTCTGGTGCATGACACCATTTAACGGAAACTTCCGCCCCCTGTCGATGTTATTGCAAGTTATTTTATTTGAATAACTTACAGACGGCATTGACCGCGGCGCCCAGGCCGCGGCCAGCCCGGATATAGTTCGTTAACAACTTGAATTGGCGCAAAAAAAGCCGCGCCCCCGGGTGGGGGCGCGGCCTGTGCGGACACCGGGGCCGGCCGCTGTCGAAGCCGGCCGGC
>JANOBW010000197.1:0-22659 GCA_031411855.1 Opitutia bacterium
GTGGCGGGCTCGGGGGTGCGGACGACGGCCTCAAGTTTGCCATTGGGGTGGTAACATTGGATTCCTCCGGGGGCGGATGCCAGGATGGTGCCGTCGGGGGCGATCTTAAGCCCGTCCACCCAGCCGGCAAAGGTGCCGGGGACGTTGGCCTTCACATCGGCAAACTCTTCCGAGGCCTTGATGTTTCCTTTGGAGTCGAGGTAGTGGACGTAGAGTTTGGTGGTGGCCGAGTCGCCGATGTAAACCCTGCGTCCGAGGGGGGCGATGCCGATGCCATTCGGTCTTTTCAAGTTTTTGATCATCAACTCGGGCTTGCCGTCCCGGTCGAGTCGGTAAACCCCGTCGAACTCCTGCTCCTTGCCCTCGGTTTGTTTCGGAAGACCAAAGGGTGGGTCAGTGAACCAGAGCAGCCCGTCGCGCCCGAGGGTGAGGTCGTTCGGGCTGTTGAGTTTTTTGCCGTTGTAGGAATCCGCCAGCACCTCCGGACCACTGCCATCCTTGGCGAACCGAACGACGCGGCGCGCTCCCTGCTGGCAGGCGGTGATCCGCCCTTCGGAGTCAACCAGCAGGCCGTTGGCTCCCTCGGTGTTCTCCATGAAAATGCTGATGGAGCCGACTTTGGGAACTCCTCCCATGGATCCCTCGGCCTTTCCCTCGGGATTCCACTTCAGGATCATGTTGCGGGGGATGTCGGTGAAGAGCACGTAACCATCGGGATGCCAGGCCGGTCCCTCGGTAAAAGTGCAGCCGGTGACGAGGAGTTCGGCCGGATATTCTTTAAAACTTAATTTGGACTTTTCATCCGCAGCGTTCAGCGCGGAGGAGAGTAGGAGCAGTCCGAACAGGGGCAGTTTGGTTTTCATGGGGAGGGGTGCCTGTATCAGGGGCCGGAATTGTCCTGTTTTCAAGAGCCAATCCACCTCGCCATGTCCCGGAGGGGGGCGTGCGGCCCCGCCTTTCATGGGGCCTGGTTCAGCCGGCCTGCGAAGGTGCCGATCAGATCCTCGTGAAGCTCAAATTCCTCAAGGGCTGTCAGCCATTCCTCGGGGAGAGACTCCAGGCCTCCGGAGAGGCCGAGAAGAAAGCCGAGGAGAGCTCCCCGGCCGCAGGTGTCACCGCCGGCCAGCGTGTTGGCGAGCAAACCATCGCGAGGGGAGCGTTCGTATTTGAGGGCGAGGTAAAGTGCCCCGGGCAGACCGTCCTCGACGGTGTGGCTGCGGGGAAGCAATCCTCCCAGCACCTCCGCATCATCTTTCACCATCCAGCGGCGGTAGGGAAAACCGAGGACTCCATGGCTCAGGCGGTCCAGTTTCTCGTAAACCAATTGGGCGAGGGAGAGGTGGCTGTCGGCCAGAAGCTCCCCGGCGACGGCGGAGAGAAAGCCCAAGGCTCCGGGAATGACCTCGCCGGGGTGGATTTGGTCGAGGTGGCGGCGGGCGGCCTGCTGGGCGTTCCAGGAGTCTCCCGCATGCCAGAGGGCGAGGGGCAGGACATGGACCAGCCCTCCGGTGAGACCGGAAGATTCGGCGAAACGCCCGGGGGGGCGTCCGGCGGCACGCTGCATGAGATAGTGCCGAAGCGGCGGGGACATCCACAGGTCGCGGTTGGCTCCGCCGGGGCGGAGGTGGGCTTCGAGCCGGGCGAGGAAATCCACCCCGTCGGGAGCACCCTGCGAGACGATGGAATCCAGCAGGACAAGTGACAACCGGGCATCAAGGGAGTTGTCCCCGGCCTCAAGGGAGGCGTGCGGGTGGGTTCCGGGTCGGGCCCATGTGTCTCGTCGCCCGGCGAAGGCGTCCCATGCGGGAGGCAACTCCGGCAGCGGATCCCGCCAGAGATTGCTCTCCGAGTGGGGATGGCGCGCGCGTTCCATGCCGTCGAGGTGGCCGTAATCGCGTTTAAGGAGGGTTGGGTCCTCGTAAAAGTGGGTGGGGACCCCCAGGGCGTCACCTAAAAGAAGGCCCCAGATGGCCCCCTGCAACCGGCTCGAAGCCGAGCGAGGCGGAGACGAAAGAGCCCGTGTCGTTGGTGGAAGGGGAAGATGCATGGGGATGGGGGATTATCTGGGTTCTTTTTTAACGTGTTAAGACGCGTTAAAGTTTGGTTAACACCCAAACTCGGGGAAGGTTTCATCCGGATTGATTCCGAACCCATGTTTCCAGCTTTCGGGGCCATCGGTGCTGAATCCGGGAGGGTTTTGGTGGATTGTCCGGGAGGAACGGTCGGCATGTTTTGGCTTTCTCCCTTGGAGAATGACTTTGTCCGACCTTAACCCGTTTCCGGTAAAACGTTTGTCCGCCGCCGGCCTGCTGGTGGCGGGTTTTTATCTGGGTAACCTCTTGGAAGCCAAAGAATTGAATTTTCCCAATCCCCTCATGCCCGGGGCGGATCCCCATGCGGTGCTGGAGGAGGGGACCTTCTGGGTTTACCCGACCTGGAGCCGGAACGGACAGGAGTTTTACGGGTTTTCCACCCGCAATCTGAAGGACTGGGAAAAACACGGGCCCGTCCTCCGCTTGGCCGACGTTTCCTGGATCAAGGAGGACGGCGAAACCGCGCATTACGCCTGGGCGCCTGGCATCGTGAAGGCGGGAGGGCGTTTTTACTTTTACTATTCGGTGGGACCTCAGGCGAAAACACCTTCCCGGATCGGGGTCGCGGTCGGGCCGGGTCCGGCCGGGCCCTTTCGTGACTGCGGCCATGTTTTGGTCACCGGTGGCAGCGGCTTCGAGGCCATTGACCCGATGGTCTGGGTGGATCCGAAATCAGGAGCATCCTATCTTTTCGCCGGCGGGAGCGCCGGGGCCGCGCTCAGGATTTATGAGTTGGGCCGGGACATGGTCAGCGTGGCGAAGACCCTTCCGGTGGAAACGCCGCAAAACTTCACCGAAGGTGCTTTCCTACATGAGCATGGGGGGCTTTACCACCTCACCTACAGCCACGGCAATTACCGCGACTCGACCTATTCGGTCCACTACGCGACCTCGCCGTCGCCGACCGGTCCCTGGCGGTATCGCGGCCCCATCCTCACCTCGGATGCCACCCACAAGGGACCCGGGCATCATTCCGTGGTCCAGAAACCCGACGGCACTTCTTTGATCTTCTACCACTGCTGGCTGGGAGTGAAGGGTGAGGGCCCTTACCGCGGCAGCCGCCAGATCTGCGTGGACCGGCTCGAATACGACGCCGCCGGGCTGATCAAACCGGTGGTCATGACCGGCGGGGGCAACTGAGGAGGCTTTCCTTAGTTGTTGTCCATGATGTGGTTCAGGCTGTTGAAGTAACCGGCGTAAAAACTGACCACGAAGTAGGCCACCATCAGGGCCACGGCCCCAAACAGCAGGGCGGGATAAAGCATGGAGGCGACGGTGAGGCGCAGGTTGGCCTGGGACTGGTGGTCGGCGGCCAGGGCCAGCAGGGCGGCGTCCAGACTGCCCGTGTTCTCGCCCGTCCGGTAGCGGTTGATGAACTCGGGCGGGAAGACCTGGGTGGCGGCGAGGTGAAGGCTGGGAGCCTGGCCGCGGCCGATGGCGGCCGAGATGGTTTCCGACGCGTGGAGCAGCCGGGGCGAACGGGCGATGCGGCCCGCCTCCAGCCACGCCTGGCCGATGGGAAGCCCGGCTTCGAGAAGATGGCCGAGGGCAAAGGAAAAGTCGGCCAACGCCTGGTTTTTCCGGAAACTTCCGATGGCCGGCATCCGATCCAACACATTCAGGGCGAAGGGATTGCGCCGGCGAATTAAAACGTAAAACAGCGCCGCTCCGCCCCAGACCGGGACGAGGATGGCGGCCAGCCCGCCCAGGTAACCGAGGAGGCCTCCGTGGAAACCCTTGGCAAAATCAATCATCCGGAGGAAGGGAAAGATCAGGGCTCCGAAATGAAAGACCGCCAGCGGGTAGGCGCAGGCCAGGGCGACCCGCATGCGGGTGGCATGAAGCTGGGCGTGGCGGTCGGAGAGATGGGCCAGGATCTGCGGCAGCCGCCCCGACTGCGCCCCGGCGATCAGGAAGGGGATGTCCTGCTCCGGCAGCCAGGGGCCGGCGGTGGGGAGAAACGCCGACACCGCCTGGCCGGACTCCGCCAGCTCGGCCAGGCGGAAACAGTCCCCCGACGGCGCCGGGGACGGTGCGCGCAGCGATTCAGCCAGGGGCAGGCCGGCCGCAAGTTGCTGGGCCAGTTGACGATAGAAGACCGAAAGTTTCCGCGGGGCTAGGGGCACGCGGTTGAGTTCTGGGAAACGGAGGGATCAGCGCGATGGTGAAGTGCGGGGAGGTCGCCCTGGCCCAAGACCCACGTTTGACACCAATGTCGGTAACCGCGAAGGTCTGCCGCGCCTTTCAACTCGCACCTTATGATCGAAGCGAAACACCTGACCAAAACCTTCAAGGACAAAAAGAGGGGGGTCATCCGGGCCGTGGACAACGTCTCCTTCACCTGCCGGCCGGGCCGCATCTACGGCCTGCTGGGGGCCAACGGGGCGGGCAAGACCACCACGCTCCGGCTGCTGGCTACGCTGCTTCAGCCCACCGGCGGCACCGCGACCGTGGCCGGGCACGATGTTGTTTCCGCCCCCCGGGAGGTGCGGGCCCATGTCGGGTTTCTGGCCGCCAGCACCGCCCTCTACGGTCGCCTCACGGCCCGGGAGATGATCACCTATTTCGGCCGCCTCAACGGCATGGGGCACGACGCCATCCGGGAGCGGATCACCCAACTTTCCGCCGATCTCGACATGGACGAGTTTCTGGACCGCCGCTGCGAGAAGTTTTCCACCGGCATGAAACAGAAAACCTCCATTGCCCGCACCCTCATCCATGACCCCGCCGTGATGATTTTTGACGAGCCCACCCTGGGTCTCGATGTGATGACGGCCCGTTCCATCGTGAGGTTTGTCCGCCAGTGCCGCGACCGGGGCAAAACCGTCATCTACTCCACCCATGTGATGGCCGAGGTGGAGAAACTCTGCGACACCATCGGCATCATCCACGGCGGGAAACTCTGTGCCGAGGACACGCTGGAGGGACTTCGCCAGACCCATGGGGAGCATGACCTTGAGGAGATTTTTGTCAAAATCGTCGGCCTGGAGGCAGTGTCATGAAGTGGAGAAACATCATCACTGTTTACCTCAAGGAGCTGAAGGATTCGCTCCGCGACCGGCGCACCCTACTTTCCACCATCCTCATCCCCTCGCTGGTGATTCCGCTGCTCAGTCTTGGCGTCGGCAAGGTGGCGACCGTGGTCATCAAAAGCGCCCAGGAGGAGGTCCCCGTCGTCGCCGTTCTCGGTGGAGAGGACTCTCCGGGCATCATGGCCTCCCTGAAAAAATCCACCGCCTTTGAAATCGTGCCCGCCCCGGCCGACTGGAAACAGGCCGTCAGCGACAAAAAACTCCGGGCGGTCCTGCAACTGCCCGAAAAGTTTGAGTCCGGGCTTGAGTCCGGCACCTCCCCGTCGGTCAAGGTTTACAACTACCAGGGCGAACTGAAGTCCGAGAACGGCGCCCGGCTGGTGGAGCAGTTTCTGATCAGCCTGCGCGAGAAAACCCTGACCGACCGCCTCGCCCAGCGCGGCCTGCCCAACACCTTCGTGAAACCCTTCGACATGAGCCGTGAAAACGTCGCGCCGCCGGAGAAGGTCGGGGGCAACCTGTTTGGCGGCATCGTGCCCTACCTCATCATCATCCTCTGCTTCACCGGGGCCATGTATCCCGCGATGGATCTCACGGCCGGGGAGAAGGAGCGCGGCACCATGGAAACCCTGCTGTGCAGCCCCGTGGCCCGCGTGGAGATTGTGCTCGGCAAATTCCTCATGGTGCTCACGGGCTCGCTCATGGCCATGAGCTGCACCCTGCTCTCGCTGGGCGGAACCCTGTTGCTGGCGAAGGACGCCCTGAAGGCCATCCCCACGATTGACCCCCTTGGTTTTGCGGGCGTGCTCGCGCTGGTGTTTCCGGTCGCGGTGATGTTTGCCGCCGTGGCCTTCACCGTCGCCCTCTTCGCCAAGAGCTACAAGGAGGCCCAGAGCTACCTCGCCCCGCTCATGATCGTCGTCATCATGCCCGCCATCATCGGCATGCTGCCCGGCATCGAACTCAACGGGAAGCTGGCCCTGGTGCCCCTCCTCAATGTCTCCCTGGCCTGCAAGGAAATGCTCTCGGGCGTCTGGCACTGGGATTACCTGGCCCTGATCTTCATCTCCTCCAGCCTCTACGCCGCCGGCGCCCTGGCCATGGCGGTCAAGATGTTCAACCGCGAGGATGTGATGTTCCGTTCGTGAGCGGCGGGGGCAACGCCTCGGGTTGTCCCTTGACGCCATCCCCGCCGTGCATACGGTATGCACTTTATGAAAACCGTCACAGCCAAGGTGTTTCAATCGGGCAACTCGCAGGCCATCCGTTTGCCGAAAAGTTTTCGTTTTGAAACCGCGACGGTTTCGCTGACGCGCACACCCCGCGGGATTCTGATCACCGACGATGCGGACCTGAAACGTCGCAGCAACGCCCTGGCCCGCTTGGGCGGTTCGTGCCCCGATTTTCCTGAAACGACGGCGAATCCCCACGAAGACTCACCCCGGGATTTTCCCCTGTGATCTACCTGCCCGACACCAATGTTTTTTCCCTCCATCTGCGGGGGCAGGATGAGGTTCTCAGTGCCACCTTGGTGAAGGCTTTGGGGCGGGGAGAGGTTGTCCTATCGCTGGTGGTTGCCTCCGAACTGAATTTTGGCGCGGAAAAGGCCAGGCTGATGGGAAATCCCCGCCCGGCCAACCGTCTGAAGACACTGTTCACCCTCCTTCCCATCGAGCCTTTGCCGGTTTCGGCGGCGGCACATTATGGCCTCATTCGTGCCCTTCTGGAGCAACGCGGTGAAGGTATCGGAAACATGGATCTGCTGTTGGCGAGCCACGCGTTGGCTGCCGATGCCGTCTTGGTGACTCGAAACGTCCGCGAGTTCAGCCGGGTGCCGGACCTTGCCTGCGAAAACTGGCAAACGGCGTGAGATATCGCCCAAGGCCAGAAAGCCTTGGGTGGGATAGGATTCGCTGCTCGTCCCGGCAGACGGCGGGTTTCAAAGAGATGTGATTGGTCCAGAGCATGTTAGGAACATAGCCGGACGGTTGTGGGCGTCAAGGGTCTTGTCTGCCAAGGTGCCGCGTCCCCCTCACGCCATGCCCTTTTCGAACGGGAACCAGGCGTGGGCGTTGCCGTGGCAGAGACGGCGGATGAGGTCGCCCACGAGGCAGTCGTCGGCCGGGATCTCACCCTTCTCGATGTCCTGCCCGATGAGGTTGCAGAGGACGCGGCGGAAATACTCGTGGCGGCAGAAGGAGCCGAAGCTGCGGGAGTCGGTGAGGAAGCCCACGAAGGTGCTGAGGAGGCCGAGGCTGGAGAGGTTGTTGAGGTGCCACTCGATGCCTTCCTTCTGGTCGAGGAACCACCAGGCGGCGCCCCATTGGACGCGGCCGGGGGTCAGCGCGCCCTGGAAGTTGCCGGCCATGGTGGCGAGGACGTAGTTGTCGGCCGGGTTGAGGTTGTAGAGGATGGTCTTGGCGAGCTGGTCGGCGTCGTCGAGCTGGCCGAGGAGGCGGGAGAGCGGGACGGCGTGGGAGAAGTCGCCGATGGAATCGCAGCCGCAGTCCGCGCCGACCTCGCGGCGGAGGCGGGGGTTGTTGTTGCGGATGGCACCAAGGTGGAACTGCTGGACCCAGCCCTTCTCGCAGTAGCGTTTGCAGAGATGGTGGAGCACGTAGCTGGCGTATTTCTCGCGCTCGATCGGGGTGGCGGCCAGGCCGGAGCGGGCGCGTTCAAAGATGGTGGAGGCCTCGTGTTCGGTGCAGGGCAGGGCGTGGGCGCGCTCCAGGCCGTGGTCGGAGAGGCGGCAGCCCTCGTGGTGGAAGTAGTCCAGGCGGGCGTCGAGGGTGGCGAGGAACTCGGTGAAGGTGGCGGTGGAGAGGCCGGAGGCGGACTCCAGGAGGCCGCACCACTTGCGGAAACTGTCGGGCTGGTCCACGCCGAAGGCCTTGTCGGGGCGGAACGTGGGGTGCATGCGCAGGGCCAGGCCGGAGGTCTGCCGGAAACGGGTGTGGTGCTCGAGGGAGTCGGTCGGGTCGTCCGTCGTGCAAAGCGTGCCGACGTGGAATTTGCGGAGGAGGTCGGTGGCGCCGAAGTTGGGGCCGGCGAGCTGGCGGCCGGCCTCGTCCCAGATTTCCTGGGCGGTGTCGGCGTTGAGGAGGGTATCTATCCCGAAGATGCGTTTCAGCTCCAGGTGGGTCCAGTGGTAGAGCGGGTTGCGGAGGGTCTGGGGGACGACTTCGGCCCAGGCCTGGAACTTCTCGTAGGGGGAGGCCTCGCCGGTGATGTAGGTCTCGGAGACGCCGGCGGCGCGCATGCCGCGCCATTTGTAGTGGTCGCCTTCGAGCCAGAGGGCGTGGAGGTTGGCGAAGCGGCGGTTGTCGGCCACGTCGGCCGGGTTCAGGTGGTTGTGGTAATCAATGATCGGTTCCTGCGCGGCGATCTCGTGGTAGAGGCGGCTGGCGGTCTTGTTGTGGAGGAGGAAGTCGTCGGAGATGAAGGGCATGGTGGTGGTAATTAAAAATTAAGAATTAAAGATTAAAAATTGGGTCAGGGGGTTAGGAAACGGTGGCGGGTGGTTTGGTTTCAACCTTCATCCCTCAACCTTCATCCTTTGTTCCCTAGCTCCACAGGTTTTCCGGATATTCACCGGCGGCGATGCGCTGGCGGATCTGGCTCTGGAAGTGGGCCTTGTCGGCGGCGTAGGTCACGCCAAACCAGGCGTCCTCGGTGGGAAGGACGGTGAGGTTGGCCTCGCCGGCGTTGACGAGGTCGTTGACGGCGAAGGGGATGTAAAACTCTGACTTCTGCTCGCCGCCGCGTTTTTCCAGAAACTCCCGGAACTGGTCGCCGAGGCGTTCCATCAGGTAAGTCGAGAAGCCGAAGCAGTTCATGGAAACGAGGGCCTCGGGCGAGATCGGGATGACGGTGCCGTCGGCCTCGGTGTGGCGGGGGCCGCCGGGGGCGTCGGTGATGTTGGTGCGCTCGACCAGGCCGGTGAGGCGGCCGCGGGGGTCCACCGAGCAGACGCCGCGGGCGACGGAGCCGTGTTCGGAGAGGGTGTTTTTCAGGCGGTAGCCGATGAGGCAGAAACGCGTGGGGGTGCCGGGGGCGGTGGCTTCGGTGGTGAGAAACTTCGCCAGGGTGGCGTAGGCGCTGCGGCCGTAGAAGTCGTCGGCGTTGATGACGGCAAACGGCTCGCTGATGTGCTCCTGCGCGCAGAGGACGGCGTGGCCCGTGCCCCAGGGTTTGGTCCGGCCCTCGGGGACCTGGAACGGGGCGGGCAGCTTGCCGATTTCCTGGAAGGCGTGGCGGATCTCGATGCGTCCCTGGCAGCGGTTGCTTATGCGTTCGCGGAAGGCGTCCTCAAACTCCTGGCGGATGACAAAGACGACTTTGCCGAAACCGGCCCGGATGGCGTCGTAAACGGAGTATTCGAGGATGGTTTCCCCGGACGGGCCGAGGCCGTCGAGCTGTTTCAGTCCGCCGTAGCGGCTGCCCATGCCGGCGGCGAGAACGAGAAGGGCTGGTTTCATGCGTGGAAACGGTCAAAACGAGCGAGGCGGGAAGGCGAGTCAACGGCGGAGGCGATCCGACTGGGGGGCTTTTCACCGAAAGTCCTGCCTGACCGCGAGCAACGGTCACTGCGCTTCCCGGCTCAGGGCACGCCGAGGTTCAGGCGGACGAAGGTGCCGGTGCCGCTGGCGGGGAGGCGGACGGTGACGGTTTCGGTGCCGTCGCCGTTGGGCTGGCGGGAAACGGTTTCGCCCGGGGCGGCCTGCCAGGAGGAGAGGTTCGATGACGTTTCGATGACGAAGGAAACCTCGTCGGCCGCGACGCGGCGGCGGAAGGTGAGGAGGGCGGTGGCCGGAGCGGTGGCGGGCTCGGGCGCGAAGGCGAGGGCGGGCCGGGTCTGGCCGCTGAGGTCGAGGCCGAGGGCATAGGCGACGAGGGCGGGCACGCCGCCGCTTCCCGGGTCGAGGGGGCCTGAGGCGCCGTGGCTGGCGAACCAGGAGGCGGCGGTCTGGGTGTCGGCCGCGCCGGGGTTGCCGCCGGGGAGGGCGCTGACGCGCCAGTTCACGGCCGCATCGGCCGTGGTGGCGGGGTTGATCCGCACGAGGCTGTAGCCGGCGCCGTCGGCCGCAACGGGCCAGGGGGCGAGGTCGGTGTAGGTGACCCGTTCGATTTCCGCGCCGTTGGCGGCGAGGAGGATGAGGGTGTCGCCGGAGTTGTTGAGGGCGCCGGACCACTGGCCCGCGACGTTTGGTCCGGCCCCGTAGGCGGCGGCGAAGGCGGCGGTGTTTTCCACCACGACGAGGCGGGCGCCGGGTTCCAGGACGGTGTTGCTAAAGGTGAAGATCATGGCCCCGGTGAACCGCACGCCGTTGAGGTTGAGGCGCGAGGCGGTGCGGTTGGCGACCTCCACAAACTCGGTGTCGTCGGAGGCTCCGGGCGGGTTGTAGTGGATCTCGGTCAGGGCCAGGCTGCCGGGCGTGGCGGCGATGGCGTCGAGGGTGAAGGTGGCCTCGGTCAGGGCGCTCCATTCGCCGGTGGAGTTCAGCTTGGCCCGGGCCTTGAGGGTCACCTGGGTGCCGGTGGGCGTGACGGGCGCGGTGTAGGCGGGGGAGCCGGCGGCCTGCGGGTCGGAGTTGTTGATCGTGTAGTAAACCGTGGTGCCGGCCGGGGCGGTGATGGTGATGGCCGAACCGGAGGCGAGGTTGCCGCCGTGGGTGGAGAAGGCCGGGGCGTCAAAAGAGGGGAAGAGGCCCCGGGTGCGGAGCTGGCCGATGAGGGTGGCTCGGCGGGTGGCGATGAAGCCCGTCTCTACTCCGCTGACGGCGGCGTCAAACGTCGCGACGGTGCGGGCCGGGCCCTTGGCGTCGCCCCAGCGGGCGGACTCGGCCAGCATGCCGGGCCGGACCTGGGCGGCGAGGGCCTGCCAGCGGGCGAGGGCCACGGGGTTGTCGAGCGCGCCGCCGTTGAAGAGATGTTTCTGGGCGCGGTCGGCGAAGCGGAGGCGGAATCTGGCGTTGGCCGCGAGCTGCTGGTTGAGCCAGCGGGGGTTGAAATAGCTGAGGGAGTTTCCGGCCGTGATCGTCGTGGTCATGTCCACGGTGGGGGAGGCGGCCCGCATGCAGCTTTCCGAATCGTGGGTCATGAACCGGTAGCCGAAACGGCCGTCGCGGGGGCGGAAGGCGTAGAAGTTTTTCGGGACACCGGAGCCGACACCAAGGTTGACGGGCGCGTCGTCGTCGCCGGCGTAGAAACGCAAGAGGTTGTAGTCAATGAGGTTGTCCACATCGAGCAGCGGGGCGGTGGCGGAGGGCAGGCCGTTGGCGTCGAGGCCCTGCACGGCGTGGTAGGCCGTGTCGGAGGCGAGGCCGGAAACGGCGGCGTTGAAGAGCTGGGTCCAGGCGGCGTTGTCGCCGTCGGCGGCCTCGACGCGGTGCGGGATGACGTAGGTTTTCATCACGTCGTAGTCGGCGGCTTTGCCTCCCTGGTAGGTGGCGGCGAAGTCGGCGTCGGCCCGTTCCTGGGTGCCGTAGATGCCCCAGTAAACACCGTTGAGGTAGAGGTGGTAGTAGCGGCTGCGGGTGTAGGGCTGGCCCATGGCGCCGTGGGTGGCGCGGTTCCATTCGTCGCGATTGTAGGTGGCCACGGTGGAGCCGTCCTTGTGCCAGGACATGACCTGGGCGGTGCGGAGGTCCACGCGGTCGAAGGTGTCGGCCCCCTCGTCGCCAAAGAGCGGGAAGTTCAGTTTGGACGCGCCGTATTTCGAGCGGAAGTAGAGGTGGAGGTTGTGCTTGGCGTTGGTGCCCTCGCGGCTGGCCCCGCCGCGGATGCGCAGGCCGGCGTTGATCTGGAAGCCGGGTGAGGCGTCGGGGTTGAGGAGTTCGGCGGAGACGGGGCACTCGTAATAATACTCACGGCCGTAGGGGTTTACATAAATGCCGGTGGCGGGGTCGAAGAGGTTGGGGAGGTCGGTGACGAGGGAGAGGGTGGGCAGTCCGGCGAGGGAGTCCCTCATCTGCTGAGGGGTCGCGGTGGAGGTGATGTTCGGGTCCATCCCGTAGTCGAGGATCTGGCCGTTGACCTTGCCGGTGGGCCAGCCGGCGGGGGTGCCCTGGGAGCGGATGTCGTCGAGGAAGAAGTAGCTCCGGGTGTCGGGGCCGCTGGGGGCGAGGCCTGGGGCGAAGGCGGAGACACGCAGGACGGTGGTGCCGGTGATCGCGACACTGAGCGGGGAAACACCCTGGGTGCCGTTCGTCAGGGACGGGGTGGAGCCGTCGCGGGTGTAAACCACGGTGGCCCCCGGGGTGGCGCAGGTGAGGGTGACTGTCTGCGCGGCGGTGTAGAAGCCGCGCGGCAGGGAGAAGTTTGTATCCGAAACAAAGCCGGCGTAGCCAAGAGGGTCGTTGGGCGCGCCGGGAGTCGGGTTGAGGAGGTGGCCGACGGGGGTGTAGCTGCCGTAGGCGCCGTAGGAGCGGTCGGCTTTCTGGGCGGGGTAGGCCAGGTAGGACGAGACCACGGTGCCGGCGGCATTGGCGAGGGTGAGGTTGCCTCCGGCGGTGTTGGAAAGTTTGAAACTGGTGTGGAGATGGGCGGGATCGGCGGAGCGGTTTTTGGCCGAGGCGAAGATGACGAGGAAACCCTTGGGCGGAAGGGAGATCCCGGCGGGAAGGGACCATTTCCGGGGAAGGAGGGGATCGTCGGAGAGAGACCAGCCGCCGAGGTCGGTGGAGGTTTCCCCGGGGTTGAAGAGCTCGATCCAGTCGGAATGTTCGCTGTCCTCATCAGCCAGCCCGGCGTCGTTTTCGGCGAGGAACTCGCTGATCATGACCCCGGTGGGTTCGAGGACGGAGACGGAGTAGGATGAGGAGGCGGCCCCGGACTCGTTGTCGGAGGCGGCCAGGGTGATGGTGTGGGCCCCGAGGTGGGCGGCGGAGGGGGTGCCCGAGAGGGTGCCGGTGCCGTTCGCGCCGGGGGTGAAGGAGAGCCAGGCGGGTGTGCCCGGGGCGGTGAGGGTGGCGGCCGCGCCGACATCGGAGACGGCGGAGACGGGGGCGGTGTAGGCCAGGCCGGGCCGGGCGAAGGGCGGCGGGGCGGAGGGGAAGGAGAGGGTGGAGAGGTGGCGCAGGGAGAAGTCGTCGCAATCCACCGTGAGCGCGCCGCCGCTGGTCAGGTTGCGGTAGCCGAACCAGCCGACGGAAAGGGGTTCGGAGTCGGTCACAAAAAACGATCCCTCATTGCCGTTCTGGCGGACGGTGACGGTCATGAGGAGCACGCTGTTTTCGTAGGCTCCCTTGACCTCGAGGGTGAAAGGCTGGGCGGCGTTGAGGGTCACGCCATCGAGGGTGGAGTCGGGCAGGAACTGGGTGGTGTTGATGCCGACGCGGAGGACGCGCACGATGCTGGCCGAGGGCCGGAGATCAATGAGGTAGCAGGGGAGGGTGAGGCCGCCGGTGAAAGTCGCGTTGGAGCCGAAGAGGGCGAAGCCGACGCGATTGTTGGTGCTGCCGCTGGAGACGACGGTGAACCTGGAGGAGAGCAGAAACCCCGGGGCGGTGGCGGGGTTGCCGCCGAGTTTTTCCGTCTGAAGGGAGGCCACGCTGGCGTTGGCGGTGCCGGTGATGGTGTTACGGTAGGCGCCGCTGACCAGGGACCATTCCCCGGCGGGCGAGGGGGTGAGCGGCGAGGCGGTGGAGGTGAAGGGCAGGCTCACGGGGAGGTCCACCGGGCCGGTCGGGGTGGCGGGCGGGATGACCTGATAGTCGCCGGCTGGGGCAGTGGAGGTTCCCGTGACCAAGCTGACCTCGTCGAACCAGTGGGAGTGGGCGGCGGTGTCGTTGCGGTCGAAGCGGATGCGGTTGACGCCCGTGCCCGTGGTGGCGGCGGTGTTGCTGGCGAAGGACTTGAGGCCGGTGGCGGCGTGGGAGAGGGCGGTGGAGCCGGGGTTGGACCAGGCGAGGTCGTAGTCGGCGTTGGCGGTGCCGAAGTTGCGGCCGATGACGCGGAGGCGGACGGTGGTGGTCGTGGGGATGGGGAAGGTGGCCCCTCCGGAAACGGCGGTGGCGCTGAGGTAGGTGCCCTGGTGGTTGACCTGGATGATGTTGCCGAGGGCTCCGCGGATCTCGACGGCGTTTCCCACGGAGGAATCAAGGAGGATGCGGAAACTCTGGGCGGTGGTGTTGCCCGCGACCTGGAGGTAGGTGTCGAAGGTGAAGTTGGTCAGCGGGTCCACCGTCTGGGAGAGGGTGGCGGTGGTGTTGAAACCGAGGCGGGCGGCCTGGGCGGAGCCGTTGAGACCGGCCTGGGTGACGACCCCGGAAGCGGTCCAGCCGGTGAGGAAGGGGGTGCCCTCGAAGTTGCCGTTGGTGAGGGCGGCGGCGGCGGTGTGCGCCGCCAAAACACCAAGCACCAAGAGCCAAGCACCAAAACGCGACAAGGCGCGCCGGGCAAGGTGGGCAAGTGATGATGAAAGCATGAGTCTCAGGTGGGTTTCAGGGAGGCAGGACAGAGGGAGTGCGTCTGCCATGGGTGGTGGCAGGCAGGATAGAGCTAACTTCCCTTGTCCCGGAAGCTGGAGAATGACACGCGAAGTTTGCGATAGCTCGCGCGTGAGGTTCAGCCGGGCGGAAATGCCTTGGCAGGCGAGGTTTCCCTTCCGTTGTGTCTCCCGCACCCCTCCGAACCCGATGAACCGCCGCACTTTTCTTTTTGCCTTTGCCCTGGCCGCCCTTGGTGGCGGCTGCTGGCAGAACCGTCCCGCCACCGCTCCCGCCCCGATCGCTGCGCTGGCCCCGGCCACCCTCGCCGTCGAGCCCTTTGGAACGCTGCCCGACGGCCGGCCCGTGACCCGCTACACCCTGGCCAACGGCCGCGGCATGACGGCGCGCATCCTCGACCTGGGCTGCATCATCGCGGAGCTCCAGGTGCCGGACCGGCAGGGCCGGACGGTCAACGTGGTGGCCGGTTCGGATCAGCTGGAGTGGTTCACCAAGGGCGGACCTGCGGCCAATGTCGTGGGACGTTTTGCGAACCGCATCGCCAACGCCACGTTCACCCTGGACGGCCAGGAGTTTGCCGTGACCCGCAACGCCGGGAAACATCACATCCATGGGGGCCGGGAGGGCTTTGAGAGGAAACTCTGGGCCGGCCGGATCGTGAAGGCCTCCGGTCCCGAGGTTTCCCTGGAGCTGACCTACCACAGCGCGGACGGCGAGGAGGGATTCCCCGGCAACCTTGCGGTGACGGTCACCTACACCCTGAACCAGGACAACGAGCTGCGGGTGAACTACCGGGCGCGGACGGACAAACCCACGCCGCTGAACCTGACGAACCACGCCTATTTCAACCTGGCCGGCTCCGGCGACATCCTCGACCACATCGTCACGATCAATTCGGACCGTTTCCTCCAGGCCGACAATGACCGCATCCCCACCGGCGAGATCGCCAGCCTGGACGGGATGGCGATGGACTTCCGCAAACCCACGGCGGTGGGGGCCCGGTATCTCGACACGGGGCTGAAACCCAGCGGTTACGATTTCACCTACGTGCTGCCTCCGCACGGGGCGGGCGAGCTGGTGCTGGCCGCCCGCGCGGAGGACCCGAAGTCCGGCCGCACCCTGGAGGTCCGGACGAACGAGCAGGCCGTGCAGCTTTACACCGCCAACCACTTCAGCTCGGAAAAGCCGGTGGTGAGCCTGGGGGGCGTGACCTATGGCCGCCACGGGACGCTTTGTTTTGAAAGCGAGCGGTTCCCCGACGCCGTCAACCATCCGAACTTCCCCAGCTGCGTGCTGCGTCCGGGCGAGACCCTCGATTCGATCACGGTCTTCCGTTTCGGGGCGAAGTGAGGGCGGGCGCAAAAAAGCCGGACGGGCACGGGGCGCCGTCCGGCCGAGGTTGTTTCGTCAACGAAGTTCAGAAGCTGGCGAAGATCCGGCTGAACTTCTTTTCTCCGGCGCTGACGGCGGTGTTGAAGGTGACGGTGACCTTCTCATAACCGGCGGGGACGCCCACGGTGGAGGTGGTCTGGGTGAAATCGGCCGGGAGCGCGTCGGCCCAGCCGGCGCCGCCGGTCTGGAGATCGGAGACCGTCTGGACGGTGTAGGTCACACCCGCCACGCCGCCGACGGGCCGCAGGTAACTGAGCGCCAGTTGTCCCGAGGAGACGGCGCTTTGGGGGAGGAAGCCGGAGGAGGGCGCTTTGGGTTCGGTGCCGAAGGCGTATTCAAGGGCGTTGCTGAGGCCGTCGCCATCGGGGTCGGCGTTGCTGCCGGAGACGAGGACATCGCCGAGTTCCTCGGTGGTGAACTTGCCGGTCTGCCAGCCCGCGTAGGGGTTGGGATCGGGGATGGTGAGGGAGCCGGTGCCGGTGATGAAGGCGGGCGAGGTGGTGGCGTTGTAGGTGCCGGAGGCGAGGGGCACGCCATTGACCACGAGGCTGGCCACGGTGTCCGCGCCGGTGAAGGCGAGATCAAGGAAGGCTCCGGTGGCGAGGGTGACGGTGGAGGCGTCGGCGAAGGAGGCGCTGTTGACGGAGAGGGTGCCGGCGTTGACGGTGGTGTTGCCGGTGTAGGTCCTGGCGCCGGTGAGGGTGAGGACCCCGGCGCCGTCCTTCACGAGAGCTCCGGTGCCGGAGATGTTGTTGGTCAGGGAGAGGGCGTCGGAGCGGTTGACGGTGAGGGTGGCGTTGTTGACCACCGCGCCGGTGCCGAGGGTGCCGACCGTGCCGCCGGACCCGATGTGGAGGAAGCCGCCGCTGATGGTGGTGGTGCCGGTGTAGGTGTTGGTGCCGGAGAGTTTTTGGATGCCCGCGCCCGTCTTGATGATCGAAACGGCGGAGGTGCCGTCCTTGACCACGCCGAAGAAGGTGTTGTCCACCGGCGGGTTCAGCGTGAGGGCGGAGGCGGTGGCGCCGTTGTTGGTGACGATGCCGCCGGTGACGGTGGTCAGTTGGGAGAGACCGGCCACGGTGATGCTGAAGCCGTTGAGGTCGAGGGTCGAGTTGCCGGCGATGCCGGTGGTGCCGATGCGCAGGATGGAGCCTGAGGGGAGCGCGGTGGCGGACCCCAGGATGACGGCTCCGCCCCCGCCAAAGATCTGGGTGTCGCCGGTCCAGGAGCCGGTGCCGGAGAGGATGATGTTGCTGCCGGCGGTGTTGCCGTGGCGGAAGCTCAGGATCGAGCCGGCGACGGACTCGGTGATGTTTCCCGTGAGGGTGAGCTGGGCTCCGTCCTGCACGCCGATGCGGGTGTTGTTGCCGGTGCCGTCCACGATGATGTTGCCGGCGAAGGTGTTGCTGCCGGTGACGGACTGGATGGCTCCGCGCTGGACGTTGGAGCCGGTGAGGAAGTAGCTGGCGGTGAGGCTGCCCGGACCGACGATGCTGACGGTTTCCGCGTTGGCGTAGTTCACATCACCCGACAACGCCAGGGTGGCCGCGTTGGCCACGACCGTGCCATTGGCGGCGGTGCCGAGGGCTCCGTTGACGGAGACGACAAGGGCACCGTTGGAGATGTTGGTGGGACCGGAGTAGGTGTTCGCGCCGGTGAGGGCGATGCGGCCCGCGCCGACCTTCGCCAGGGAGCGCGAGCCGCCGGTTTCGCTGATCACGCCGCTGATCGTGCCGATGCCGGTGTTGGAACCGATGGCACCGTCGCCCGTGCCGGTGACATCGCCGGCGAGGGAGACCGGGCCGGACCAGACCGCGCCGGATTCGAGGCGGAGCTGCCCGAGGGATTCGCCGGTGTCGCCGCCGTTGAGGACGAGGGAGGCGGGATGCGTGACGGCGGCGCTCACATAGACGGTGGCGTGGGGCAGGACGTTGACGGTGGCCCCGGCGCCGAGGGCTCCGTTGATCTGGGCCTTGCCATCGCCCGCGCCGGCACCGACGCCGAGGTTGAGGGTGCCGGTGAAGGCGGAGTTGCTGCCGTTGAACGTGGTGGTGGCGACACCGGTTCCGAGGGTGACGTTGACCACACCCGAGCCGCCGAGGCCGGTGGAAACGCCGGAGTAAGCGAGGCCTCCGCCGGTGAGGTTGAGGGTGCCGGAAGCTCCGACCGTGACGCCGCCGGAGCCGAGGGCGCCGGCGATGGCGGTGTTGATGGAACCGCCGTTGATGACGGTGCCGCCCGCGTAGGTGTTGGTGGCGGCGAGGGTGAGGCTGTTCGTGCCGGTTTTCGTGAGAGTGCCGCCTCCCGCGAGGGAACCGCCGGAGAGGGTGTAGGCGTTCACGCTGTTGTTAAACGTGGTGTTGCCGGCCAAAAGGGAGACGCCTTGGACCGCGACGCCGAAGGTGACGGCGGAGTCGTTGAAAGTGGCGTTGTCACCGGCCACATAGGCCTCGGTGGCGGCCCCGTTGAGGAAGTTGCCGGTGGCGGTGTCCCAGAAGGTGGGGTTGGCGCCGTCGCCGGTCCAGACGAGGCTGGCGGGGGTGAAGGTGACGAGGATCTGTTTGGAATCGCCGCTGAGGGAGGCGCTGCCGCGGCCCACCACGGAGACGTTTCCGGCAAAGCCGGTGATGGCGCCGGCGCTTTGCAGGGCGACGAGGTTGCTGCCCGAGCCCGCGGTGGTGGGGGTCAGGACCAGGGTGGCGCCGGTCAGATCGGCGGAGGCGACCGAGAGGGCTCCGGGAGTGTTGGGGTCGAAGCTGAGACCGCTGGTTCCCGTGAACGTGACCGCACCCGTGGTGGAGCCTTCGCCTCCGAGGGCCGCGTTGTTGACCGCCACGGGCGAGGTGAGGGAACCGGTGAGGTCGAGGCGGCCGCCGTTGACGGTGGTGGCCCCGGTGTAGGTGTTGGCCCCGCCCAGGGTGGTGGTGACGGTGCCGTTCTGGGTCAGGCCGCCGGTGCCGGAGATGGTGTTGTTGAGGATGAGGGAACCGGTGCGGCTGATGATGAGACCGGTGCCGTTGTTGACGATGGCGCCGGCGCCGAGCGAACCGGAGGCCCCGCCGGTGCCGAGCTGAAGCCCGCCGGCGTTGATGGTGGTGGCCCCGGTGTAGGTGTTGTTGCCGCCGAGGGTGAGGAGCCCGGCGCTGTTTTTGGTGAGCCCGCCGCCGCCGGCGCCATCGAGAAGCGCCTGGGAAACAGTGACATCGAAGCCGTTGCTATCGGCAACGGCCCCGCCGCTTTTGACGTTGACGGAGGTGAGGCCCGAGACGAAGGCGGCGTTGGCCTGGCGGGCCTTGAGGGTGCCGCCGTTCCAGTTGAGGATGCCCTGGCCCGCGCCGGTGCGGTTGATGAGATTGACGGAGGTGGTGCCGCCGTCGAGGTTCAGGGTGGCCGAGCCCGTGGCGCTCAGGGAGAGGGTGAGGGTGGCGAACGTGGCGGAACCGCTGGTGACGGTGATGACGTTCGTGGTGGAGCTGCCGAAGTTGGCGGCGAATCCGAAGTTGGTGCTGATGAACGCGCCGCCATTGATGGTCAGGCTGTTGCCCCCTGTCTGCGGGGAGTTGCCCATGACATCGCCGGCGGTGGAGCCCAGGGTGGAGAAGGAACCGCCGGTGATGGTGAGATTGCCGTTGCCGGTGCCGGACCCGATGACGAGGCCGCGTGAGGAGGCGGCGGTGTTGGCGTAAACGGTGGCGCCCTGGGCGGCGGTGTAGATGGCCGGATTGGCCGTGCTGTTGTTGATGTTGAGGCGGTGGGCGAAGGTGGCTCCCGTCGGGGCGGGGCCGGCGGTGATGCTCTGGGCGTTGAAAGTGCTGGTTGGTATCCAGTTGCCACCGACGGTCCAGTCGCTGGACGTGGTGCCGGCCCATTGGTAGATGGCGGCCTGGGAGGCGGCGGCGAGGAGGAAGGACAGGGTGGTGAGGGTGAGGGCAGGGTGTGGGCGCATGAGATGATCGGGGGGTTGGGTTCGCTGTCAGTTGTCGTCACTTTTCAAAATATCACTCGGGCAGCCCGGATTTTATCACATTCACCCGTTCGGGGGATTTGATGGCGCGGCCGTCCCTTCTCGTTTCCCCGGGTTTTCCGGAAAAACTGGTGGCAAACACCCCTTTCGAAACAACCTTATGGGTATGAAAGCATTCCCCGCCGAAGTTTCCCCCCCTGATCCCGACGCCGCCCTGGTGTTTCGGGCGAAGGGAGGTGACCTGGCCGCCTTCTCGCAACTGGTCCGGCTGCACCAGGGTTATGTGCGCTCGTTTCTGGCCGTCCGGATGGGAGGGGTGGACGACGCCGACGACCTGGCCCAGGAGGCGTTTGTGACGGCGCACCGCAAGCTGGGCTCCTTCGAGCCGGGAAAACCCTTCCGGCCCTGGCTGCGCGGGATCGCGCGCCATCTCCTGCTCAACCACCGGCGGAAGTTCCGGGCCCAGCCCGTGGGTGGAAACGAGGAACTCGAACTCATGATGGACAACGGGTTGGAGGAAGCCTTTGGGGGCGGCCAGGAGCCGGCCATCCTGGCCGCCCTCCGCGAGTGCCTGGAGAAGGTCGAGGGGCCCTCCCGGGCCCTGATCGTGTCGCGCTATCTCGAGGGGAAAAGCGTCCTGGAGCTTCAGGAGTCAACCGGCCGGGGTTATTCGGCCCTGACCATGCAGCTCCACCGCATCCGGTGCTCGCTTGCGTCCTGCATCGAGACCAAGGTTAACTTGTCCCAGAACGTCTGAATCCGCCATGAACCCCAACCGCATCGAGGAGCTGGCCGCGAAGGCCACCCAGGGTGAACTGACCTCGGAGGAGGCCGGCGAGCTGCTTGCCGCCTGCCGGGCCGATCCCAGACTGCGCCGCCGCCTGGCCTTGCTGTGCGGGGTGGACCGGCTGATCGCGCTCTCGCTCAAGGAACATGCGGACCGTTTTTCCGAGCAGGTGGAGCAACGCCTGGCCTGCGAGGAACCCGCCGCCGCCGAGGTGTTTACGGAGCGTGTCGCCGCCCGTCTGCGGCGGGAGCGGTTGGTCCGCTGGTGCGCCGGGCTGGGGGGGATCGCCGCCCTGCTGGCCGCCGCGTTTCTCCTCGCGCCGGGAAATCCCGTCCCGGTCGCGACCCTGACCCGTTCGGTGGGGACCCGGCTCGACCTTTCCGCCGACGGGCTCGTGCCCGGCCGCCATCTGGTGGTGGAGACCGGCCTGGTCGAGGTCAGCTACGAGGCGGGCGTGCGCGTCGTGGTGGAAGGCCCGGCCGACTACGAGATCACCGGCGCGAAGGGCGGATACCTGCACCGGGGCCGCCTGGTGGCGGAGGTTTTTGATTCGCGTGGCCAGGGCTTCACGGTGGACGGCCCGTCCGGACGGCTGGTGGACCTGGGCACGAAATTCGGAGTTTCCGTCGCGGCCAACGGGGGGATGGAAGTCCATGTCCTCAAGGGAGTGGTCAAGGCCGAGGGAAAGGACGGGAAAACCACCCGCCTGGTGGAAAACCAGGCCCTTCGGATTTCCGGGGACGGCCTCAACTCCGCCCTGCCCCAGGCCGATGCCGAGGCCTTTGTCACGGCCCTGCCGCCCGTGTCCGACTCGGAGCCGCGCTCCGTCCGGTGGACCTTTGACGAGATTTCCAACGGCTCGGTGCCCGACTCGGGACGGGAGCTGGGCGGAGGCATCGCCACGGCGGAGTTCCGCTCCTTCGCCGGTCTGGCCCGGGAACCGGAACGTGTGCCGGGCCCCTACGGTTCGGCGGTGCGTTTTGACGGCAGGGACTCCTGGTTTGAAAGCCGTTTCAAGGGTATCGCCGGCCCCACTCCCCGGACGGTGGCGTTCTGGATGCGGGTGCCGAAGGATGTGACCACCCAGGAGGGTTACGGGATTGTCAGTTGGGGCGACGTGAGCGGGGGTGGCACAGCCTGGCAGATCTCGGTCAACCCCATCAGGGAGGAAGGTCCCATCGGGCGTCTGCGGGTCGGCACCGGCCGGGGCTGGGTGGTGGGAACGACGGACCTGCGGGACGACCGGTGGCATCACTATGCCGTTGTCCTTTACGGTGATCCGGCGGGCAAACCCAACACCTCGACCCACATCCTGCTTTATGTGGACGGAGTCATGGAACCGGCCGCCCGCAAGGCCGTGCGCGACATTGACACCCGCATCACCGGCGCGACCGGCACCCTGGACCACGGGATCTGGATGGGGCGCAACCTGGCCTTCCACGACCCCAAGGTGCCGGGGTATGACGGGAAGTTTTTCCGGGGTGATCTCGACGAGATGGTGATCTGCGACACGGCTCTGTCCCAGGATCAGATCAAATCCCTGATGTCCCACAACACGACGCCCTGAGTTGTCGGTTGGAGGAGAAGTGGCAAACGCCGTCACTTGCCGCTGGTTCCATGGTCTTTTGGGGTAAATTTACCCTGGCGAGGTCGTGTGCATATTTTCCGAACATCTTCCGCTTGCCCACCCCGGCCTTCTCCGCCGACTCCTCCCCGCCCTCTCCATGGCTGATCCTGCCCGCTTCAAAAACTCCCGCCCGCCCACCCGCCGGTTCGACCCCTCCGTGCCCAAGCTTGACGCCCAGGGACAACTTCCCTCAGAGCGCGGCTCGCCGGCCAACCTGGACGCCGAGGAGGGCCTGCTGGCCTGCTGCATCCTGGAGACCGGCCAGGAGATCATCACCCAGTGCATCGAGGCCAAGATCACGCCGGACTACTTTTT
>JANOBW010000198.1:0-4562 GCA_031411855.1 Opitutia bacterium
TCAGCATCGAGGAAAACCCCTTCCCGAGTTGCACGGACAAACCACAGCCAGGAGAAATTGACTAACCTGAACCAGGATTCGTCCGTGCAAGAAGGATTTTTCCCGCTGTCCCAACCGGTTCAAAAGAGCCCTCGAACCACCTACGCACGCACGTTGTTGTGTCTATGGGAAATCATCTGGAAACAAACACCCTTACCTCAGGAGCATCAAACAACTGGCCTACGGGTAAAAAAAAATAAAGTTCCGGGCCTCGATGAGCAAATGGCGGACAAGGACAAGTAGCTGCTACCCCATCACAGGCCTGCCATGCGCCCCTTTAACTCCACGCGCCCATAGTGGGCTTCGGCGACTGCAATGGTGTCCCCCAGGAACTCCGCGCACATCGCCATTGAGGCAGTGAGTCGGAGAACCTCGGAGCCAGCCGCCTTGCGCAACTCATGCAGGCTCTTTTCACGTTCTGGCAACCAGACTCGCACCATGGCCGATACATCGCGCCCAACGAGGTCAAGGCGGGCGTCCCGCCCCTCTCCCACATCAGCACGGCGCACCATCCAACCGGAGCAGCCACCAAGCCCGTCCGACTCGGCCCATTCCCTCCAACGGGCCATACGTTGAGCCGAGACCGGGATGCTTCTCCCTTTGCGGTTCTTGACTTTGGAACCACCCTCCTCCTCGTCACCACCTCGATCCTCAACTCGGATCAGCCACCCGTCTTTCGCGTTTCCCTCGACCCATTCCCACCGGGCCGCGACAATTTCACCGCGACGAAGGCCGCAAAAGCGGGCTAGCTCGTAAGTCATTCTGGCCCAAGGCTCAAGAGCCGCTTCAAAGGCGGCGTCCATCTGCGCAAGGTTGGGAATCGGCTGATAGCGGGTGGAAGCAGCACGCAAGGCCGGCCTGGACAAGAAACCTTCCAGAGACGGCGGAAACAGCCACCCCTTGAACACATCCCGGCGACTTCTGGCCCCAAAGATTGCCTTAATCTGCCTCCACTCCGAATTGAGCGAGCCATTCAGCTTGCTCGGCCTCTTTGCATCCTTCGGCCACTCCATTCCAGCCTCAGCATACCGCACCTTCACCCACTGCTCCCAAAGATCGGCGGTAAGAACATCAAGCCTCACCTTTTCCGCACTCAACTCGCACCGGTCCAGCAACCTTCTAATTGCCAGCACATTGCCACGATACCCAAAGGCTGCGCCGCTCAAAACAGCCGGAGCGCGTTCAAGGTAATGAACCAACGCCTCCTCCACTGTCCGATAGGGAGTTTTGAACCCAATCCGCTCAGCAACTGGCACACCTCCCACCGCGTCCCTTCCGCCCGTGAATCGCTGAAAGTCATCCCAGGCTTTATCCCGTGCCACAGACAACAATCCGGTCCCGGAAGACCGCATGACACGAGCCGGGACTCCCGGCTTCAGATACCTCTTAGGGACGGCAAAGCGGTAGTAGTAATGTGCCCCCGGCTCTTCACTCCGTTTGAAAACCTCAATGTCATTTTTGGTGCGAATCATAGCGACACACAACTCCTCGCCTAAATCACCGCAAGACAATTGCTGCCACTTTTGCTACCACTCCCACTGCACGCTATGCACGCCATGCACGCACTTAAATCCTTTATCTAAGCCATCCTAGGCGCGGCATGGCATTTCAAAAACAATCATACGTCTGACTACGGATCAGAAGGTTTGGGGTTCGAGTCCCTACAGGTGCGCCACTTTAAACCCCGCAACTTTAACGAGTTGCGGGGTTTCTTTTTGGCCGGACGGGGCCTCCCGCCGCAGCGCAAAAAAAGCCCGCACCGGCGAAGGTGCGGACTTGGGAAAGACCTTTCGGAGCCGGCTTACTTGGCGGCGTCGGCCTTCGGGGCCGGAGCGGGTTTGACCGGGGCGGGCTTGGCGGGCGCGGACTTGGAGGGGGCCGGTTTGACCGGGGCGGGGACAGGGGCCTCATCCTCGCCGGCGGGAGCGGCGCCAGCCTGTTTCATCGCGGTGGCAACCAGACCTTCGACGTCCTTGCTGGTCATCGCGATGGTGAAGACGGCGGTGTTGCCGACGGAGGCGACGGAGAGTCCGTTGGTCCAGGAGGGGGCGGCGCCGGTCTGGGGGTCGGCCAGCTGCATCTTGGCCATCGGGATCACCATGGTTTCCAACATGGTCTTGGCCAGGCTGGCGGCCTCGGGCTTGGCGAAATCCACGGAAAGTTTGACCTTCAGATCGGTGCCGCAGGTGGCGGAAAGGGCCAGGGACTGCGCGGTGCCAAACTGGTTCGAGCCGGGGCCCATCGGATTGCCGGCGGTGGCGGCGGCCAGCTGGGCCTTGACGGCCTCGGGCAGCACCACGGAGAGCCACATCTGGGGGGTGCCGTGCTGGGCCAGCGGAGCCTTCAGATTCGCGCCCACCGCGCCTTTGTCATTGGCCATGGCGGCCTTCAGGCCCTCGGGAGTGCCGGCCAGAACGAGGGTCTTGGGAAGATCGGAACTCACGAAGACATGAAAATCGGGGGCTTCGGCGTCCTGTTTGGAAGGCTTGATGGCATAAACCTTGCTGGTGCCGACCGTGATCTCGGTGACGGTGGCCTCGGGGGCGGACTCGGCCAGCTGTTTCTTGATCAGCTCCATGAGTTTGGCCCCGTCAATTTTTTTGCCAAGCTGGAGGGCCAGGGCGACCTCGGGTTTGCCACCCTGCATGACGCTTTCAATGCCCTTGAACGAGCCGGCGAAGGAAATCACATCCTTCTCCTCCAGACCGAGTTCCTTGAGAAAAGTGTCATCCATGAGTTTGGAGGCATCAGCACCGCCGGTTTTGGCCAGGTTTTTAAAAACGTCCTGGAGTTTCTTCATTTCGGCGCCAAAGGGGGTCGCGTTGACGGCGGCCGCGTCGCTGTAGAGGGCGACCTCGGCATTCGGCAGGAAGGCGGATTGGACGCTGAGGGCGGCTCCGAGCGGAGCGGCTGAGAGAAGGGCAGAGGCCCCGAGGAGACGGAGGAGTTTCATGACGGGAAATGGAATGAGGGTGAAAAAAAGCCTGGCAACGGGGAAACCGTTCCAGGCTTGGTTAAAGTGACGAGACCAGAACCGGTTACTCAAAAATATGGCGGGGCAGAAGGCGCTCCACCCGGGTCTTGCTGAGACGCACGAAATTCGGAACCCCGTTTTCGTAGGGGATCGTGACCTCGCCCTGAATCAGGGGCAGGGCGTATTTGTAGAACTTGTGGTTCATGCTGAACTTGTCGTCGTTAATGAAGTCGGCGGGGACTTTCTTCTCGTGGTTGGCGACTTCGGAGAGGTTGGTCAGGCTGGTCTCGGACGTGTATTGGTCGGTTTCGCCACGGACGATGGTGACCATCTTGTCGGTGTGACCTTCCACAGCGGCAACGACGGCGGCCTGGCCGGCGCGATAGGCCTCCTCGGCATCGGTCTGGGAGAGGCAGTGGGCGGCGGCACGCTGGGCATAACCAAGGCGGGCGGCGCGGGCCTTGAGGCCGAGGTTGGTTTCCACCAGGTTGCGGAGGTAATCGGCGGCGCCACCCAGGGCGGCGTGTCCAAAGGAGTCGGTCTGCGCGCCGGCGGTGGCGACGTAGTTGCCGTCGGCATCGGTCAGGCCTTCGCCCACCACGATGAGACAGAACTTCTCGCGTTTGAGGACGTTGCGGACCTGGTCGAGGAAGGCGTCGGACGAGAAGGGAACTTCGGGGAGGAGGATGAGGTGGGGGGCGTCGTTCGGGCTCTCGCGGCGCTTGGCCAGGGCGGAGGCGGCGGCGATCCAGCCGGCGTTGCGGCCCATCACTTCGACAATCTGGACGAGGTCGCCGTGGCCGGTGGCGGCGCAGTCGGCGGCGATTTCCTTGACGGTGGTGGCGACATACTTGGCGGCCGAACCAAAACCGGGGCAGTGGTCGGTGTGGGGAAGGTCGTTATCAACGGTCTTCGGAATCCCGATCACGCGCATCTCATGGCCGCGCTCCTTGGCCAGTTGGGAAATTTTGTAGGCGGTGTCCTGGGAATCGTTGCCGCCAATGTAGAAGAAAAAGCGGATGTTGTGGGCCTTGAACACCTCGATGGCGCGCTCAAAATCGGCCGATTTCTTCAGTTTGAAGCGGCAGGAACCAAGGGCGGCGGCGGGCGTGGTGCGGAGGCCGCGGATGGTCTGCTGGGATTCGGCGGCGAGGTCCACCAGGTCTTCCTGCAGGATGCCTTGAACGCCGTTGAGGCCGCCAAAGATCTCCTCGATGCACTCATGGTTGAGAGCTTCGCTGATGACCCCGGCGAGGCTCGCGTTGATGACGGCGGTGGGTCCCCCGGACTGGGCGACAAGACAATTTCCTACGAGTTCTTCGGCCATAAAGATGTTGGTTTGGTTAAACAGAGAACCCAAGGGAACGAGCCAAACTGAGGCAAACAAAAACACCCGCCTCGCTCAATGATTGACGCCGCCCCGCCAACCGGGCGAAGCAAACCCGCATGATCCTGCTCGTGCAGACCACTCCCACCCAAGGTTACGGGGCCGAAGCCGTGCTCGGACACCTGCTGCGCGGGCTTCCGGCGGGGGAACGGGCCGGGGTCG
>JANOBW010000199.1:0-2263 GCA_031411855.1 Opitutia bacterium
GCCCACGCTTTTGCGGTCGGCTTCTGGCTGGGACTGGTTGATCCAGTTGACGATTTTGGCGATGGTCTCGGCGCGGGCGAGATCGCGCGGGACGCTGATGGCGGGGCCATGGATGGCGTCGGCGGAGGAGGCAAGTGATGAGTGATGAGTGATGAGTGATGAGTTCGAGGCCCCGCTTGGGCGGGACTTCGCTTCGCTCAGCAGTTGTGAGGCAGGAATTTCAGAGAACGAGGCCGGGGCGAGGCAGAGGAGGAGAAGAAGTGAGGAGGCAAAGAGGTGAAACCCGCCGGGGCGGAACTTCGCGTGGCTCAGGAGGTGGAGGAAGTGGGCGGCGAAAGGCATGGTGGTGGCCGTAAAACCGGCGATTTCAGATTTCAAATTTAAGATTTCAGAAGCCCGATGCAGGTGAGGCAGAAAGATCACGCGGAGACGCGGAGGCGCGGAGAGGGTGGGGCGAGTCCTGGAGTCTCAGTGGTGGCTGAAGTTGGTTGGCGAAAGACATGGTGGTTGCCGGAAAACCGGCGATTTCAGATTTTAAATTTCAGATTTCAGAGGACCAGGCAGCCGAGGCAGATTAGGCTCAGTAGGTGAACGTGACGGCCGCGACGGCGCTGTGGAGGACGCGGTCCACCTGGCTGCCGGAGCCGGTGTAGCCGGGGACGGGGGGCTGGGTGGTGCGGTAGATGTCTTTGAAGCCATCGCCGGGGAGGAGCGCGCCGTAGCCGAGGGAGAGGATGATGTTGTCGGTCAGCAGGGGGCGCCACTGGAAGCCGATGCTGAGGTCGAGACCGAAGTCCGAATCCACCCGGTTGGTGTGGAGGGCGGTCCTGAGCGGGTCGGTTTCGGCGAAGCTGATGTGGTTGGCGTTGAGGAACATGCGGACCTTGGGGGTGAGGTCCATCTCGGCCCCGAGGCCGAGGATGACGACGCCGGGGTTGACGAAGTTGGCCTGGCCGTTGGCTTTGCTGGTGCGGAGGTCGGGGAGGAGGCTGTGGCGCTGTTTCAGGCCGACGGCGGTGCCGGCGAGGTTGAAGCCCTGGCGGTTGTAGTAGCTGAAGGGGCCGCCGACGAAGTTGTTGTTGTCCACGATGGAATCGAAGCCGGTGGCGCGACCGTCGGTGGCGTCGCCATCACCGGAGGCGTAAACGGCGGAGGCCTTGCAGCGGATCCAGTCCTGATCGTAGCTGACCTCGACGGCCGCCATGTGGGCGAGGATGCCGGCGGGGCGTCCGGCCAGGCCGTTGAAGCCGTCCCGCCCGGCGGCCAGGTAGAGGGCGTGGGAGACGTTCCAGCGGCCGATGTGGCCGTCGCCGGCCCAGCCCAGGTAGCCGACATTGACCTCGTGCTCGACGGGGGTGCCAAGGGGGGCGGGGATGGCGAGGAACTTGTTGCCATCAAAGTGTTTGCCGGCGTGGTCGAGGTTGGCGTGGAAGCTGAACTGGGTGGTGTAGCCTTTCCAGAAACAATCCTGGCGGTAGAGATTGGCGATGACGACCTGCTGTTCGCGGGGCTCGAAGGTGATGAGCTCGGAGTTGCTGTCCTTTTTGCGCATGTCGAAGACGGCGAGGTTGTATTGCCAGAGGTTGCCGCCGTAGTTGCCAAAAAGGCGGACGCCGAGGTTGGTGTCGTTGAAGATGAAGCCGCGGAAGTCGGAATTGAAGGTCTGGTTGCCGGCCTTGACGGCGAGGAAATCGTAGTTGGGGGAGAGGTCGGCGAGGTGGACCTCGACGAAGGCCTCCTGGAGGGCGAGGTCGGTGCGGTCGCGGTTGGTGGAGCGCGCCTGACCGAGGCCGCCGGGGGCGGGCGTGGTGCCGCCGTTGAGGATGCCGCCGATGTCGCCGGGATTGGTCACGCCGCCGTTGCCGGGAGGGTTGGAACTGGTTGAGCCGGAACCTCTTGGGTCGGGATTGACGATCCCCGCCTCGCGGAAGTCCACGTGGTTGTAATTGAAGACCGGTTTGATCTTCACCGCCCATTCGACCGGCATGAAGACCGTCTCGCCTTTGAAGAGGGTGGCGTCGAAGGAGACATTGGTGACAAAGACGCTGGAGTGGCTGTTGCCGAAGAAGTCGTAGGACCCCGGGACGTTGGCGCTGGCCCCGCTGGGGACGGGGAGAAGCCGGTCCTCATAAACCGTTTCACTGGAAGCGGTTAAACTGAGGAAAATATCCTGGCCGCGGATGGGAAGGTCTCCCTTGAGGAGACTTTGCCGGTAGGGGTGCCAGAGTTCGGGCCGGTTGTGGTAGAAGGGGAGTTCGTCGGT
>JANOBW010000200.1:0-13074 GCA_031411855.1 Opitutia bacterium
CCGACCTGGTGAAATGGTCGCAGCCCCGGCTGGTCCAAGTGGCCCCGGACGACGCCGGCTGCACCTGGGCGCCCGAGGCCGTTTACGACGAGGAGGCCGGCGACTACCTGGTGTTCTGGGCCTCCAAAACCAAGAGCGACAACTTTGCGAAACACCGCATCTGGGCCTGCCGGACGAAGGACTTCAAAACCTTTGGCAAATCCTTCATTTACATAGACAAAGCCGCCGACGTGATTGACACCGACATCGTCTGGGACAACGGCAACTACTACCGCTTCTCCAAGGATGAAAGGTCGAAGGCCATCACGATGGAGGTCAGCAAAAAACTCATGGGCCCGTGGCAGGACGTGCCGGAGTTTTCCCTCGCCACCCTCAAGGGCTACGAAGGCCCCGCCTGTTTTCTCCAGGAGCCCGCCGCGGCCGGCAAACCGGCCACCTGGTGCCTCCTGCTCGACTACTACAGCAAAGGCAAAGGCTACCAGCCCTACGTCTGCAACGACCTGGCGGGCGGCAAGTTCACCCCCGGCGCGGGGATCAGTTTTCCGTTCAAATTTCGCCACGGCGCGGTCCTGCCGGTCACGGCCACCGAGCGCGACGCGTTGAAGGCGGCCTACCCCAATCCGAAGGGGAAGTAAGAGGGGACGGAACTTGGTCACCCAAGGCAAGGGGAGCAGCTTGGCTCCCGTTGCCTTGTCCCGCGAGGTCCGCGCTTGAGTCCGGCCACCGTCTTCGCTCACTCTGTTTCCATGCCTTTGCTTGGCCCTGATGACCTCGTCCGGGCGGGCTGGCCTCCCGGACCCGTGCTGGAAGAGGCCCTCCGCCTGGCCCGTGAGCTGGAGGAAACGAAGGGGATCCGTGACCCCGGTTACCTGTTGAAACAGATCGAACGCCGCCTGCCGCGGCCCGACCTGCGCGTCTCCCCGCGTCCCGAAGCCCTGCCCTGGTCCGAGGCCATCGCGGCTGAAACCCCCGAGGACGAAAGCAACATCGCGGCCGTGCGCCGCCAGATGGCCGAGCTGCTCCGCTGCCCGCGTCTGGAGGCCGGGGCGATCATGCCCGACGCCTGCCCGGCCGGCAACGAACCCGGCGACATCCCCGTGGGCGGCATCGTCGCGGCCCGGGGAGCGATCCTTCCCTCCGCCCACAGCGCGGACATCTGCTGCTCCATGCGCGCGACTTTCTTCCAGGCCCCGTCCGGGCTTTCCACCTCGGCCATGCTCGACGCCCTGACCGCCTCGACCCACTTCGGCGGAGGGGGCCGCCACCTGGAAAACCGCGTGGCTTCCGCCGTGCTGCGGGAGGACGTGTGGGAAAACCCCTTTCTGAAAGGCCTCGACGACATCGCGGCGGAACATCTTGGCACTCAAGGTGATGGCAACCACTTCGCCTTCCTCGGCCGGGCCGGTTTCGGGGAGGATGCCCTGCGGAAACTCCGCGAAGGCGGCCATGGCGAACTGGCCGGGAAACTGGCCGGCGGACCGTGGCACGTTCTTGTCACCCACCACGGTTCGCGCGGCCTCGGGGCGCGGGTCTTCGAAAAGGGCAAAAAGGCGGCCATCCGCCACACGGAACAGGTCGCCCGGGACGTGCCCGAGGCGGCCTGCTGGCTGGACCACGGCACGGAGGAGGGCGCGGCCTACTGGGACGCGCTCCAATACGTGGCGCGCTGGACGCGGGCCAACCATCGCGTGATCCACCGGATGTTTCTGGAACGAATCAAAGGCGCGTCCGCCGCCGAGGTCGGCAACGAGCACAACTTTGTCTGGAAACGCGGCGAACTTTTCCTCCACGGCAAGGGTGCCACCCCCGCCTGGCGGGAGGACGACGGCTCGGCCCGCCTCGGCCTCATCCCGCTCAACATGGCCAGCCCCATCCTGCTCGTTCTTGGCTCGGACAACCCCAACCACCTCTCCTTCTGCCCCCACGGTGCCGGTCGCAACCGCTCGCGCACCGCCACGCTCCGCCCCTACCGTCTGCCCAATGGCGAAATGGACGCCGAACGCGTGGCCCAGCTCGTGGCCGAGGCCACCCCGGGGCTGGACATCCGCTGGTTCAGTGGGAAACCCGACCTGTCCGAGTCACCGATGGGCTACAAACCCGCCGCGCAAATCGAGGCGCAGATCGCCCGCTTCGGCCTGGCCGAAACCGTGGCCCGCATCGAACCCCTCGGCAGCCTCATGGCCGGCGAACAGGAAGGCTGGTGGAAACGCAAGGACGACCTCACCCCAAAACAGATCCGCCAGATCGCCCACCGCTCCGACCGGCGCACGAAAAAAGAAGGCATCCGCGGCGGGCGTTGGGAGGAGGGCGAGTGAGCGTGCGTGGAATCCTCAAGCTTGGGTGTTCGCGCACTTGTTCTAACTAGAAAGATTTCCCCTCAGGTTCTTTACCGTTGCTTTCGTGATTTCTCATTCATCATTCTTTTAATTGTCAACCTCCCATGATGCTTCCACCCAAAACGCCTAAAACATTGTTCATAATCGCGTTGAAGTTATCCTCTGTGGCCATGTTCTGCCTTGGTGGCATTTCCCACGACGTCTGGGCGGAAAAAGTTGAGAGTGCTGTTACATCCACGCCGCAAGCCGCCACGACTCCTTTGGAACAGCTCACCGAGGTCGAACGGCTGGCGGCTTCCCTTGTGCCTCAGCAGATCGCCCCTGCCGAAGTGCTTTCCCCACGACCGGCTTTGGTCAACTCCTCCCGCGCCGTTCAGCAACGCACGGTGATCCAGGGTGGCCGCACGGTCACCACGCAGCTCATGGACGGACCTCCCCCGGTCATGGCACCCAAGGCAGAAGGGGAGAAGAAGCGAGTAGGTCTGGAGGAGAACAAGGCCAAACCGGTCGAACGGAAACCTCATGTCGCCCTGTTTCTTTCCAATACGGTTTATGACCATGCGGTTACGGAAATGAGATGGACCCACCAGGAGCGAACCTATCGCGTGTTTGTGAACGTGGATTTCAATCTCCTCAGAGGCGCCGGGCATATCAGCACCGAGAAGACCGACTACACCCTCGTCCTCGGCGTGGGCGAGGACACGTGGCAGCACGCCAAAAGTCAGAATCGCAAAGACTTTCCCGGCTCCGATTTCTTTTCAGCCAAGGACATTCTTATCCTTCCCGCTAAGGAGAACCCGCCCGGGCTCGACGACACCCCGGAATTTAAGGCTCTTCCCGATGTTCTCTCTTATTATGCCGCCAACGAGCATCAGCTTCGCTGGGACCAGGCGGTGTTGAAGGCCGAAAACGCCGCCCGCCAGCGCTGGAGAGAGGCCCATCCGGAAAAGCCCAAAGATGCCGTCATCCAATTCTGGCCTGTGACCCGCCCGTCGGCTTCATCCAAGTAACTGACAGTCATGAAACTGCCACGTATCCTTGCGTTTGTCACCGTGGGCACGGCCTTACTGGGGGTGCAAACGCCCCAGACCCCAAACTCCGGTGTTGCCGTCACCTTCGATGCCTCGACCACTCCGGCCGTGGGCCAAGTCACCTGGTGGGGCGACAGCAATTACCACTACCTTCTGGAATACACCCTGGAAATGGGGGAGATGTGGACGCTCGTCCCCTACGCCAATCCCCATGGCGAGAACGGCGTTCTTGAGTCCACCTTCACCCTGAGCTCGGGAAACCGAATCTTCTTCCGGGCCTTGCGTTTCGGACCCGACACCCTTTCCCAGTTTCCCGACACCGACACGGACGGCCTGCCCGACGCCTGGGAAATCTATCACTTTGGCAACCTGACGGCTCAAGCGGCGGCAGACGATTTTGACTTCGACGGGCTGGACAACCTCGCCGAATGCCAGCAAGGCACCAATCCCAACTCGTTCGACACCGATGGAGACGGCCTCTCAGATGGCGACGAGGTTCTCATCTGGAGCACCAGCCCCGTTCTGGATGATTCTGACCATGATGGAATGAACGATGGCTGGGAGGTAGCCAACGGCCTTGACCCCAACGATGATGGCAGCATCAACCCCGATAGCGGCGCATCCGGTGACCCCGATGCCGACGGCCTGACCAACGTTGAGGAAATGTGGAATTCCGGTAACCCTCAACTTGCCGACACCGACGGCGACGGCCTTTCCGATGGTGACGAGGTTCACCTTTACTTCACGGAGATTTGGGACCAAGATAGTGATGGTGACGATCTTACTGACTACGAGGAAGTCATGATTTACTTAAGCAGCCCTATTAAGTGGGACACCGACGAAGACACCCTTTCCGATGGTGATGAGGTTTTGGTCCACCTCACCAATGTTTTGATAATGGACACGGATGGCGATTGGATCTGGGATGACGTTGAAATCGCCCAAGGTCTTGATCCCACCGATTCCTCCGACGGGCTCTTGGATGCCGACGGTGACACCATTCCCAACCAGATCGAGTTTGTCTTTCGTCACCTTGGCTTTGACCCCTTTGTCTACAACAATCCGGCCACCTTTCTTTGGAACGCCGATCCTGATGGGGATAGTCTGACTACCCTGGAGGAATTCACCATCTATCACACCAATCCAGCCCAACCCGACACGGACGGCGACGGGATGAACGACGGTTGGGAACTCCTCTACGGCTTTAACCCGTTGGTGAACAACCAGACGGACGCCGATCCCGACAACAACTTAGACGTAGACCCAGATAACGACGGACTTCCCAACAGACTCGAAGAGCAACTCAATACCAACCCACTTGACGCGGACACCGACGGCGATGGCTTCAGTGACAAAGTAGAAAACGAAAGCGCCAGTAACCCTACTAATCCCGCCAGCACTCCCAATAACCCGGGTGGCACACCTGGAGGGCCAGCCACTCCACTTGCTCCACTTGTGCCGGTTGTGGTGATTTTTGGTGATCCGAGTCGGAGTCATTCGGAAAAATACTGCGTCACTCTTGAACCACAGGAAGGTGATCCCTCTGGACGTCCTCGCTACCGAACAAACAGGCAATACGGCGTTTTGCAGACAGACACATTTTATCTCCCCAAAGGTTCAAAATACAAAGTAAAACTAAGTTGGGTAGCAACTGATCCCAATTTTCGGGGAACACCTAGCCCAGACTATGACTATAAACTGGAATTTAATGAGAACAGTAATGGAGATACGGCAATTTTTACGGATGATCCAGATCTGATCCTCGGCGAAGATAATCAAAGTAATACTTTTTTCGCCGATGGTAAATCAGCCACACTCTATGTGGCACAGATGATTTCTCAAACAGTTGTCAGCGTGCCTGCCAATCGCTCACGCACTAAATTAGGTGTTGGAGAGAACGTGAACGTAAAAATAAAACCTGACGGCGCGCCCATGCCTACTTGGACGCTTTCCGGAACCCCCGGAACTAGCGCTCTTATCGATGATCCTGCCAATGCGAAAGCCAAATTTTTGGAGGCTGGCATCAGGGCTTGCACTCCAACAGTTCAAGCCACCATTTTGGGCGGAGTGATGGTGTTGAATTTTAATGTTGTGCAACCAGATGGCGAAATTGGTTTATCAAAAACCGATCTAACTATTACTCCGGGCGCACAGGGAGCTGCTATGGATATCATTGTCCTCACACTGCCGGACGATGTGTGTTTTTCCAATGTGGAAGTAAAAGAATTCGATAAAGGAACGCACAATATAACTGACTATTATACTCACCATCCTACAGTTGTGCATGATACCATAACAGACTGGGCTAAATTAAATATTCATAACAAATGGGTTGATTCTGCTGGATTCTTTGGAGCCCCACCTCCATGGAGTAGCGGAACATATGACTTTTGGATTGAAGTTCGTTGGCGCGTTAAAGACAAAGAATCTGGATCAGGAGAATATTTGGCCGACAGGGTTCAAGCGCATAAACTGGTAGATTCCACCGGTTACAGTATCATAGAAAAACTTACACAAGTAGCAGAACGTTCACCATGAAAACTACATTAAATACACAGCCTAAGACTAAATTGCTTATTGCTAGCATGTTAGCGGCAGTTTTGTTGTGCTCTAGCGTCACAGTGGAACAAGTCAATGCAGCTTCTCCTTCCAATGAAGGCACATCAAATGCTCAATTAGAAGCACTTGGAAGTAGCCTTTTAAAATTTAATGGAAAAATAGATAATGCGACTGCCGATACAATCTCAGCAGAGTTGTCAAAAATTCTTCCGTCGCTTGACTTTTCTCCAACTAAAGATGCTACATCTAGAATAAGTCTGGCCTCAAAAATCATTGAAAATTTAGTGAAGTCGGAAAAATTTCAAAAAAGCACGGTAGCCAACTCTACTGAACCTTTATTGCTAACCGTGGACCAATTTCTTGCAAAAGTTGACGCAAACATCGATAAAAGTTGGGATTTTCCGCTTATTAAAGCTAATGTTATGCCTCCCCTTGGAGTGCCACTTGCAACATCCGGTATGAGTCCAGATGCCATTGCTGATCCAAAATTGCGTCAAGAGTATTTAGATAAAATTGCAGCAGAAAAAGCAAAAAACTTAAAAAACATTCAACAAACTAAACTTATAGAAACTCGCGATCAAGTATTACGTGTAATGGCTTCGAACGTTAAGTCAGGCCATTGGACCAAAGAGGATCTTCTTAAAAGATATAGTCAAAATCCAGAATACATTGCTGTTTTTAAAGATTTTTTGAAACAGTGAACCGATGCATTGCGGAATCACCCCGCAAGAATGGCGATTATTCCCCTTTATCAGATGATGAAAACCCGCCTGTGTTTGAGGTGTTGATTTAGGGCGAAGGTGACGTGGTGGGAGATGTGGCTGAGGCGGGCGGCGCTTTCGGCGAAAGCGCCCTACCGAATGACTAGTTCTTTTCTTTGGGGGCGCTCCCGACTTCACCCCTGCTTCAGCAACTTGTCCAATTCCTCGGAGGCGGCGGACCACTCGTTGAGGGCCTCGTCTAAGTGTTTCTGGACCTTGTTGTAGGCCTCGATGTCGCCCTTGGTGTCGTGGCCGCGGGTGTAAAAGTCGGCGTCGGCCATGCGTTCTTCCCAGACGGCTTTCTGGGCCTCGAAGTCGGCCAGTTTCTTTTCGGAGGTGGCGACGGTTTTGCGGAGGACGGCGACGCGGGCGAGGCGTTCGTCCTCGCGTTTCTTTTTCTCCTGGGGGGTGAGGACGGCGGTTTTGCCGGACTTGGAGCGGGCCAGTTCCTCGGCGGCCCAGGCGGCTTTGCGCTCCACGTCGGTGGCGGCGATGTAGTCGGAAATGTTGCCGGGGAAGAAGCGGAGTTTGCCGCCGGGTTTGACCTCGAGGACCTGGGTGACGAGGGAGTCGAGGAAATCGCGGTCGTGGGAGACGATGGCCATGGTGCCCGGATAATGCGCCAAGGCCTCGCGCAGGACGGCCTTGGAGCGGAGGTCCAAGTGGTTGGTCGGTTCGTCGAGAATGAGGCAGTTGAAGGGCCGCAGCAACATGCGGGCGAGGGCGAGACGGTTGCGTTCGCCACCGCTGAGGACCGAGACCTTTTTGAAGACGGCGTCGCCCCGGAAGAGGAAGGCCCCGAGGAGGGTGCGGAGGCGGACGCGGGCCTCGGCGCTGAGGCCTTCGCCGGCGGTGGTGAGGACGTCGAGGGAGCCGTCGAGGGCGAGGGCCTGGTGCTGGGCGAAGTAGGCCACGGCGACATTGTGGCCGGGCGTGCGGGTGCCTTCGGTCGGTTCCTCGGAGCCGGCGAGGAGGCGGACGAGGGTGGATTTGCCGGCCCCGTTCGGGCCGACGAGGGCGATGCGGTCGCCGCGTTTGAGGGTGAGGTCGAGGCCTTTGAAGACGGTCAGGTCGCCGTAGCGCTGGGCCACGTTTTCCAGTTTCAGAACGGTGGCGCCGCTGGGCGGGGGTGGCGGGAAACGGAAACCGATGGAGCTTTCCTCCTCTTCCAGCTCAATGACTTCGATCTTGTTCATGGCCTTGATCCGGCTCTGGACCATGGTGGCCTTGTTGGCGGAGGCGCGGAAGCGGTCAATGAACTCCTGCTGTTTCGCCATGGCCTTCTGCTGGTTGGCGGCGGCTTTGACGAGCTGCTCCTTGCGGGCGGCGTGCTCCTTTTCGTAGTAGCTGTAGTTGCCGGCGTAGTCGGTCAGGGTGCCGCGCGAGAGCAGGAAGGTGCGGTTGCAGAGGGCGTCGAGGAAGGAGCGGTCGTGGGAGACGAGGAGGACGGCGCCGTGGTAGCGGGCGAGCCAGGTTTCGAGCCACTGCTGGGCCTCGATGTCCAAGTGATTGGTCGGTTCGTCGAGGAGGAGGAGGGAAGGCTCGCGGAGGAGGAGTTTGGCCAGGGCGATGCGCATCTGCCAGCCGCCGGAAAACTTCTCGGTGGGCTTTTCCATGTCGCGGCCGTCGAAGCCGAGGCCGTGCAGCACGCTGGCGATGCGGGCGGGGATGCGGGACTCGTCGAGGTCCTCCAGGCGGTGTTCGAGGTCGCCGATGACTTCGAGCAGGTCGTAGTAGGCGGGGTCGGTGGTTTCCAGTTCCTGAAGTTTTTCCTCGGCCTCCTGGAGGCGGGAGCGGGTTTCGAGCACGTCGGAGAAGGCGGTGGCGACCTCGTCGTAGAGGGATTTTCCGGCGCATTCCAGGCCATCCTGCGGGAGGTAGCCGAGGGTGACAAACTTGGCCTGCTCGATTTTGCCGCCATCGGCCTCATGCAGGCCGGCGAGGACACGGAGCATGGTGGATTTTCCGGAGCCGTTGGAGCCGGCCAGGGCCACGCGGTCGCGGGAGCCGAGGTCCACCGAGATCTCATCGAAGATGATCTGTGGGCCGTAGCGGAGGGAGAGGTTGCGAATCGCGATCATGGAAAAACGGGCGAGACAACCAGCCTTGGGGCGCGGGCACAAGCGCGGCGAAGCAGGAAAGACAGGAAGAGGGGAGAGGGAGAGGAAGGGAAGGGGAGAAAATCAAGGACGTGTTCCCTTTCTTCACCCCACAGCGCCCGGGAAGACCGACCTTGCCAGCGGCAGATAGCCCCGATCATACTCGGGTCATCAGGCCATCTCACACCCCCATCACTTTGAAAACGATCGTAAATGCCAACGACTTCCGGGTTAAGCCCGGAAAAAAGGTCAACCTCGCGAAGTGGCCGACCCAGATAAAGCGCCTGTGCGCCTCGAAAAAGGAATACGTGAAAAGGCTGGCGGACCACGTGGGGAAACTGAGCGAGCTGCAACAGCTTCTCTATGCCCACGACCGCCATTCGCTGCTGCTGATTTTCCAGGCGATGGACGCGGCGGGAAAAGACGGCGTGATCAAACATGTGATATCGGGGGTGAACCCGCAGGGCTGCCAGGTCTTCAGTTTCAAGCACCCGAGCATGGAGGAGTTGGAGCACGACTTTCTCTGGCGCACCACCCGTTGCCTGCCCGAGCGCGGACGCATCGGCATCTTCAACCGCTCCTATTACGAGGAGGTTCTGATTGTGAAGGTGCATCCGGAAATCCTGGCCAGCCAGCGGTTGCCGGAAGCCGACCTTGGCACCGACGAATTTTGGGACCACCGCTACCGCTCGATTCTGGATCTGGAAAAACATCTTCACCGCAACGGCACGAAGGTCGTCAAAATTTTCCTCCATCTCTCAAAGGAGGAGCAGCGGAAGCGGTTTCTCGCCCGCATTGATGACCCCGAAAAAAACTGGAAATTCAGCCGGGCCGATGTCGAGGAACGTGAACACTGGAAGGAATACCAGCACGCCTACGAGGCCTGCCTGGCAGCCACGAGCACGAAGGAATCGCCTTGGTTTGTGGTCCCGGCCGATGACAAGGGAAACGCGCGGCTGATTGTTTCCCGCATCGTCCTCGATACGCTCAGCGCGATGAAGATGAGTTATCCGGCCTTCGACGAAAGCCGCCGGAAGGAACTTCAGTCCGTCCGCAAACTGCTCGAAACATGACCCGAACGAACCCTGTGTTTCCGGCAGGTGATTCAGCGGAATCGGTCTCGTGAACGTGTGGCCCCGAGCGGCGCGGAGGATCTGGGACCTGCTCTGCCTGGCCGTGAAGAAATTCATGCAAGTTGATGGGACGCAATGGGCCGGAGCGTTTGCCCACTACGCGTTTTTCTCGCTGTTTCCCCTGGTCATCCTCTTCGTGACCATCGCCTCGCTTTTCATTGACCACGAGCAGGCCGGGCGGGAGATCATCACCTATCTCAGGACGTATGTGCCGATCGGCGGTGACAAACAGGACTTCGTTTTCAACACCATCTCCGGCGTGGTCAACGCGCGGGGGCCGGCCAGCTTTGTCGCCCTGCTCATGCTGGGATGGTCGGCCATGAGCTGCTTCACCACCCTGATCTGCGTGACCAACCGGGCCTGGGGCCTGGACTTGCACAACTGGTGGCAACTGCCGCTCAAGAGCCTGGTGTTTCTCGCCGTCATGGTCGGCACGGTCCTCCTCAGCATCGCCGTGCCCGTGGTGGCCAAGACGGCGGTGGACGCGCTCTTTCCGGAGAACCCTTTCAGCTCCTGGCTCTTTGAGGTGGCGGACATGGTTGTCCCGACGCTGGTGGTCTTCATCAGTCTCAGCCTGTTTTACCGGCTGGCCCCGCGCCGGCCCACGCGGTTTTCCGAGGTCTGGACCGCCGCCCTCTGCGCCACGCTGCTGCTGCGGGCGACGGAAACCGTTTTCGTGTTCTACCTCAAGAACTTCGCCACCCTGAACGCGGTTTACGGGGCGTTCGGCGGGATCATCGCGATGCTGATGTGGATCTACCTTTCCGGCTGCATTTTCATCTTCGGCGCCTGCCTGTGCGCGGCCCGGGCTGAGGGACGGCCGGGACCGACTGCCAAGCCGGTCACTGAGCCTGAGGAACCGAAGGTTCCGACGATACCCCAGCTTTGAGTTTCCGGCCCTTCCAGCGTCTCCAGGCCAGGGCGAAACCGGTCCAGACGAGGACGCAGCCGGCCAGGCAGGCGAGGGTGGCGAGGAGTTTGCCCGGGGTGCCGAGGGCCGCGCCGGTGTGAAGCTGGCGGACCCAGGTGCGGGCCTGGCGTCCGGTGGTCTGATCGCTGAAACCATTGCGGTTGAGCAGGTTGCCGGTAAAGGGATTCAGGACCACCTGGGTGGAGGCGAAGGGCGGCCAGGCCTTGGTTTCCTTGACGGTGGCGCTGTAGGGCTGGGGGCCAGTTGGGCGTTCCGGTTGGCCGGACGAAAGGTTTCCCGGGTTGGCGGCGGGTGCGCCGCGGCGGGGCGGAAGGCCTTCGCGGAGCGTGATTTCCTCCCAGGCGGGAAACTCCTTTTGCACACGGGCCAGGGTCTCGGCGAAGGTGAGTTTGGCCGCGCCCTCGGGACGTTCGATCGGAAATGCGGGTTGGGCCGGTGGTGGTGAGCCGGGAGTTTGAGGCGCGGGCGGAGTCTCGCCGGACAGGGTGTAAACGAGGTCGTTGGCCCAGCGGTAGGACATGACGACACCGGTGAGGGTGAGGACGATGAGGACGGGCAGGAACCAGAAGCCGTAAACGTTGTGCCAGTTCCAGTCGCGGGCCTTGCCGGCGGCTCCGGTGAACCAGAGGACCGGGCGGAAGTGTTTCCACTTCAATTGTTTGGGCCACCAGAGCCAGAGTCCGGAGAGGCCGAGGAAGAGGAAGGAAAGGTTACAGGCCCCGGTGAGGGCGCGGCCCAGCTCGCGGTTGTCGCCGGTGAGGGCGAGGGTGCGGTGCCAGGACTCCATCAGGCGCATGAAATCATGGGTGCGGCTGGTGGCGGCCTTGACGGATTTTCCGGTGTAGGGATCAAGGTGTAAGGCGCCTTCGTCCCGACCCAGCGGAATCGCGATGGCGTTGAGCGGATCGGAGGAGACCGTCACGCCAGAGAGCCTGACATCGGGATGATCTTTGCGAAAACCGGCCAGCAGGTCATCCAGAGGGAGTGGTTTTGCCTCGTCCGAAGGCGGATTGACCCGGCGCACATCGCTCTCGGCCCAGGACACGATCTCGGTTTCAAAGGCCAGGCTGGCCCCGGTGAAACACATGACGGCGATGACGAGCCCGGCGGTTAGGCCGGTGAGCAGGTGGACCCAGAAGATGATGCGGCGGAAGGACATGATTTTCCGGAATTAAAAGTTAAAGATTAAAAATTAAAATGTAAAGACAGCGCGGAAATGAAAGGGGCTTAAAATAAATGCATAACTGATTGATAAGTAAAAAGATACACGAACCGTGTGATGTTTGGAGTCATTTTTAATCTTTAATTTCTAATCTTTAATTGAGGCCGGGAGGCCTCAAAAGGTGCAGCCGATGCGCACGGAGAAGGTGCGGGGGGCGGCGACCTGGAGGTTCGCCCCGGTGGTGCCGTCCACGAGGATGGTTTCGTCGAGGACGTTGGCCACGTTGAGGGAGGCATCCCAGCGGCGGTTGAATTTGTAGTGGAGGCCGGCGTCCACGCGGAAGAAGCTGGGCAGCATGAGAGGGTCGGGCGAGGCGGCGGTGCGGGCTCCGTTGCCGCCGAGGCGTTCGTCCTGCCAGACCACGCCGAGGTTGAGGCCGAGGTCGCGAAGGGGGCCGTCGGTCACATCGTAGCGGGTGAAAAGGCTCCAGGAGTATTCGGGGGTTTTGGCCACGGGACGGGGGAAGGCCCCGGCGCCGTAGGAGGCGTCAAGGTAGGCGAAAGTGGCGTTGAGGCGCCAGTTGTCCGTGAGGTGGGTTTCGCCGTTGAGTTCGGCCCCCTGGGCCTCCTGGCCGCCGCCCTGGAGGTAGTAGATGTTGCCGTTGCCGTTGACCGGGCCGAGGGAGGTGTCCTGGGTGACGACGTCCTGGCGCTCCGTCCGGAAGAGGGCGACGGCCACCGAGGAGCGGCGGTCGGAGGTGTCGTATTTCACTCCCACTTCGTGGTTTACGCCAGTTTCCGGGCGGAAGTTCCGGTTGCCGGCGAAGTCCTCCCGGGTGGGGTCGGAGGGGGAGTAGCTGGTGGCGTAGCTGGTGTAAACGGCGAGCTGCGGGGTGAGGTGGTAAAGAAGGGAGGCATTTGGGGTCACATCGCCCTTGCGGGTGGGGGCGTCGTTGTAGTGCTGCTGGCCGTAGCCGAGGCCGACGGTGAGGACGAGGCGCTCGTCGAGGAAGGCCGCCTGGTTTTGCAGGTAGCTGTTCCAGTAGAGGTCGTCGTCCACGGC
>JANOBW010000201.1:0-11198 GCA_031411855.1 Opitutia bacterium
AAGGCCCCGGCCAAGGCGGCCCGCAAGGTTCCGCGCAAGGATTCCGGCGACGCGACCACGGAGGAGGGCTGATCCCCCCGGATCAGTTCGTTAACGCAACACATCATGGCCTTTTCCGCCGACGGGGTTTTCTATCGCGCCCTGGGTTCCGCCGTCACCGCCTGCATGGCCACCGGTGGCGCCCGCGCCGACGAGGTCCTCCGCACCCTCGTCCGCTCCTCCCGGCGGCCCGACGAGAAGGCCGCCCGCGTCGTCTGTTTTCTCGGCATCGTCCGCCACTGGCGGCTGCTGCGCGCCCTGGACGGCGCGCCCGTGGCCTGGGACGGCCAGGAGTTTCCCCGCATCTGGGCCGCCTGGACCTGGTGGACGCAGGGCCGCGATTACCCGAAGGATTTTGAAGTCCCCAAGGGCATGAGCCAGGCCCGCATGGTGGCCCACTGGGCGGCCGCCCACGCCTCCCGCGCCGTCCGCCTCTCCGTGCCGGACTGGCTCGACCAGCGGGCCGCCGCCGCCCTGGGCGAGGAACGCTGGACGGCCATGGCCGAGGCCATGCTGGAGCAGGCCTTTCCCCATCTCCGCGTCAACCGCCGCAAGATCAACGCCCCGGACCTTTTCCGCCGCTTCGACCAGGCCGGTCTCTGGCCCGTCTGGGTGGACGAGGCGCGCGGCATCATGGCCATCCGCAAGCCCGCCGAACTCTTTGAAACCCAGGAGTTTCAGCATGGCCTCTTTGAGCAGCAGGACGCCGCCAGCCAGAGCGTCGCCCCGTTTCTCGACCCCCAGCCCGGCCAGCGCGTGGCCGATGTCTGCTGCGGCGAGGGCGGGAAAACGCTCCACCTTTCGGAGCTGATGCGCGGCAAGGGCCGCATCCTCGCGCTCGATCCCTCCAAGCACCGCCTGGAAACCCTCCGCAAACGCGCGGCCCGCGCCGACGCCCAGAACATCGAGGTGAAGAACTCCTCCGAGGCGGTCTGGACCCGCCTGCACGGCCAGTTTGACCGCGTCCTGATTGACGCCCCCTGCTCCGGCCTGGGCACGCTCCGCCGCCACCCCGACATCAAATGGCGCCTGCAACCCGCCGATGTGGAACGGCTTGCGCAGCTCCAGGCCACTCTGCTGGCCCAGCATGTCCGCCTCGCCAAGGTCGGCGGCTTTGTCGTCTTCGCCACGTGCAGCGTGCTGCCCGAGGAGGGTGAGGACCAGGTCCGCGCCTTCCTGGAAACACATGCCGCCGGCTACGAGCTCGTGGCCGAGCACCGCAGCGATCCCGCCACGGCCAACAACGACGGCTTTTACGCGGCGAAACTCCTGCGCAAGGCCTGAGCCGGTGTTGCCGGGACGGGAAGCCTCCCGCGTTTTCCGTTCCCTTCCGGTGGAGTTGGGCGGACCGCTCCTTCGTTGACTCCACCCGCAAAGATCTAACATAAACCTTACAACCCCTGCCACCCCCTACCGACCCATGAGCAAAAAGTCGAAAACACTTCTTTGGTCCGCCACCGCCACCCTGGTGCTGGGCGGCCTTTCCTATGAGGCCTATATCCATGGCCACAAACGGGTTTCGTTTTTTGTCCTGGCCCTTCCCGCCGCCCTGGTGGCCAACGTTTACGTGGCGGACGACTACGACCGCGCCGTGGGTGTCTTCAACGCCCCGATCCGCGTTCCCGAAATCCTGCCCGAGCCGGACGAGGAGTTTCTCTCAAAAATGAGAAGGCCCGGCGGCGGTGGCGGCGGCGACTGATTCCGGTTCGTTTTCAAGGTGCCCCTGTCAGGTCGGTGTGGCAGATAGGGGCCAGTTTCTTGGAATTGCCTCGTTTATGGAGTGCGGTGGCAGAGCAACGCGCCGACGCCGCTTTTATGTGACGAACATAAAGGCCATGAGTGAGGACTCGCGAAGAACGCTTCTCATCTTCTGTTTAAAAATCAGGCGCGACAGGAGGCTTCGACATTCTCGTTTGGGAACAGAAGATGGGAAGCGTCGCAGAGTCACCGATGTCATCGCCTTGGACGAACGGCGTAGAAAGCGGTGTCGGCGTGTTGCTTCGCCACCGCACTCCAAAGGTTTCGCCGGTTGTCGCATCAAGACTTCCTGTCACATCCTCATCGCCCGGGCCGGTTCTTTGGCCTTTGCCTCGGGGCGTTTCCCGATTTGGCTGCGGTTTTGCCATGACCGCCCGTTCCCGCGCCGCCCTGCCTTTGCTGGCCCTGGGCCTGGCCCTGGCCGCGTTGCTCTCGGTTTGCTCCGGCTCCTCGGGGGTATCGGCCGGCTCCGCCCTGCGGGCGCTGTTTTCCGGTCCCTCGGGCACCGACGCGGATCTGGCCTCCCGGGTGGTGTGGTCGCTGCGCCTGCCGCGCCTGCTCCTGGCCGCCCTGGCCGGAGCCTCTCTGGCCTCGGCCGGGGCCGCGTTGCAGGCCCTGGTGCGCAACCCGCTGGCTGAGGCGGGGTTGCTGGGGGTTTCCGCCGGGGGCTCGCTGGGGGCCGCGGCCGTCCTGTTGTTGTTTCCCGTGCTGGCCGGGGCCTCGCTGGTTTCCGCCACCGCCCTGGGCGCGGCTTTCGCGGCGGCCCTGGCCTGCGGCTTTGTCCTCTTTCTGGCCCGGGACCGTGAGGGCGGCGTGAGCGTGACCCGGCTGCTGCTTTCCGGCGTGGCCCTCAACGCCCTGGCGGGGGCCGGGCTGGGCCTGATGCTGACTCTCACGAGCGACCAGCAGCTCCGCACGCTGGCCTTTTGGATGCTCGGCTCGCTCAGCCGGGCGGACTGGCCTTCGGTCGCCGTCCTGGCGGGGCTGGCGCTGCCCTGCGGGCTGCTGCTGGCCGTCCGCGCGCGCAGCCTGGACGCCCTTTCCCTGGGCGAGCCCGGGGCGGCCCATCTGGGCGTGAATGTGCCGCGTCTGAAAGGCGAGCTGGTGGCGGTGGCGGCCATCCTGGCCGGGACGGTCACCGCTCTCTGCGGCGTGATCGGTTTCATCGGCCTGGTCGCGCCGCATCTCGTCCGCCTCACCCTCGGTCCGTCCCATCGTAACCTGTTGCCTGCCAGCTCCTTGGCCGGGGCGCTTCTGCTGGTTCTGGCCGACCTGGCGGCGCGGAGCCTCCCGGGCGGACTCGAGCTGCCGGCCGGCGCCGTCACCGCCCTGCTGGGCGCGCCGCTGTTTCTGTGGATGCTAAAACGCTCCCGCCTCTGACCCGCCATGCTGCAAGCCGACACCATTTCCGTAAACCGTTCGGGCGCAAAGGTTCTCGACGGCGTTTCCCTGTCCCTGGAGGCCGGCCGCATCCTCGCCGTGCTGGGGCCGAACGGGGCGGGCAAGTCGTCGCTCCTGGGAGCCCTCGCCGGGGATCTGCCGGTGGCGGCGGGGAAGGTGCTGCTGGCGGGCCGGGAACTGTCCTCCTGGGACCGCCGGGAGCTGGCCCGGACACGCGCGGTGGTGACGCAGGAAAACCCTCCGGCCTTCGCCCACGCCGCCGCCGAGGTGGCCGGCCTGGGGCTGCTGCCCTGGGAGGGGATGTTTTCCCGCGCCGAGGAAACCCGGTGGGTGGGGGAGGCGATGGCGGCGATGGACGTCTCCGCGCTGGCCCGCCGCCCTGTGACGGAACTCTCTGTGGGTGAACGGCAACGGGTGCATCTGGCCCGGGCCCTCGTCCAGCTGGCCCCGGCCGCCGGAAAGGCGCGTTTTCTCCTTCTGGACGAGCCGGTGGCCTCCCTGGATCCCCGCCACCAGCATCTTCTTCTGGCCGCCCTGCGGAAACTGGCGGGCGAAGGCGTGGCCGTGCTGGCCGTCCTTCATGACGTGAACCTGGCCCGGCGTTGGGCCGACGACGCTCTCATTCTCAGGTCGGGCCGGGCCGCCGCCGCCGGCCCGGTGGGCGGGGTGCTGGTCCCCGGGGTGGTTTCGGAGGTGTTCGAGATTCCCGCCCGCTGGGTCGGGACGCAGGAAGACCGCTGGCTGGCGCTGGGGTGCTAAACCTTTGGTAGTCCTGAAGTTTAGGGAGAAGACGCGCGGCATGCGGGCATAAAAAAAGACAGGCGGCGGCCTGTCAGGGGGAGCAGGGGCCGGACCGGGCCCCGCGTTGCGCCGGGGGCGCGTTTACTTGAACCAGAGCCGGGGCGAGTGCCAGCGGCGCTGGGAGGGCTTGGATTCGGCCACGGGGAAGGTCCGGAGGGAGTAGGAGGGATTTCCCTCGCCCAAGGCCTGGCGGTTGTGGAGGAGGTTGCGTTTGGCCTCGCCAATGGCGCGGGACAGGCTCTCCCAGTTGCCGGTCTCGTAGTAAACGTAGTTTTCGGTGCCTTCGGCGGCTTCGGGATCGCGGTTATCAACAAAGATGTAAGGCATGGCTGATGTGTTTTTGAGTGTCCGCACAGCTTAAATGTTTTGTGTTAGGAAACAGCGAGGTGCCGGTTCGTTTTCGGTTTGTTTTATGAACCTCCGGTCACGGCCTTTTGGGTTGGTTTGTCCCGCGCGGACCGCATGATGAAGCCAATGCAGCCAGCGCAGAGTCAGGACGAGGTCTTTGATGTGGTTGACGCGGGCGACCGCGTCGTGGGCCAGGCCACCCGGGGGGAGGTCCATGCCCGGGGGCTGCTTCACCGGGCCGTCCACATCTTCGTGATGGACGCGGCGGGGCGCTTTTTTCTGCAACGCCGTTCCCTCGCCAAGGACAGGGCGGCGGGCCTGTGGGCCGGGGCCTGTTCCGGGCATTTGGACAGCGGGGAGGATTATCGGGCGGCGGCGGTGCGCGAGCTGGCCGAGGAGATCGGCGTGGAGGCCGGGGCCGCCGAGCTGTTTGAGCTGGGCCGCCTCGACGCCTGTCCGGAAACGGAAAACGAGTTTGTCCGGATCTACGCCCTGCGGCGGGACGGCCCGCTGGAGTGGAATCCCTCGGAAATCATGGACGGTGAATGGGTTACCTTGGAGTGTCTGGCCGACTGGCAGCTTCGGAGGCCCTTTGATTTCGCTCCCTCTTTCCACCACGTTTACGACTTAACCGAAACAGCCCTGCAAGAATGGCTGAGCCACACCGACCAAACCACCCGGACCACATGAGTTCACCCGCCGACACCCTTTCCCTTTACGCCGCCCGCTATCTCGCGGGTCGGCCCACCCTGTCGCGGGTCGAGCTCGATGCCGCCGCCGGCCGTGTCACCGTCCTGGCGGCGAGCGAGGCCGAGGCGCGACAGGGGGCCGTCGAGCTGGCCCGGGCCCTGGCCCTGGTGGAGCGGGAGAAGCCGGCGGGAGGCTGGCCGCAGACCCCGATGCCGCCGGACATCCGGCAGGAAGGTTTCGCGCTCTTCCGCCAGCCCCAGATTGAGGCCGGCTCCGTCCGCCACACCGCCCCGTGGCGGGAGGCGGAAGGGGAGGGCGAGGAGGAGGAAAACTGGCGGCTGCTCTTCGCCTTTGCCGGGGCCTGCGGCGCGTTTGGCCTTCTGGCCTGGGCCCTGGAAAAGTGGGAACTGGCCCCTCCCCCCGTGACCTGGATCCTCTGGATTCTCGCCTTTGCGGCGGGGGCCTGGGACGCGGCCGGCGACGCCTGGAAATCCCTCCGGGTGGGCCGTCCCGACATCCACTTTCTCATGATGTTGGCCGGAGGTGCGGCCCTGGCCCTGGGCCTTCCCGCCGAGGGCGTGACCCTCATGTTCCTTTTCACCCTGGCGACCGCCCTGGAGCATTACGCCGAGCACCGCACCCGGAGCGAAACCGATGTGCTCCTGCGCCATGCCCCCCGCGAGGCCCGGGTCATCCAACCCGACGGCAAGGAACAGGTGGTGCCCGCCTCCTGGCTGGTGCCCGGTGAGGTCATGAACTGCCCGCCCGGCGATGGTTTTGCCGCCGACGGGGTGGTGGCGGAGGGCAACTCCGCCGTGGACGAATCCAGCCTGACGGGGGAATCCCTGCCGGTCCGGAAAACACCCGGTGACGCCGTGGCGGGCGGCACGTTGAATGTCGAGTCGGCCCTGCGGGTGCGGGTCAGCCGGCCGGCCGCCGACAGCGCGGCCCAGCAGATCGCCCGGCTCGTGGGCGAGGCCCGGGTGGCCCGGGGCCAGACGCAGAAGATCGCGGCCTTTTTCGGCGACCGCTACACGTGGGCGCTGCTGACGGCCTGCCTGGCCTGCGCGCTCTTCTGGTGGACCTTCGGGGGTCTGCCCTTCTGGGTCCAGGGAGGCGGCACAGGCACGGCGCTTTACCGCGCGCTGGCCCTGCTGGTGGCGGGAAGTCCCTGCGCGATAGCGCTTTCCGCCCCCTCGGCCCTTTTTGCCGCCGCCGCCGGCGGGGCTCGCCAGGGGCTGCTCATCCGCAACGCCGCCGCCCTGGAGACCCTTTCCCAGGTCAAGGCCGTGGCGGTGGACAAGACCGGCACGCTGACCACGGGCGAACTCGGCCTGGAGAACGTCACCTGCTCGGATCCGTCCCGCGAAAAGGAGGTCTGGCTGGCCGCCGCCGCCATGGCTTCCGGCAGTTCCCACCCGGTGTCCCGGGCCATTTCCCACCTCGCGAAGGCGAAGGGGTTTGAGTCCGCGCCCGCCGAGGCGGCCCGCGCCCGGGTCGGTTTCGGCGTGGAGGGGTCCGTCCGGGGGGCCAAGGTCCGCCTGGGCAGCCGCGAACTGCTCTCCGAGGTGGCCGAGGAGTGGGGCCTGAAACTGCCCGCCCCGGACCTTGTGGACGAGGACGGGCTCGTCGAGGTGTGGGCCGCCTCCCCGGGCTGGTGGGCCCGTTTCCGCCTGCGCGACACGATGCGCCCGGAGGCACCCTCGACCATCGCCAAGCTCCGCGCCGCCGGCCTCACCGTGGTGATGCTGACGGGGGACCGCTCGGCTCCGGCCCGGGCCATGGCGGCCAAGCTCGGCCTGTCGGACGTCCGTTCCGGGCTGAAACCCGAGGGCAAGGTCGCGGCCGTGGGCGAGCTCCGCCGGAAGTATGGCAAGGTCGCGATGGTGGGCGACGGCCTGAACGACGCCCCCTGCCTGGCGGCCGCCGATGTCGGCGTGGCTGTGGGCGGACGGGCCAGCGAGGCGACCCTGGCCCAGAGCGACCTGGTGCTGCCGGAGGGCCGTTTCGACACCTTTGAGCGGGCCTGGCGGCTGAGCCGCCGCACCCATCTGGTGCTGTGGCAGAACCTGGCCCTGGCCGGCACCCTGGCGGCGGCCGCCGCCACCGCCAGTTTCCTGGGCTGGATCACCCTTCCCCTCGCGGTGGTGGCCCACGAGGGCGGCACCGTCATCGTCTGCCTCAACAGCCTCCGGCTGCTGCGGAAGACGGAGTGACGCGGAACAGTTCGAAGTGATGAGTTAAGTGTGATGAGTCAACGCACCCAATGTCCGACTCCGTTTGAAACACTGACCAATCCGACTACCTAAGACTTTTCATTTTCCAAAGTTCCGGCCCCGACTGATCACCTTTCTGCCTTTCTTTCATCCTTCATCCCTCAACCTTCATCCTTATCCCATGATCTCCTTCCTCCGACACTCCACCTCCTGGTTCGTCCTTCTCCTTCTTTCCGCCTGCTCGCAAACCACTCCCACTTCAACATCTTCCTCCGCCATGACCAAACCCACGCCTCCCCCCGCCCCGGCCCCTTCCGCCCAGGTTTCCACCGCCACCTTTGGCGGCGGCTGTTTCTGGTGCCTGGAGGCCGTTTTCCAGCGTGTCATCGGCGTGGGCAAGGTCGTCTCAGGCTACTCCGGCGGCCAGGTGGACGCCCCCAGTTACAAGCAGGTCTGCGAGGGCGACACCGGCCACGCCGAGGCCATTCAGATCACCTTCGACCCGGCGGTCATCAGCTATGCCGACCTGCTGGAGATTTTCTGGGACATCCACGACCCCACCACGGCCAACCGCCAGGGGCATGATGTGGGCACGCAATACCGCAGTGTGATCTTCACCCACGACGAGGCCCAGCGCGCCGCCGCCGAGAAGTCCAAGGCCGACGCGCAGGCCCATTTCCCCAAACCCATTGTGACGGAAATCGCTCCCCTCGTGAAGTTTTACGCCGCCGAGGGTTACCACCAGAACTACTTCAACCTGAACCCCAACCAGCCCTATTGCATGGCGGTCGTTTCCCCCAAGGTGGAAAAATTTCTCCGCAAACACGCCGACAAGGCGGTGAAGCCCAACTGAGTCGTCGGATCCGGCTGAGCCCCAGGTTTTTCGGTTGAGTGTCCCCCGCCTTTCCCCAGCTTTTCCGGCATGAACTGCTCCCTCTTCCTTCTTGCCGCCGCCACCAACACCCTCGCCAAAGCCGCCGACAAGGCCCCGGCCAAAGAGCCCTACTTTGATTGGACCGACAAACGCACCCAGTTCATCGCCGCGATCATCGGCGTCGTCCTGCTGGTGGTGTTGGTCAAGTTGCTGATCGAGCTGATCCACCGGATGGGTCCGGCCATGCCGATCCTGGGCACCATCGCGATGGTGGGCGGCGGCGTTTTCCTGGTGCAGATGGTTTACAACAGCACCGAGCCGGAATGGATGAAACCGTTTGCCGACACCCTGCGCCTGTTCCTGCCGAGCAAACACGACGCCGACACGATCAAATACTGACCGGCCTGGGCTGTCTCACTCCGGGGCGTTTTTCTTTTTGTCCCTTGGTTTGCCGCCGGGGCCGGGCGGGGTCCATTCGGCCGGGGCGGGTGAGGCGACCTTCAGCGGGTGCGGGTCGGCGTAGGCGGTCATTTCCCTCTGAAGGGTGCCGGTGAGTTCGGCGACTGTGGCGCCGTGTTCGGGAAGCCCGGCCAGGTTGGTGAGTTCGTGCGGATCGTTTTGCAGGTCAAAGAGTTGGGTTTTATCCACCAGCGGATAGCGGATGAGTTTCCAGCGGCTGCCCCGGACCGCCTTCTGGCCGTTTTGATAGGCGGTGTAGAGGACCTCGCGGACTTTCGTTTCCTTTCCGGTGATGACGGGGCGGAGGTCGCGGCCCTCGACCCCTTCGGGCACTTTGGCCGCGGCGAAACCGGCGAAGGTGGGGAAGAGGTCCATGAGGTAAACCAGGGCGTCGCTCCGGCCCTGCGGGATGCCGGGGCCGGCGATGACGAGAGGCACGTGCATGCCGCCGAATTCGTAGAGGTTTTGCTTACCGAAAAGGCCGTGCTCGCCGAGGGAGAGGCCGTTGTCGCCGCTAAAGATGATGACGGTGTGGTCCCACTCGCCGGAGGCCTTGAGTTCCTCGAAGATGCGGCCGAGGTGGAAGTCCAGGCCGGAGACGCAGGCGTAATAGTCGGCGAGCTGTTTCCGGGTGTTTTCCGGGGTGCGGGGCCAGGGCGCGAGCTGTTCGTCGCGTATGGTCATGGCGCCGTTGTCCCACGGATGCTGGGGGAGGAAGGCGGCGGGGAGAGGGATCTTGGCGGGCTCGTAGAGGGCGTGGAAGCGCGGTTCGGCGCTGCGCGGGTCGTGGGGGACGGGCGGGGCCAGATAGAGGTAAAACGGCCGGGGTGTCTTCTCCTCGGCGCGGTGTTCGAGAAACTCGATGGCGCGGTCGGCCAGGCGTTGGCTGGCGTAGGCGCGTTCGGTTTCCGGGTCGTTGCCCTTGGCGTCGTCCGCGAGGGTGGTTTCAAAGGCCTTCAGGCCGGCGGGGAAGCCGTTGCCGTATTTGCCCATGTGCCAGGTCTGGTAGCCGGCGGCGGCGAGGACGCGCGGCAGGAAGGTGTCGGGGTCGGCGGCCCCGGGACGGGCGGCGGGCGCGCCGGGGATCCGCTGCCAGGACCGGCCCGTCAGCATCATGGTGCGGCTGGGCGTGCAGACGGCGCCGACCATCGAGCCCTGGGTGTAGCAGCGGGTGAAGGTCATGCCGCGGGCCACGAGGGTGTCGAGGTTGGGCGTTTGGAGCATGCCGCTGCCGAGGGCGTGGAGGCCGTCGGCGCGGTGGTCGTCGGCGTGGATGTGGAGGATGTTGGGCGGGCGTCCGGCGGCGGACGCGGCGGTGGCGATGACGCAGGCAAGAAGGGCGGAGAGGAGCGAAGGGGAAGGGTTCATGGTGGCGGGGGGGCGGGTTTCAGTCCGGGATGGGTTCGGTGGGGCTGACGGCCTTGCCCTCCCAGTTCACCTCGCCGGTCTCGGGATTGTAGGTGAGGACACGCTGGGCGCTGCCGGGCACGGGTTGGTGGCTGACCTTGGGGAGCCACTTCGCGAGTTCGGCCCGGACCTCGGCGAGTTTGGGATCGGCGGCGAGGTTCTTCCACTCATTGGGGTCGGCCCGCATGTCGTAGAGCTCCTCCTTGCCGTCGGCGTAGCGGATGAAGCGCCAGCGTTCGGTGCGGACGGCGTGGTTGTCGTGGTTGTGGGTGGTGAGGGCGGGCCATTCGCGGGGGGCGTTGGCGTCCCTGAGCTGGGGCAGGAGGCTGTGGCCTTCGAGGTCGGGCCGGGCGGGCTGCCGGGTGAGGTCAAGCAGGGTGGGAAACAGGTCGAGCAGTTCGGCCGGGCGGGCGCATTTCGCCCCGGCGGCGATGCCGGGGCCCGCGAAGACGAGGGGAACGCGGGTGGAGCGGTCCCAGAGGGAGTTTTTCCCGGTGATGAGTTTTTCGCCGAGGTGCCAGCCGTGGTCGCTCCAGAGGACGACGATGGTGTTTCCCGAACGGCCTCCGGCCTCGAGGGCGTCGAGCACACGGCCGACCTGCGCGTCCATGAAGCTGGTGCTGGCGAGATAGGCGCGGACGAGGGGCCGCCACTGGCCGCATTCGCGGAGGGTGTGGAGGCGGGGCTCGGGAAGTTTCCAATGCAGATACCAGGAGAAACGCGGGGTGTCGGCGCGGTCATCCTCCAAAACTGGCGGCATCTGGAGGGTGGCGTCGGGGTAGAGGTCGAACCACTTCTGCGGGGCGTAACACGGCACGTGGGGGAGGCGGAAACCGGCCGCGATGAAGAAGGGTTTGTCCCGGGGGGCGGTGCGGAGGGCGGAGATGGCGGCGTCGGCGATTTTGTAGTCCCCGGCGTCCTCGTCACTCAGGGGCCAGGCCCCCCAGTCCATCAGCGGGTTTTGGTCGGGCAGGGGCAGGTTGACGAACCTTTGGGGCGGGCGGGGGGTGCCGCCGGTTTTCATCCAGGTGCCAAACTCAGCCGGCTGGTCCCTGGGTTTGATCGAGCCGTCGTGGTAGATTTTCCCGGCCGTGACGGTGTGGTAGCCGGCTTTGGTAAACGTCTGGGGCAGAGTGACATGGTCCTTGAGCTCGGCCACGTCGCGGATGCCGGGCATGAGGCCGTAGATGCCGGTGGTGGAGGGC
>JANOBW010000202.1:0-7860 GCA_031411855.1 Opitutia bacterium
ATTGATCAGCTCCAAGCCACACCCGGCGAAATCCTCTGTGTTACGAGTCGCCACGGTCAACTTGTGAACGAGTGCGGTCGAGGCGATCAGGATGTCAAAAGAGCTTCGCACCTGCCCGCCAGCAGCCAACCGCCCCCGCAAACCTCCAGCCGTCCGGGCGACGGCCGCAGTCACCGGCAGCACCGCGCAGTTGGCTTCAAGAAAGCCGTCCAGCCACTGCTGTTTCAGCGGGAGATTTCGGCGGGAAAGTCCGAAATACAACTCTTCCAGTGAGATCACGCTGACGACAAATCCCTTCTGCCGCGAGGCCCAGGCCAGCACCTTGGCGTCCGGCTTGGGCCGCATCAGTTCACTGATGATGTTCGTGTCAATCAGCGTGTTCATCATCAAAGGGGTCGGCGCGAATCTCGCGGGGCGGCAGTTCCAACTCCTCCTCGACGGACAACAGGTGGCGGTTCTCCTCCAGCCACTTGCCCACACGGGAAGCAGGTTGGCGCGGGGCCGGTTGAACCACCGCCAGCGTCTTGCCATGCAAGGTCACCGCGATCGGCTCCCGCGAATCCCGGACCTCCTTGAACAGGCCCAGACACCGGGCTTTGAATGTTGAGACTTGAACCGTTTGCATGTTGGCAGTAAAAGTGGTCAAAACGAAGTAGTCAATCATGCAAGCCAGAACCTTGAACATCGAACATCCAACGCTGAACTTCGAATCACAAGGCACCGACCCAACCCACACGCCACGTTCTTGATCCGCTTCGCACTCCCTAACCTCAACGTTCAACGTTCGATGTTCAAAGTTCGACGTTCAGCCCCGCCCGTCTTTCCAGTTTGCCTCGACCCGGCCCGCCCTCTTTTCTCCTCCGTTTTTCCGCGCCCACGTCCCCCATGATTGACATCAAACTTCTCCGCGAAAAGCCCGAGTTCGTCCGCGCCCAAGTGGCCCGGAAAAAGTTCTCCGTGGACTTCGACGCCATCCAGGCCTGCGACGACGAACGCCGCAACGTGATCAAGGAGTTCGAGGTCGCCCGCGCCGCCCAAAACGCCGCCAACGCCGAGATGGCCAAGATGCCCAAGGGCTCGCCTGAGTTCATCGCCAAGGTGGCGGAAATGAAGGCCGTGTCGGTCAAGGTCAAGGACCTCCAAAACAAGGAGAAGGAGATCGAGGAAAAATGGCGCGGCCTGTTTCTCACCGTCCCCAACCTCCCCCACCCCAGCGTGCCCTCCGGCCGCACGGAAAACGACAACGTCGTCCACTCCACCTGGGGGCCCGCCCTCGATTCCTTCCCCCACGCCAAGCCGCACTACGACATCGCCTGGTTCTCCAAACTCGTTGATCTGGAACGAGGTTCCAAGGTCACCGGCGCCGGTTTCCCCTTCCTCATCGGCGACATGGCCCGCCTCATGCGCGCCCTCATTAACTTCTGCCTCGAGGAGGCCACCAACGGGGGCTTCACCGAGGTCATGGCCCCCCTCCTCGTCAACGCCGCCAGCGCCACCGCCACCGGCCAGCTCCCCGACAAGGAAGGCCAGATGTATCACTCGCCGACCGACGACCTCTACCTCATCCCCACCTCCGAGGTCCCCGTCACCAACTTCTTCCGCGACGAGACGTTCCGCGCCGACGAGCTCCCCGTCCTCCGCACCTGCTACACCCCCTGCTTCCGCCGCGAGGCCGGCTCCTACGGCAAGGATGTCCGCGGGCTCAACCGCCTCCACCAGTTTGACAAGGTCGAGCTCGTCAAGTGGACCCACCCCGACACCTCCTTCGACGAGCTCGAAAGCCTCCGCCAGGTTTCCGAAGGCGTCCTGCAAAAACTCGGCCTGCCCTACCGCGTCCTCCTCATCTGCGAGGGCGACATCGGCTTCTCCCACTCCAAGCAATACGACCTGGAGGTCTTCGCCGCCGGCCAGAAACGCTGGCTGGAAGTCTCCTCCTGCTCGTGTTTCACAGATTTCCAGGCCCGCCGCGCCAACATCCGTTTCCGCGACGCCGACGGCAAACTCGCCTTCGTCCACACGCTGAACGGCTCCTGCCTCGGCCTCCCACGCACCTTCGCCGCCATCCTGGAAAACAACCTCCAGCCCGACGGCACCGTCATCGTCCCCGAGGCCCTCCGCCGCTGGGTCGGCAAGGACCGCATCGGCTTCGCCTCCTGACACTCCCGCTCAACTGCCACCTCTGATCAACCATCCTATCCCTCAAAACATCCCTCTGAATTGGGCCGCAGGCTGACTTCGGACGAAGTCCGCCGATTCTTAATTCTTAATTCTTAATTCCAAAAAACATGTCCGAACAAGCTCCCTCCCCCGCCGAAGGCGGCCAAACCCCGCCCCCCGGCTCCCAACAGATCAGCCTCCAGCAGATCAACCAGCAGTTCATGCACGGCCTGCAGCGTAACTTCGACCTCCTCGGCTACAACCTCGCCGCCATTGAGGCCGTCTCCCCCGCCTCCTACGATGCCATGGTCGGCTCCCTCCGCGTCATGCCCTTCGCCCAGGCCCACATGAACCACGAGCAGGTCCACGCCTACAGCCTCGACCTCGTCCTCAAGCAGACCCTCAACGACGCCCTCAGCATGGCCTCGGCCTGCCTCGACAACTGCCACTTCTTCGCCCTCCTCGTTTCCCTGCAAAACGTCGGCCGCGTCTCCCCGGAAGAGGCCAACAAGACCCTCAATGAGCGCCAGAAGGAGTTTGTGGATGCCCGCTTCGACGTGAAGTTCAACCTCCTGGAAAAGAACTTCAAGGTCATGTGCGAACTCGAGGACGCCCTCGTCTCCTACGGCATGGCCCTCCAGTGCCTCGCCCAAAATGGCGGCAACGTCCACGAGCAGGTGGCCGACGACAACAAGGAGCTCAAACTCGAGTTCAAACGCATCGAGGTCATCCAGCCCCCGGCCGGCTCCCCCGCCGACGCCAAACCCTCGGCCAAACTCGCCACCTATTCCAAGGCCTTCCAGGTCAACCAGCGCATCGAGCTGCACAAGAGCGACATCCTCGCCGTCCCGCTCACCCTCGCCTCCTTCTTCCAGGAGCTTTTCTCCGGCATAGACCGCTTCACCCGTTCCGCCGTCCAGGCCCAGCAGGCCCCTGCCCCGCAGGCCTGAGCGATACACCGCCACCACTCACAAGGCCGTTCCCCTCACCGGGAACGGCCTTTTTTGTGTCAGTCCGGCACCCTGGCTCCCCGTTTGTCTCAACGGCTTAAAATTAAGCCAGTCCACAGCCTGTGTTTTGGGACCGCCACCCGCAATCCGCACACGCTCCTTGCGCTTCCCCGGCATCCTCTAAACTTCCGGCATCTCTCCTTCCCGTGTCACGTTTCATCAGCCTCCGCGGCGTCCGCCAAAACAACCTCCAAGGGATCAACCTCGACCTCCCCCTGCGCTCCCTCATCGCCGTCACCGGCCTGAGCGGCGCGGGCAAGTCCTCGCTCGTTTTTGAAACGCTTCATGCCGAGGGACAGCGCCGCTACGTTGAGACGTTTTCCGCCTACACGCGGCAGTTTTTGGAAATGTGCGACCGGCCCAAGGTGGACTCGGTCGAAAACATCCCGCCCAGCATCGCGCTTTCCCAGACCAACACGGTCAAAACCTCGCGCTCCACCGTCGGGACCATGACGGAGCTCTGCGACTACTTCAAAGTCTGGTTCTGCCAGGAAGCCGACCCCTTCGATCCCGCTACCGGTGAACAACTTCGGTGCGACACGCCGGAGTCCGCCTGGGAACGTGCCGTGGGCGGTTTCAAGGGCCGCGACGTCCTCCTCACCTTCCCCATCGCCCGGCCGGCCAGCCTGCCCGTCGCGGAGGTCTGCGACACGCTTCTCCAACAAGGCTACACCCGCGCCGTGACCGAGACCGGGCCTGTCGCGATTGAGGAACTGGCAGCGACCGGTTGGAGCGGTTCAAAACTGGCCGTGGTCCAGGACCGTTTCAACCTCAAGCCCGCCAGCCAGACGCGTTTCCTCGAGGCCTTCCGCACCGCCCAAAACTTCGGCCACGGTCTCTCCGACCTGCGCGACACCGAAGGCAACATCCTCGCCAGTTTTTCAGGTGAACTGCGCTCCCCCAAAACCGGCAAAACCTTCGCCGCCGCCCAACCGGCCATCTTCTCCTTCAACTCGCCGCAGGGCGCGTGTCCCCGGTGCAAAGGCTTCGGCCGCATCATCGAGGTGGACTACCGCCTGGTCATCCCCGACGAATCCGTCAGCCTGGCCGACGGCGCGATCAAGGCCTTCACCGGCAGTGTTTACCAGGAGAGCCTGCGCGATCTGCTGGCCTGCGCCAAACGCCTCGGCATCCCCGTCAACAAGCCCTACCGCGAGCTGACCGAGTCTCAAAAGCTCATGGTCATTGACGGCGAGCCTGACTACCGCGAGGGCGACTACGGCAAGAAGTGGTATGGGGTGAAAGGCTTCTTCGGCTGGCTCGAAAGCACCACTTACAAGATGCATGTCCGCGTCTTCCTCTCCCGCTACCGCGCCTACGTGAGCTGCCCCGAGTGTTCCGGCACCCGGCTGCGTCCCGACGCCCTCCTCTGGAAGTGGCTGGGGCACACCCTCCCCGAGCTTTACCAAGTGGCAGTCAGGGACTTGTCGAAACTGATCCAGGCCCATCCCGACCGCCGCGCCGATGAGCAAACCTCCCTCGCCCGCCCCGCCATCCTCAGCCGTCTGCGCTATCTGGAGGAAGTCGGCCTCGGCTATCTGACGCTCGACCGCTCCTCCCGCACGCTCAGCGGTGGCGAGGTCGAACGGGTCAACCTCACGGCCTGCCTCGGCACCTCGCTGGTGGACACCCTTTTCATCCTCGACGAACCCACCGTCGGCCTCCACGCCCGCGACATCTCGCGGCTCACCGGCGTCCTGCGCCGCCTCGTGGATCAGGGAAACACCGTCGTGGTCGTCGAGCACGACGAGGCCGTCATGCGCGCCTCCGACCAGATCCTCGAGATCGGACCCAAACCCGGCGCGGGCGGCGGCAAGGTCGTTTTCCAGGGAACGCCCGCCGAAATCGAGAAGAACAAACATTCCATCACCGGCGCGTATCTCTCTGGCCGGGAGAAGTTTGCCCTCGAAGCCGCCCTCCCCGCCCCTTCCGCCACAAACGCCTCCGGCTGGCTCGAAATCACCGGCGCGACCAAACACAACCTGCGAGGCCTCGACGTCCGCCTGCCCCTCGGCCGACTCGTCTGCCTGACCGGCGTTTCCGGTTCCGGCAAGTCCACCCTGCTCGACTCCGTCATCGCCCAGCACCTCCTCCTCGCCCGGGGCGAGCCGGCCGAAGATCCCGCGCAGATCACCTCGCTGAAATGCCCGGTTGAGTTCGCCGACATCGTTCTGGTGGACCAGTCGCCCGTCTCCCGCACCCCGCGCAGCAACCCGGCCGTTTTCACCGGAGCCTGGGAACATGTCCGCAACCTGCTGGCCGACACCGACGAGTCTCTCAGCACCGGGCTGGTCTCCTCTCACTTCAGTTTCAACAGCGGCGAGGGCCGTTGCCCGCGTTGCGAAGGCCTTGGCTGCGAGGAGGTTGAGATGCAGTTCCTGGCCGATGTCCGCGTGCCCTGCCCCGTCTGCGCCGGACGCCGTTTCCAGCCGCACATCCTCGCCATCCACTGGCGAGGCAAAGGAGTGGACAGCATCCTCGGACTCACCGTGGCCGAGGCCGTGGAGTTTTTCCACGACCAGCCCAAGGTTCTGAAACCATTGCAGGGACTCGCCGAAGTCGGCCTAGGCTACCTGCCTCTGGGCCAGCCGCTCAACAGCCTTTCCGGCGGCGAAAGCCAGCGTCTTAAACTCGTCAAATACCTCGGCGCTCTCGGCACCAACGACGGCCCCTCCCTCCTCCTCCTCGACGAGCCCACCACCGGTCTGCACCGCGACGACGTGCGCCGCCTGCTCGGGGTCATGCGCCGCCTGATCGGCGCCGGGCACAGCCTCTTTGTCATTGAACACCAACTGGATGTGATCGCCGGTGCCGACTGGGTCATCGAACTCGGCCCCGACGCCGGGGACCTCGGCGGCCAGATCGTCTTCGCGGGTCCACCCACAGACCTGGCCCGCGCCGCCACTCCCACGGGGCCATTTCTGGCCGAGCACCTGGGCGGTAAATCGAAGGTTTCCGTGGCCAAGGCGGGCCGTCGGCAAATCTTTGAAGTGGCCGAAGAAGCCGCTCCCTACTTGCCCGCCATTCAGACCGATGCCTTGCGCATCCGGGGAGCTAAGCACCACAACCTCAAAGACGTCAACCTCACCATTCCCCACCACCAGATCACGGTGCTGACGGGTGTTTCCGGCTCGGGCAAAAGCACCCTGGCCTTCGACATCGTTTTTGCGGAAGGCCAGCGGCGTTTCCTTGAAAGCATGTCGCCTTACGCCCGGCAGTTTGTCGAAAGCCTGCCGCGTCCCGACGTGGCCTCGCTGACCGGCATCCCGCCCACCGTGGCCATTGAGCAGCGCGTCACCCGCGGCACCCGCAAGTCCACCGTCGCGACCATCACCGAAGTGGCCCAATACCTGCGCCTCCTCTACGCGAAGGTCGGCGTCCAGCACTCGCTCTCCACCGGCGAGCCGCTCAACACCCGCACGGCCGACCAGGCCTACGCCGCCTTCACCAAGAAACTGGCCTCGCTGCCCAAAGCCGCCACGGGCCGCGTTTACCTCTGCGCCCGGGTCGTCAACTCCCGCAAAGGCCACCACGAACCGCTGGCGAAACGTCTGCGCGGCCTTGGCATCGAGCTGCTCCGCGCCGATGGCAACTGGCTGGAAACCAAAGGGTTCAAAGGGCTGGAACGCTACGCCGAACACACCATCGAGGCCGTCCTCGCCGATCTCACCGTCGGCCCCAAAGGTATCGCCGTCGAGTCGGCCATGCCCATCGGCACCGACTCCCCCGACCGACTCCGCGCCCTCTTCGACGAGGCCCTCACCCTCGGCCAGGGTTCCGCCCTGCTCATCAGCCCCTCGGGCAAGTTCCAGGCCTGGTTCTCCCTCAGCAACGTGGACCCGGTCACCGGCGAATCCTACCCCGAACTCGACCCGAAAAACTTCTCCTGGAACAGCTCGCAGGGCTGGTGCCCGGAGTGCCGGGGAACGGGCCGCCTGGCCCAGGAGGAGACCGAGGAAAAGGACGAGGACAGCACCGAGGCCGAGGAGATGTGCCCGGCCTGCCTGGGTGAGCGCCTCAACCCGGTCTCCCGCATGGTCCGCCTGCCGCGCAAGAGCGGCGATTCTGTTTCGTTGCCGAATCTTCTCAAGGCCGTGCCCGCGCAACTCCTGGAAAACCTCGGGCACCTCGACCTGGACGTTCGCGGTCAGGCCGTGGCCCGCGAGATCATCCCGGAAATCACCGAACGTCTGCGGTTTCTCGGCGAGGTCGGCCTCGACTACCTCGGGCTCGACCGCGAGACCGCCACGCTCAGCGGCGGCGAGGCCCAGCGCATCCGTCTGGCCGCCCAGTTGGGGTCCACCCTGAGCGGCGTTCTTTACGTTCTCGACGAGCCCAGCATCGGCCTCCACGCCCGCGACAACGACCGCCTCCTCGAATCCCTCAAACGCCTCAAGCAGCGCGGCAACACCCTCCTCATCGTCGAGCACGACGAGGACACCATGCGCCTGGCCGACCACCTCATTGACATTGGCCCTGGCGCGGGCATCCACGGGGGAACGGTCGTGGCCGAGGGCTCCGTCAAGGCCTTGTCGGAATGTCTCAACTCGCTGACGGGCCAATACCTGCGGAAAGGCATGCACCATCCGCTCCGGGGCAAAACCCGCGACCTCCCGACCGCCAAGGACGGCTGGATCGCGCTGGAAGGAGCCTCATTCCGCAACCTCAAGGGCTTCGATGTGAAACTCGCCCG
>JANOBW010000203.1:0-24070 GCA_031411855.1 Opitutia bacterium
AGCCCATGTCATCCACGAGGATGACGACGATGTTGGGTTGCTTGGGGCTTGGTCCCGGCCCTGGCGAGGAGGCCGAATCGGCGGCGGCCGAGGAGGCGCAGCCGAAGGCACCGAGGAGTGGCAGAATGAGGACGAGGGTGAGGCGGGGGAAGGCGTTCATGGAAATGGGCGGCGTCAGGGGGCGGGGTTGAGGGTGGGGAGGGAGTTTCTCCAGGCCAGGGCGGCGGCTTTCATGCGGTGGGCAATCTCCGGCTGGGATTCGGCCAGGTTTTGTTTTTCAACGGGATCGGCGGAGACGTCGTAGAGTTCGGCTCCCGAGCCGTCGGCGTTGACGACAAGTTTCCAGTTCCCATCGCGCATGGCCACATTGGGACTGCGGTCGGCGGCCAGCTCGGGGTAAGCGAAGGAGGTGCTGTTGCGCCCGTATTCCCAGAAGAGCGGCTTGGCGCGGACGAGGGGTGTCCCGCGCAGGGCGGAAGAGACGTCCACCCCGTCGCTCGCATACCCCTGGGGCAGTTTCGCCCCGGCGAGAGCGGCGAGGGTGGGCAGCATGTCCACGGCGTGGATGACGGAGGTGGCGTCCACCTTCCCGGCCGGGATCTGTCCGGTCCAGCGGGCAAGGAAGGGGAGGCGGATTCCTCCCTCGTAAAGGCTGAGTTTGCTGCCGCGGCGGCCGTTGTTGCGCTCGCCTTTGAAGGTGGGGATGGGGCCGTTGTCCGAGGCGAAGATGAGGAGGGTGCCGGGCGGCAGCGCGTCCATGAGGCGTCCGATCTGCAAGTCCATCTCGCGGATGACTTTGATGAGGTTGGGGCGGGCGGAGTTCTTACCCTCGGCCACCTCGGCCGGGACCCAGGGCGTGTGGGTGTCGTCGAGCCAGAGGTTCACGAAGCAGGGCTGGTCCGGGTGGCTGCGGAGAAAGGCGAGGGTCTGGTCCACCATCCACCTGGTGCGTTCATGGCGGCTGACCTGCTGGGGTTCCTTCTGCGCGTCCGGCCCCCAGGGGAGGGTGGTGAGGCCCAGGGCGGCGGCGGGTTCGGGGCTTTCGTAGGTGCCGAGGCCGAGGTCATAGCCATAGGCGGACAACTTGGGCGGGTTGACCACGTCGCGTCCGCCTCCCAGGTGCCATTTGCCGATGTGCGCGGTGGCATAACCCGATTCCCTGAGGACGCGGGGCAGGGAAGGAGCCTTGGGGTCGAGGAAGTCGGCCTGCTCACACCTGCGGTTGCCGGCCCGGGCCTGGAGATAGCTGGTGATGTTCCAGCGGGAGGGAAACTGGCCGGTGATGAGACCGCAGCGGGAGGGCGAGCAGATGGGGGCGGCGGAGTAATAGGACTCAAAGCGGAGGCCTTCGCGGGCGAGCCGTTCCAGATTGGGGGTCTCCACCATCGTGCCTCCAAAGGCGGTGCTGTCGCCCGGGCCCATGTCGTCGGCCAGGAGGAAGACGATGTTGGGCCGGGGCTGGCCGGCCAGGGCCTCCGGGATGGGCAGGAGCCAGAGGAGGAACCGGGTGATTCGAGGCAAGGGCATGTAAGTGAACGACTTGAAAACTGAGACCGGCCCGGCGGCCTTCGTGCCGAGGGGCGGAGGCGGGCACGGGCTGTTTTTCAAAGCCGGGGCCCGACCAGGGTGAAGGCGTGGAGGCCGGGGGCCTCGGAAAGAAGGTGGCCCAGAGCGAGCACGGAAAGGATGAGCCGGAGCATGGGGGAGGGGGTAAGTTTTTCTGACGCGCAAGGAGAGAAACGAAAAATACCCGACAGGTGCCATTCTTTTCCGACTTTCATCGGGGCTGTTCTGTTCGGGTAACTTTCCCTGTTGGCTTTAGCCTCTTGATCCTGCCAATGTCGCGGGGAAAACCAACCATCCACCCCGTCTCCTTATGCTGATTCACAATGCAGTTTTCTGGCTCAAACCGGAGCTGACCCCGGAAGATCGCGCCACCTTTGAGTTTGAAGTCAAACGTCTCTCCCAGATCTCCTACCTTGAGCGTGGTTATGTCGGCAAGGCCGCCCCCACCGAGCACCGTCCGGTGACCGACCATTCCTTTGACTATTCGACCTCCCTGCACTTCAAGAGCCTGGCGGACCACGAGTTTTACCAGGCGGAGTGCCCGGATCATGCCCGCTTCGTGGCCACGTGTCGGCGCTTCTTTGCGAAGGTGATCGTTTACGACATTTCCCCGATGGGCTGAGGCTCCCGCGGAAAGGGCCTAAACCAGCGGTAGCAACCGTGAGGCGACAAAGGTGAGGATCAGCCCGGCCACGGAAAGAATCGTGGCGAGCACGGTCCAGCTCTGGAGCGTCTCCCTTTCCGTCAGGCCGCCCAGTTTGCTGATGACCCAGAACCCGCTGTCGTTCATCCATGAGCCGCCAAACCCTCCGAACCCGATGGCGAGGAACACATACATCGGATGGAAGCCGAGTTTTCCCGCCATGGCGGCGGTGAGTTCCGCCGGTGGGATCTGGTCGCCGGGATTCATCATGGGCCAGATGATGGCCGAGGTGGTGAGCATGGCCACCGTGGCCGATCCCTGGGCCACGCGTATGACCAGGGCCGTGAGCCATCCCAGGAAGATGACGTCAATGCTGTGGGCCAGCGCGACCTCCTTGATCGCCTCGCCCACGCCGGCGTTGCGCAGCATCCCGCCAAAGGCCCCTCCGGCGGCGGTGATGAGGATGATGACGGCGGCGGTGCCAAGCGGAGCCTCCAGCATCTCGCCCAGGCGCGCCAGGGGAAGCCGGCGCTGGCGGGCCGCCACGGTCATGGCGATTCCCGCCCCGGCCATGAGGGCGATGTTTTTGTTGCCGACGAGGGACAGTGCTTTTGACCAGGCGGCAAACGCCTCCGCCCCGCCCAGGGCTTCCACCGCCCCGGGATAACCCGCCAGGACCTTGAGAAGCGACCCGGAGCCGATCATCAGGATGGGGATGAGGACGGGAGCCACGCTCCAGAAGAACGACGGCAACTCGCCTTCGGGTTTTTGCGCGATGGCCTCAAGGTCGGTCAGGCTCATTCCCGGCGTCTCCCGCAGGGGGACATCCAGGCGTCGGTCAATCCATCTCACCACCTGGTAGCCGATCAGGCAGGGGATGATCCCGGCGGTGAGCCCCCAGAACAGGGACATCCCGGGGTCCACCCGCAGGTTGTCCACCATGGCGAGCGGTCCGGGGTGCGGGACGGTCAGGCTGTGGGTGAGAACGGCCGCGCAGCAGATGGCCATGACATAGAGCAGGTAGTTTTTTCCGGTCCTCAGCCGCAGCGTCCGCGCGAGCGGTATCATCAGCATGAACATGGTGTCGAAGAAGATCGGAACGGAAAGGAGGTAGGTGCTGGCCAGCAGGGCCAGGGCCGCCCGTTTCTCCCCGAAGACCGCGAGAAACCGCCGGACCACCTTGTCGGCCCCGCCGCTTTCCATGAGGCAAAGCCCGATGATGGAGGCCAGACCGATGGAGATGGCGATGCCGCCGGCCGCCCCGCCGAATTCGACGGCGGTGAGCTCGACCGAGGCCACCCAGGAGTTGGCCCTGGCATCAGGGCGCATGGCCGCCGGGAGCCGTGCGATGGCGGAGTCGGAAAACTTATCCGTCAGAAATCCGGCCAGGAAGGCCGCCAGGATGAGGGCGAGAAAGGCGTGCATCCTCAGCCGCGTGATGGCCACGATGATGAAAACAACCGAGATTCCAAGCACGGCAAACGGCCAGTGGTCCGGGGTGGGGGACGGGACGGCGGCCAGCAGTTTCGCAGGGGTGCTAAGGGGGTGGGGCATGGGCTGGACTGAGCCTCATTCCGCCGCCGGCTCAAGGTGGAATTCCCTGGTCGGCGGGACGGTTCCGCAGCCCGCACTTGCCATGGGGCACGCAAGGCTGTTTCCAACAACCAATCCCACCCCATGATCAAACTCCACGGCACTCCCTCTGGCATTCTCATCGAGCGCGACGGCTCGTATTTCCAACCCCTCCAGCCCCTTTCGTGGGACACCCTTTTTGCCCACGCCACACCGGCCTCGCTGGTGGCCGCCTCCCTCGCCACCGCGGTCGCCGTCCCACCGCCCACCCAGCGCACCGCGCCGCTCCAGTCCCAGGAGGTCTGGGCCGCCGGTGTGACCTACTTCCGCAGCCGCACCGCCCGCATGGAGGAATCCAAGGAGGCCGGGGGTGGCTCGTTTTACGACAAGGTTTACTCCGCCCCACGGCCCGAGCTCTTCTTCAAGGCCGCCGCCCACCGCGTGGCCGCGCCCGGAGGAAACGTCCGCATCCGCCGCGACTCGCGCTGGAATGTCCCCGAACCCGAATTCACCCTCGCCCTCAACTCCGACGGGGAACTCTTCGGCTGCACCATCGGCAACGACATGAGCTCCCGCGACATCGAGGGGGAAAACCCGCTCTACCTGCCGCAGGCCAAGGTTTACGACCAGTCGGCCGCCCTCGGCCCCTGCCTCCTTCTCCTTGAAACCGCGCCGCCTCCCGAAACCGAGATCGCCATCGAAATTCTCCGCGCGGGGGGACGCGTCTTCCATGGCACCACCTCCCTCGGCCAGATCAAACGCGGCTTCGGCGAACTCGCCGAATACCTCTTCCGCGACCACTCGTTTCCCCATGGCTGCTACCTCCTGACCGGCACCGGCATCGTCCCGCCGGACGGCTTCACCCTCGCGAAAGGTGACGAGATCCGCATCACCATCGCACCCATCGGCACGCTCGTGAACACCGTCGCCTGAGCCATGCCACATCCTGCCTTCCTCGACTCCGACGACCCCGCGCTCTACACCCTCCGCACCACCGCGCCGGGGCCCACCGGTCGCCTTCCACTCGTTGGCTCGCAGATCAAAGCGATGTCCAGCGGCGACCTCTTCGGCCTGACCCAGAACACCGGCATGGGCTGGGACCCTCGCCGCCTCGGAGGGAAGGAGTTCCTCATCCTCAGCACCCAGGGCGGTGTCCGCGCCCCCGATGGTTCCCCCATCGCGCTGGGTTACCACACCGGCCACTGGGAGGTCGGGCTGCTGATGGAGGAGGCCGCGAAAACCTTTTCGGCCCACGGCGCGATCCCGTTTGCCGGGTATTGCAGCGACCCCTGCGACGGCCGCACCAACGGCACGCGCGGCATGCTCGACAGTCTGCCCTACCGCAACGACGCCGCGATGGTTTTTCGCCGCCTCATCCGCTCTCTGCCGACCGGCCGCGGCGTCCTCGGCATCGCCACCTGCGACAAGGGCCTGCCCGCCATGATGATGGCGCTGGCGGGCGTGAAACAGCTCCCCGGCGTGCTTGTGCCCGGCGGCGTCACCCTCCTGGCCGAAGAGGCCGAGGACACCGCCAAGGTGCAGACCCTCGGGGCGCGTTTCGCCCACGGCGAGATCTCGATAGACCACGTCACCGAGATGGGCTGCAAGGCCTGCGGCTCGCCCGGCGGCGGCTGCCAGTTCATGGGCACGGCCGCGACCAGCCAGGTCGTCGGAGAAGCTCTCGGCCTCTCCCTTCCGCACTCAGCCCTAAGCCCTTCCGGCGCAGTGATTTGGCGCGACATGGCCCGCCGCTCCGCCTTCGCCCTCATGGAGCTGGAAAGGCGTGGTCTGCGCACGGCCGACCTGCTGACCGAGGACTCGCTGCACAACGCCATGGTCACCCACGCGGCCTTTGGCGGCTCGACCAACCTCATCCTCCACGTCCCCGCCATCGCCCACGCCGCCGGCCTGCGCCGCCCCACCGTGGCCGACTGGACGCGCCTCAACCGGGAGGTCCCGCGCCTGGTGGACGTGCTCCCGAACGGCCCGACCCACTTCGCCACCGTCCAGGTGTTTCTCGCGGGCGGCGTGCCCGAGGTCATGCTCCACCTCCGCGACCTCGGCTTGCTCCGGCTCAACGCCATGACCGTGACCGGGCAAACCCTCGGCGAAAACCTCGCCTGGTGGGAAACGTCCGAGCGCCGCCAGCGCCTCCGCGAAAAACTCCGCGAACTCGACGGCATTGACCCCGGCCGCGTCATCCTTTCGCCGACCAACGCCCGCTCCGCCGGGCTCACCAGCACGGTCACCTTTCTCCAGGGCAACCTCGCCCCAGAAGGCGCGCTCGTCAAAAGCACAGCCATCAGTCCGAAGCTCATCAACGCCAGCGGCTTGTATGAGCACGAAGGCCCCGCCAGAGTCTTCGGCTCGGAGGCCGACGCCATCGCCGCGATCAAGTCCACCGGCCCCGACGCCATCCAGCCCGGCACCGTCCTCGTTCTCGCCGGGATCGGCCCCGCCATGGGCATGCCCGAGACCTATCAGGTCACCTCCGCCCTCAAATACCACCCGCATGGCCCCACTGTGACGCTGCTGACGGACGGACGTTTCTCCGGAGTTTCCACCGGTGCCTGCATCGGCCACATCAGCCCCGAGGCCTGGGCCGGGGGACCGCTGGGGAAACTCCGCGACGGCGACCTCGTCCGCGTCGTCATCAACACCCGCACCCTCGAAGGCTCGGTGGACGCCGTCTCGGTGACTCCCGCCGAACTGGCCGCCCGCCCCCGCAGCGAAAAACTCCGCCCCCATCCCGACCTCCCGGCCGACACGCGCCTCTGGGCCGCCCTGCAAAACGCCAGCGGCGGAAGCTGGGGCGGCTGCGTTTACGACACCGACCGCATCGCCGAACTCCTGGCCAAAGGCATGGACGCCGAAAGGGCTGAGCAAGGCTGACGTTGCCTGCTTCGCCACACATGGCCGGCGCGCCGACCGCCGCCCTCACTTCGGCCCCACGGCCTTCTTGCGGAAGATGATCAGATGCTGCCGGGGCAGTGTTTTCACCGTCCCGACATGCTCCAGGGGCAGCGCGGCCATCTCCTTCAGCACCTGGGCCTCGCTCATTTTGTGCAGGGGTTTGATCGGCACCTCCGGGTCCTCCGCCCGGTATTCGACAAAGACGACGCGGCCGCCGGGTTTGAGCGAGCGGCAGACCGCCCCCATGACCTCGGCCGGATGGCTGCACTCGTGGTAAACATCCACGAAGAGAACGAGGTCCACCGGCTGGGGCAGTTTCGGGTCGTCCACCGCCCCGATCACACCGGTCACGTTGGCCAATCCGTGTTCCTTCATGTTGGTGGCGAGGAGTTTGAGCATCTCCGGCTGGATCTCCACCCCGTAAACCACCCCTGTGGGACCGACGGCCTCCGCCATGCGCCAGGTGAAGTAGCCGGTGCCGCAGCCGATGTCGGCGACAACTTCGCCGGGTTTGAGGGCGAGGGCCTTCATGACCAGGTCGGGGCGCTCCTCCTGTTCCCGTTCGGCCCGCTCCAGCCAGGGTGCGGCCTCGCGGCTCATGAAGTTCGCTATTTCGCGACCGAAGTAATACTTCCCGATGCCGTCGCGGGTTTTGGCACCGGTCACATAGGTGGGTGGGGCCGGTGGCGGTGGTGATGCGAGAGATGTTTCCTGGCCGGAAACCGTAGCTCCCAGGGTCAGAGCCAGCAGGAGCAGAGAGGGGAGGGTGCGGGGAGGATACATGGGGAAACCATGCCTCCGTGCGTCGGGGACGGCAAGCTCCGGCCTATTTTTTGCGGGGAGTGAACCTTTGCTTCAGATCGTCGGGCAGGCTGCTGGCCGCGAGCCATTCGCCTGCCTTGTCGGGCTCTCGCCGGAACCAGTTTTTCAGGACTCCGGCGGTGGTGTCGGAGCGGGTTTTCTCGTCGGTGATGGTGGCGGCCCAGGACACGGCGGCGGCGGGATCCTGCTCGGCCACCTTCCAGACGAAACGCTCGCGGGGGGCGTCGGTGGAGGCGTTGACGGGAAGCTGGTTGAGCCAGGTGCCGGCCTCGCGGGGGCTGTCCTCCGCCCATTGCTCGACCACGGCGGTGAGAGCGCGGGTTTTTCCCTCGGAGTCAGGCAGCGAGGTGGCCCAGGTGGCGGCCTCGGCGGAGTTTTGATCGGCCAGGCGTCCGGCCAGGCGTTCCAGCGCGCCATTGCGGAAGGGTCCTTCGGGGAGGCCGCCGGCCCAAGCCTGCCCGGCCTGGGCTCCGCGCTGCTCGACGAGTTGCTCCACGATCTGGTCGAGGACCTGGCCCCGCGCCTGGCTGCGGTTCATGGCCGTCTGGGCGAGGGCGGCGGCCCGGTCCGGATCGGTTTTGGCGATGGATCCAAGAACCGAGGCCATATACCAGTTTCCTTCCTGGCCTTCGTTCATCTTTTTCCCGTTCTCGGCCGCCCAGGCGATGGCCAGGTCCGGCTCCTTGCGGGCCCATTGGGAGAGGACGAGGCCGGCCGTGTGCATGCCCATCTGATCTTTGCGTTCCTGGGCGGCGGCGAGGGCGGACGGGGCGTCGGCCTGGGCCCAGACACTCATGAGGAGGGTGAGTTCGCGTCCTCGTTGGCGGAAATCGAAGCCATCCATGAGGGCTTCCAGGGCCGCCTGGCGTGATTCGTTGGTTTTGAGGGTGCCGAGGTAGGCCAGGTAGTCGGCCATCCGGGCCACCGGGTCGGGGTTGTCCAAAACGCTTTTGAGGCGGGCGGCGGCCTTCTCGGGGGGAAGTTCCGGCAGGGCCGGGTCCGCAGTCATGCGTCCGGAGGCCAGGGTCGGGCCCTGTGATGTCTCGGCCGGCAGGTCCTCCCGGGAGGCGCGGGCGGGGCGGACCGCGGTTGTCCGACCGGTCGCAGCCTGATTTTTCACCGTCGCGGGCGGAGTGTCGGCCACGGTGTTTCGTCCCGCCCAGAAAGCACCTGCCAGGGCGAGGACGGAGGCGGTGGTTTGCAGTGAAAAAAGGTGGTTGGGTCTCATGTTCGGGCGGGGGAGCGGGCGCTTTCTGATTTTTTTCAGCGTCGCCAACCCCGGCTTTGGTCTGGATGGGCTGGAAAGCTTCTTTCGGGCGCCGCGCCCGGTGGGTGTTTTTTTGAGGTTAAGCCCGGCTTGCCATCGCTACCGGCGTTTTTCATCATGGTGCGAATCGTGCTTGTTTTCCCCATGATTTTGCTTTGGCCGCCCCATCCCCACCCCCATGACCGCATTCAAGCTCCCCGCCGTATCCGAAACGGGACCAACGTGGCGTGATGATGAGGCCGGGGTTCTCGATATGCTGCTGGAAATTACCAGCAACGCGGTGGTCACCACTGATGGTCTCCGACGGGTGGTTCGTTTCAACCGGGTGGCCGAGCAGCTGACCGGGTGGCCGCGGGAGGAGGCTGCCGGGTGCCTGGTTTCAGACGTGTTGACCCCGCTGGACCATGAGTCCCGTTTGCCCGTTCCCCTGCCTAGCTGGGAGGACTTGGAAAAACAGTCCGCGGACGGGCCCAACCAACTGAGGGTGCTGCTCTCCCGCGATGGTTCGGAGCGTCTTGTCTATGTCAGATACCGGCTGTTGCGGGACTCGGCGGGCACTCCCTGCGGGCTCCTGGCACTCTTCCGAGACTTTACGGCGGCGCTCGCGACGGAGCGGGCCATCATTGACAGTGAAACACGCCTCCAGCGGGTCATCGAGGGGAGCCGCCTGGGTTATTGGGACTGGAATCTGGAAACCAACAACGTCGTGTTCAGCGGCCGCTGGGCCACGATGCTGGGGTATCTTCCGGATGAGCTGGAGTCGGACTACCACACCTGGGAGCGGCTCGTCCATCCGGAGGACAAACCGCGGGTCATGGAGGCGCTTCACGCCCTGCTGGAGGGGCGCACCACGACCTACGAGGTGGAGCACCGGCTGATGGCCAAGAATGGCGGGTGGCGGTGGATCCTGACCCGCGGAAACATTGTCGCCCGGGAGGCGGGCGGGAAGCCGCTTCAAATTGCCGGCACCCACACCGACATTCACGCCAAAAAGGAGGCCGAGGCCGCCGAGCACCGGCGGGCGGAGGAGACGATCCGGTTTCAAAAGGCCCTGCTCGCCCTGCGGGACTACGAGGGGCAGGACATCGGCGATTTCCTCCGCATGGCCATGGAGGAAACGGCGTCGGCCCTCCATGTCGAACGGGCCAGTGTGTGGCTGTTGGATGAGGTCGCCGGGGCCATCATCTGTCAGGATCTCTACGTCCGCGGCAAAAATGAGCATGCTTCCGGGATGTCCCTGCTGCGGGTCCAGTTTCCGGCCTACTTCAAAACCATTTCGGCCCATCAGGCCATTCTCGCGGACGACGCCCTGGCGCATCCCGACACCAGCGAGTTCGGAGAGGTTTACTTCAAACCCCTGGGCATCACCTCGATGCTGGATGTCCCGATCCGTTTGGGGAACCGCACCGTGGGCGTCCTTTGCTGCGAACACGTCGGCCCCCGCCGCTTCTGGACACCGGAGGAGGAAAAATTCGCCATCTCCATGGCCGGGAGCATCCTGCTGGCGCTGGAAAACGTCAAAAGAAGGGAGGCCGAGACGGCCATGCGGGCCATGAATGAAAACCTGGAGAGGCTGATCGAGGCCAGGACGCGGGAGCTCGGGGAAAGTGAACGGCGCTTCCAGGATCTCTTCGAATTTGCCCCGGACGCGATGGTCATGACCAACCGGTCGGGGCTCATCACCCTGGTGAACCAGGCGGTGGAGCGGCTGTTCGGACACGATCGGAACGAGCTTGGCGGCCAACCGGTCGAAATCCTGGTGCCCGGGCTCCTGCTCACATCCGAGGAGGCCAGGCGGACCCTCGCCGGTTCCGGCCAGACCCTTTCGCTGGAAGCCGGACGCAGCCTTCTCCACGGCCTGAGGAAGGAGGGGACACTCTTCCCGGTGGACGTGAGCCTGAGCCCGGTGAACACCGAGCTGGGAGCGGCGGTCATTTCACTCCGCGATGTTTCGGATCGTGAGAATTCGCAGCGCATCCTGCTGAGGGCGCAGCGTTTGGAAAGCATCGGGACCCTGGCCGGCGGCGTCGCCCATGACCTCAACAACGCGCTCAGTCCGATCCTCCTCTCCGCCGAGCTCCTCCGCGAGCGCTACCCTTCGGAATCGAAACTGGTGGACATTGTGGAATCAAGCGCCCGGCGGGGGACGGACATGGTGAGGCAGCTCCTGACCTTCGCCCGGGGCGTGGAGGGCACCCGGCTGATGGTTCGATCCCGGGACCTCCTGGGGGAGGCCGCGAAAATTGTGACCGGGACTTTTCCCAAAAACATCCGCTTTGTTTTGGACTGCCCCGACGGTCTCCCCCCGATCCTCGGCGACACCACGCAACTGCACCAGGTTCTGCTCAACCTTTGTGTCAATGCGCGTGACGCCATGCCATCCGGGGGGATTCTGCGGCTGTCCGGGGGGGAGGCCAATCTGACCCTGGCGGAAACCGCCGAGTATCCCGAGGCGCGCCCCGGTCCCCATGTGGTCTGGCGCGTCCAGGACACGGGGACCGGAATACCGCCCGAGATCCAGGAGCGCATCTTTGAGCCGTTTTTCAGCACCAAGGATCTTGAGAAAGGCACCGGGCTGGGCCTTTCCACCGTGCTTGGCATCGTGCTCAGCCATGGAGGCTTCGTGCGGGTCCAGTCCACGGTGGGCCGGGGCTCGACTTTCTCTGTTTACCTGCCGGCGGCGCCCCCCGCTGTCCCTCTGGCTCTGGAGGACAGCAAAACCTCCGCCCCTTTTGCGGTGAGGGACAAGCTCATCCTGGTGGTGGATGACGAGCAACTGGTGCTGGACATGGCCACCGCGCTGCTCACTTCCCTGGGATTCAGCGTGGTGACCGCCGCCGACGGGACCGAGGCCCTGGCCAGGGCCGTGGAATATGCTGAAACGCTTCAGGTTGTGCTGACGGACCTGCACATGCCCCGCATGGACGGGACCGAGCTGGTCAGGGCGCTTCGAGAAAAGCTGCCCCGCACCCCGGTCATCGTGTCCAGCGGCCGGCTCGAGGAAAGGCAGGCCGAGGAGCTCAGGCTTCTCGGGGCCTCGACGATACTTCACAAACCCTTCCGGCGGAGGGATTTGATTGAAGCCTTGATGTCCGTGATGGGACCGGTCTGAAGGCCGCCGCCGCAAAAACTCTTGCCAACCCGCGGGCGGCTTCCCACGGTCCCGACCTTATTCTTCTGCGGGCGTAGTATACCGGCATTATGCGTGCTTCCCAAGCATGAGAAGCGGGTTCGACTCCCGCCGCCCGCACCAATAAGCTGTTTTTTGGTTCTTGGAAAAATCGAACGAAAGGAGCAAATTCCCTTGTTGACAGCCCCCCCGGCTCCCTCCTTCTTCAAACCTTTTTCCTCACATGAAGAGTTTCCTCGCGAAAGTTGGCGAAGTGCCCCAGAAGTGGGTCGTTGTTGATGCCGAAGGCCAAGTCCTCGGCCGTCTTGCCGTCAAGATTGCCAACATCCTCCGCGGTCGCCACCGCCCCACCTACACCCCCCACACCGACACCGGTGACAGTGTCATTGTTATCAACGCCTCCAAGGTCGTTGTGACCGGTTCGAAAGAAACCGACAAACAATACATGACCTATTCGGGTTGGCGCAGCGGTCACAAGCACCGCTCGCTGGCCCAGGTTCGCGCCGCCAAGCCCGAGCACCTGATCACCCACGCTGTCAAGGGCATGATGCCCAAGAACAAGCTGGCCCACCAAGTGATGACGAAACTCCGGGTTTTTCCTGGAGCCGAGCACATCCATGCCGCCCAGAACCCCGAGAAGGTTGTCCTTAACTAATTTATCCCCATGTCCGCTGCCATTGTCGCCATCGGTCGTCGCAAGACTGCCTCCGCCCGCGTTCGCCTTCATCCCAACGGTTCCGGCAAGCTTACCGTCAACGGTAAACCCTTCACCGAACACTGCTATCACGAATCCCTCCAGCGGGCCGCTTTGGCTCCCCTGAAGGTTGTTGACCAAGCCAACGCTTTCGACGCCGACATCCTCGTCGAAGGCTCCGGCCCGAACGGACAAGCCGGTGCCATCGCCCATGGTTTGGCCCGCGCCCTCCAGAAGTTCAACCCCGAGTTTCGTATCCCGCTCAAAAAAGCCGGCCACCTGACTCGTGACCCCCGCGAACGGGAACGTAAGAAGCCCGGTCAACCCGGTGCCCGTAAACGCTTCCAGTTCTCCAAACGTTGATCCTTTCGGACCTTCCTTCGGTTTATTTTACTTTCAAGGCCCTCCGGATCACACCCGGAGGGTCTTTGCTTTTTCCCGCCGACGCCTGAGCGCCACATTTTTGGTGTTTTTCCGTCTCGCTGTTTGGTTCCTCGACTCTCGATTCTCTCTTTTCGCGTCCTCCTTCCATGACTCCCATCTCCCTTGGCATCGTCGGAGCCTCCGGCTACTCCGGCGAGCTTCTTGTTCGTCTTCTCCTGCGCCACCCCGGTGCGAAAGTGGCGGCGGTGACTTCGCGCTCCCTTGCGGGGACTCCCCTGGAGCAGGCCATGCCCGAATTGCGCGGGGCCGCCCAAGGCCTCGTCTTCACGAAGTCGGAACCGGCCGAGCTGGCCGCCCGTGACGATGTTTCCGTCTGGTTTCTCGCTCTGCCTCATGGGGTGGCGGCGGAATATGCCCGGGCCTTCCTCTCCGCCGGACGGCGCGTCATTGACCTCTCGGCCGACTTTCGCCTCTCCGATCCGGCCCGCTACCAGGAATACTACGCGCACGCCCACCCCGCTCCCGAACTTCTGGCCGAGGCCGTTTACGCGCTTCCCGAGCTACAGCTTTCCGAGGACTGGAAGTCCAAAAAGCTTCTGGCCTGTCCCGGCTGCTACCCGACCAGCATCCTCACGCCGCTTGTTCCTCTCCTGCGCGCCAAGATCCTGACCGGCAGCAACATCGTCATCAATTCCCTCAGCGGTGTCAGTGGCGCGGGCAAGCAGGCGAAGGAGTTCTACAGTTTCTGCGAGCGGGCCGAATCCTCCGTTGCCTACGGGCTTCCCAAGCACCGTCACCTCGCCGAAATCGAGGAACAGCTCGGAGCCGCGGCCGGCCACCCGGTCATCGTCCAGTTCACGCCGCATCTGATCCCGCAGCGGCGTGGGATCATCTCCACCATCGTGGCCCCTTCCGGCGGCAAAACCCTGGAAGAGCTCTATGCCGTCTGGAAACAGGCCTATGCCGGGCGCCCGTTCGTCTCGCTTCTCCCCTCGGGGACCTGCCCCGACTCCGCCCACACCGTCGGCACGAACCGGGTGGACTTTTCGGCCGTGCTCGACTCCCGCACCGGCAACTTCGTCATCACCTCGGCCGAGGACAACCTCATGAAGGGGGCCAGCGGCCAGGCCGTGCAGATCTTCAATCTCCTCCACGGCCTCCCCGAGACCGCCGGCCTGCTTTGATTCGCCAACGAAACACTTGAACGCCTCTTCCATGGAATTTCTCAACGACTCCCCCGGCCTCGCCGATGTGCCCGGCTTTCTTGTCGCCGGCGTCTCCTGTGATGTGCGCGGTCTCGGCAACGGCCGCATTGACACCGCGCTGATCGTCTCGGAAACGCCCTGCTCGGCCGCCGCCACGTTCACGACCAATGTCGTCAAGGCCGCCCCCGTCCGCCTGGGCCTGGCCCTCCTCGCCGCCGCACGCCCCGTCCGCGGCATCATTGCCAACTCCGGCAACGCCAACGCCTGCACCGGCGACCAGGGCCTGGCCGACGCCCGCGAGATGCTGGCCCTCGCCGCCCGGGCCGCCGGACGTGGCGCCACGGCCGAAGACTTTTTCATCGGCCAGACCGGACGGATCGGCCGCGCCATGCCCATGGACCGCGTGCGGGCCGGCCTTCCCGCCCTTGGCCCCAAGCTTGGCCGCGACCCCCAGGCCGGCCGCGAAGCCGCCTCCGCCATTCTCACCAGCGATACCAAGCCGAAGTCGGTCACCGCCCGTTTCACCCATGGCGGCAAAACCTTCACGCTCGCCGGCATCGCCAAGGGCGCGGGCATGATCCAGCCCAACATGGCCACCATGCTGGCCTTCCTCGGGACCGACCTGGCCGTCCCGAGGAAACTCCTGCAAACCCTTCTGACCGAGGCGGTTGGTTATTCCTTTAACGCCATCACGGTGGACGGCGACATGTCCACCAACGACACGGTCATCCTCCTCGCCAACGGCGCCTCCGGTGTTGCCGCCGATTCCTCGCCCGAACTCCTCGAAAAATTCAGGGAGGCTCTCCGCGCCGTCTGTCAGGAACTGGCCGACAAGATCGTTTCTGACGGCGAGCGTGTGTCCAAAATCGTCGAGGTCCGCATTGAAGGTGCCGCCACGGCCAAAGAGGCCAACGCCGTGGCCCGCGCCATTGGCAACTCCTTGCTGGTCAAGACCTCTTGGTTCGGCCACGACCCCAACTGGGGCCGCCTCATGGACGCCGCCGGTTACGCCGGCGTGGCCTTCGAGGAGGAACAGGTGGACCTCTTCTACGCGCCTTACACCCACCCCGCCCCCGGCTCCTTTGCCGCCCCGGAAGTTTCGGGACTCGTCCCCGCCCTCATCAAAGGCAAACCCCAGGATGCCAACCTGCCGCAGTGGAAAGCCATCGCGAAAGAACGCCGTTTCACCATCGTCATGAACCTTGGCATGGGGGGCGCTTCCTACCGTCTGCTGGCCAACGACTTGTCCACCGGCTATGTGGACTTCAACAAGAGCGAGTGAGGGGCGAGGCCATTTATGAATTATGAAAATTGGTCTGCGCCCGCAGTCTGATTTTGTCCTCTGCACTGCGGCTCAAACTTCACTTGTCCCTCTGTCTTTCCTGTCTGAAATCTGAAATTTTAAATCTGAAATCTCTTTCCATGTCCTTCGACACCCCTGTCTCCAAAGCCTCCGTCCTCATTGAGGCGCTGCCTTACATCCAGAAATTCCGCGGGGCCACCTTCGTCGTCAAATACGGGGGCAGCTTCATGGACGATCCCGATCCCGAGTCGCGCGGCCGGGTCGCCACCGACATCGCCTTCCTCGCGGCCTGCGGCATCAACGTTGTCGTCGTCCACGGGGGCGGCAAGGCCATAACCGCCAACATGGAGAAGGCCGGTCTCAAGGCCCATTTCATCAACGGGATGCGCTACACCGATGCCGATTCCATGCGCATCGTCGAACGGACCCTGAACGAGGACATCAACCGCGATGTCTGCGAGATGATCCAGCGCCGTGGGGGCAATCCCAAGGGCATGCCGGGCAACCAGATCCTCGTCTGCCAGAAACTGGTGGAGAAGGATGACAAGGGCGAGCCGGTGGACCTCGGTTTCGTCGGCGAAATCACCTCCGTCAAAACCCGGCTGATCAAGAAAGCCCTGACCGAAGGTTTCACTCCCGTCATCTCTCCCGTCGCCCTTGACGACAAGGGGCAGCCCCACAACACCAACGCGGATGTCGCGGCCGCCGGCATCGCGGCCAGCCTGAAGGCCCGGCGGCTCATCTTTATGAGCGATGTCCCCGGCCTCCTCTCCGACCCGAAGGATCCGAATTCCCTCATTTCCACGCTCCTCGTGGGCAAGGTCGAGGGTCTCAAACAGTCCGGTGTCATCAGCAAGGGGATGATCCCCAAGGTTAACAGCGCCGTCGCCGCCCTTCGCGCCGGCGTCAACCGCGTCCACTTCATTGACGGTCGGCTCCCCCACAGCCTCCTCCTGGAAATGTTCACCGACAAGGGTGTGGGCACCGAGATCGTCCACATGATCCCGCAGGCAAAGTGAGGAAAATTAAAGATTAAAAATTTAAAATTGAAAACGGGCGCTGGTGGAGTTCTGCCGCAAGCCACCAATTCTAAATTTTAATTTCCCAACCCTCATGGCCCGCACCTTTATGCCCACCGCTGAATCATTCAAAATTGAAAACGGGCCGCAGGCGGACTTCGGACGCAGTCCGCCCATTTTTAATTTTGAATCCTTAATTTTTAATTCCCAACCCATGCCCACCGCCGAATCCCTGTATGATTCCCATGTTCTTGGCAACTACGCCAAGTCTCCGCTCACGCTGGTGCGTGGGCTCGGCTGCCGCGTGTGGGACGACGCCGGCCGCGAGTTTCTCGATTTCAGCAGTGGCATCGCCGTGACCGCCCTGGGCCACGCCCATCCCGAATGGGCCCGGCGCGTCCATGAGCAGGCCCTCACCCTGGTCCACACCAGCAACCTCTGGCGCAATCCGCGCCAGGCTGAACTGGCCGCCCGCCTTGCCGAACTCGTCGGGCTTCCCGGCCGCTCCTTCTTCTGCAACTCCGGGACCGAGGCCAACGAGGCCCTGATCAAGCTGGCCCGCCTCCATGGCCGCAAGCTGGCCGGGGGCGAGGAGGGCGTGCGCCACCACGTCATTGTCTTCGACTATGCCTTCCATGGCCGGACCTTTGGCGGTATGGCAGCCACCCCGCAGGACAAGATCCAGAACGGTTTCCGGCCCATGCTGGACGGCTTCAAGGTCGCCAAGTTCAACGACTTGGACTCCGTCAAGGCCCTGGCCGACGACAGGACGGCCGCCGTCCTCATCGAGACCATCCAGGGTGAGGGGGGAGTCCGCCCTGCCACCCGGGAGTTTCTCCAAGGCCTGCGCCAGCTGTGTGACGAACGCGGCCTCCTTCTCATCATTGACGAGGTCCAGTGCGGCATCGGCCGGACCGGCAAGTTCTACGCCTACCAGCATCACGACGTCCAACCCGATGCCATCGGCATGGCCAAGGGAATAGGCGGCGGCTTCCCCATGGGCGCGATCTGGGTGGCGGAGAAACACGCCTCCCTTTTCACGCCCGGGTCCCATGGCTGCACCTTTGGCGGCAGTCCTTTGGCTTGTGCCGCCGCCCTCGCCACCCTTGACCTGCTTCGGGACGGCAAACTGGTCGAAACCGTTTCCCAGCGCTCCGCCGCCTGGCGCGCCGAGCTCGAAAAGCTCCCCGCCGAATTCCCCACCCTCGTGAAAGAAATCCGGGGTGCCGGCTTCATGGTCGCGATCGGCCTTCACTCCGATCCCGTTCCGGTCGTGGCCGCCCTCAGGGACCAGAAATTCCTGTGCCCTTCCGCAGGTCACAACGCGATACGCTTACTTCCTCCACTTAACGTAACCGATTCTGATCTAGGGGAAAGTTTGGTGCGGATTAGAGCCGCTTTGGCTTCGCTGAAGGCAAATTAAAGATTAAAAATTAAAGATTAAAAATTGTCTTCCGAGGCAAGTCGCAAGGTTATGATGAAAGCTGATAATGTCATTCAAATTAAAAGTTATGGCTTTGCGATTCGGATTGTTAGACTTTACCAACATCTCTCTACGAGTAAGAAAGAATTTGTCCTTTCTAAACAATTACTCCGTTCGGGAACCAGTGTTGGTGCCAACATTGAGGAGGCTATTGCAGGGCACTCCCGAGCCGATTTCATCGCGAAAGTAACTGTGTCACACAAAGAAATACGAGAAACTATTTATTGGCTCCGCATTCTCAAAGACACCGATTATCTGACGGAAGCCGAATTCAAAAGCATACACACCGACGCCCTTGAAATTGCCAATATCATTGGCGCGATTCTAAAAACCACAAAAGCAAACTCCACGCCGAAAGTTTAACAAAAGAAACCTCTTCATCCTTTTAGCTATCAATTTTTAATCTTTAATTTTTAATTTTTAATTATACCCCCATGCGCTCTTTCCTCAAAGAAACCGACCTCAACCCCGCTGAGGCCGCCGCCGTTTTTGCCGTCGCCCGCCGTCTCAAGGCCGACCGTCTCCGCTATGTCACGCCCGAGGTGCTCAAGGGTCAGTCCTGGGGCATGATGTTTTTTAAAAACAGCACCCGCACCCGTGTCTCGTTTGAGGTCGGCCTGTCCGAGCTGGGTGCCAAGGTCCTGAATCTCGAGGCCCGCTCCATGCAGCTTTCCCGCGGCGAGACCGAGGCCGACACCGCCCGCATCCTCGCGCGCTACCTCCACGGGCTTGTCATCCGTTGTTTTGGCCATGCGACCCTGGAGACCTTCGCCCGCGAGTCGGGGCGTCCCGTGGTCAACGCCCTGAGCGACTTCCTCCATCCGTGCCAGATCTACGCCGACGCCTTCACTCTGGCCGAGCGTTTTGATCCCGTGGCCAACTCCATGGCCTCCCTGCGCGGCAAGAAACTCGCCTTTCTTGGCGACACCGCCTGCAACATGGCCAACTCATGGATTCTCGGCGGAGCCCTTTTCGGCATGGAGATCACCCTTTCCGGACCGGCCGCCTACGAACCCTCACCCGAAATCCGGGAACTGACCGAACGTGAGTCCGCCCGCCTGGGCCTCAAGGCTCCCAAGGCCTTGTTCACGCCCGATCCGGCCGAGGCCGTGCGCAACGCCGATGTGGTTTATACCGACGTGTGGGTCAGCATGGGGATGGAGGCCGAGGAGGAGGCCCGCCTGCGCGAGATGGGACCCTACCAGGTCAACGCCGCGCTCATGGCCCAAGCCAAGCCCGGAGCCTTTTTCATGCACTGCCTTCCCGCCCACCCGGGCCAGGAGGTCAGCCAGGAGGTGCTCGATTCGCCCCAAAGCATCATCCTCGACGAGGCCGAAAACCGTCTCCACATCCAGAAGGCCATTCTGCACTTCCTGGCCGAGCACAACCGCGCCTGAGGGGTGACAAGCCGGGGATTCTGGCTCAGCGGTCCCGGATGGCCCGTTCGGCCTCGCGGGTGTGTTCCTTCTTCAGCAGGTCCTGCCGTTTGTCGTGCAGTTTCTTGCCGGTGCAGACGGCCACCTCCACCTTGAGCAGGGAGCCTTTGAAGTAAGCCTTCACCGGGACGATGCTTTTGCGCTCGATGTCCACGGCGACCCGCAGTTTGCGCAACTCCTTGGCCTTGAGGAGGAGCTGGCGGGGACGGTAGGGGTCGTGGTTGCTCCAGCTGGCCCGGGAGTATTCCTGGATGTGCATGTGGTAGAGCATCAGGTTGCCGCCGTCAAAACGGGCGAAGGAGTCGGCCAGCTGGCAGAGGCCGTCGCGGACGGACTTGATCTCGGTGCCGCGCAGCATGATCCCGGCCTCATAGCAGTCACCGACCTCGAAATTCTGGTGGATCTTCGAGTTGCGGTATTCCCGGTAGCGGGGTTCGTTTTTTTTGCCGGCCATGGCGGGAGGGGGAGACGAAAAGACCGCCGGACACGGGTTCGGCGGTCGTGTGAAATTCGGATGCGGGTTAGGATTCCTCGCCGGCCCAGAGTTCGTAGCTGATCTTGCCCTCGATGATCTCGCGGAGCGCAATATCCTCAGGGTTAAGACGTTCGAGAGACTCCACGAGCGGCTTTTGGCCAAACTTGAGCTGTTTCACGCGGCGTGAGACCACGTTGATGAGGATGTTCGGATCTGGAATGATCTTGGAAGCTTCGCTGATGTAATCGTCTCGCACGGCTCTTTGATGGTTTGGGAAAAGGGTCCAGAAACCAAAGTGGCGGCAGGCTTGGCAAGCGCCAATTTCCCGGCCACTTTGGGTTGATGGAAAACATCTGTGTCGGATGGACCACCTTGGACACCGCCGAAAGGGCGGAAGCCCTGGCCTGCGGGCTGGTGCGTGACGGTTTGGCCGCCTGCGCCCAGGTGGAGGGGCCGGTGATTTCTTTCTACCGTTGGGAAGGGAAGTTGGAAAACAGCCGGGAGTGGCGGGTCATGGTGAAGTTTCCGGAGGGCAAGGGGGAGCGTCTCATGGACTGGCTTCGTGAGCACCACCCTTACGCCACTCCGCAATGGCTGGCGGTAAGGGCGGCTCAGGCTCTGCCTGAATATGCGGCCTGGGTGGCGGGGGCGGGTGGCTGAGTTGGTTGCCGCCCGATATCAGAGGGCGAGCGAGGTGACCGCCTCGACCAACTCCGTCCCGTGGTCGGCCGGGTTGAGCTTCTCGATGACATGCAGCACTTTGCCGTTTTTGGAGAGGACAAAGGCGGCCCGGGCCGGCCCGAGGTATTTCTTTCCATACATGGATTTTTCCACGATGGCGTCCATGGCCTTGGCGAACTGGTCCCCGGCATCGCTGGCAAAGACATGGGTGGCCCCCAGTTTGCCGGCGTAGGCGAGGTGCGATTTGCAGGTGTCCTTGCTGAGGGAGATCAGATTGTAGCCGAGACGGTCCAGCTCGGCGGCATGGGCCGCGAGACTTTGGTTCTGTTTGTCGCAGCTGCCTGTGTTGTTTTTCATGTAAACCGACACGATGGTCGGCCGGGTCAGCAGCTCGGAAAAGACGCCTTCCTTCTGCGCGCCGTTTTGGACGTAGGAGAGGCGAAAGGAGAGGTCGGGTTTGGTGCCTGTTTTGATCATGGGGCTTTCACCTGTGGCGATGTTTCCAGGACGGCCAAGGGAGTGTCGTCGGGCGGGCGGATTCGCGGGTGGGCGGACAGGTCCCGCGCTTCAGTTGTAGAGCCAGAACGCGCGGCTGGCCTTTTGGAAGTTTTTCGAGGCGGCGTCCCAGCGGACCAGGAACTGGGGGAGATTGCCGCGCGGGCCCTGGGTTTTGAGTGATTCCAGAAAACTTCCCTCGCCCAGATGTTTGTTGAAGAGATCCTGCTCCGAGCTTTTCGCGGCCAGGAAAGGGTTGGGGGTGTCCCACGTGGCCGCCAGCTGCATGAGGTGAAAGCTTAACTCGGTGGGGCGCAGCGTGTTCCAGTTGGCGATCTGGACATAGACTCCGCGGTCCACTTTTCCGGTTTTGGGATGGGTGTAGCTTTGGATGGCGAAGGCGAGGCCCGGGATGTGGCGGCCGTCGAGCGCCGTCTTCAGATCCTCGGGGCTCTTGACGCTATGGCGGATGAGGCGGAAAGAGTAAGGGGTTCCATAGGCATGGCTGAATCCTCCCAGCTGGGTTCCGAGCCCGGTGATGGCGTAGCCAAAGGCGGAGGCCACGGTGGGGATGCCGGGGGAGGTGGGGACCCAGGCCAGACCCGTGTCCGGCCACTGCATCTGCCGTGACCAGCCCTGGAGGGGCACGATGGTGAGTTTTCCCGCCTTGGCCTGCTCGGGGGTCAGGTCCATCCATCCCGCGGTGTATTTGGTCATGAGCGCGATTTCCCCGATGGTCATGCCATGGACATAGGGCATTTGAAACTTGCCGACGAAACTTTCGTAGCGTTTTTCCAGGTTGGGGCCGTCCACCTTGAGTCCGCCCAGCGGGTTGGGCCGGTCCAGCACGACGACCTCCTTGCCGGCGGGAAAACATGCCTCCATGACGAGGCGGAGGGAGCTGATATAGGTGTAGGTGCGGACTCCAAGATCCTGAAGATCAATGACAAACACATCCACTTTGGCCAGCATGGCCGGGGTGGGCTTGCGGGTCGCCCCGTAGAGGGAGTAAACCGGTATCTTCGTCCGCGGGTCCACCTTGTCGGTCACCGGTGCGTTGGCCGCCTCATCGCCATAGATGCCGTGTTCCGGGCCGAAAAGGGCGACGAGCTGGTAACCGCCGGCTTTCTGTCCCCGCCGAAGGACCTCAACGGTGGAAACGCCGTCACGGTTGACGCCGGCCGGGTTGGTCAGAAGCCCCACCCGCTTGCCCCGCAGCGCCGAAAAACCGCTCCGCTCCAGCACATCCACCCCCAGCAATATCTTCCGCGCGGCCGGGGCGGAGGCTCCGAGAGCGGGGGAGGTGCCCGGGGCGGTGAGGTTGACCTGTTCCTGCCAAAGGGGAGCATCCCCGGATTTTCCGCGAAGCTCCGCCGAAAGGGCCAGCCGGCCTGACGTGGGAAGGACATCGCCCTTCCAGGCGGGCTGGGCGCAGCCGGAAAACGGAAGCAGCAGAAGGGCAACGGTTAACAGAAGCAGCCGGCGGTGGGGTAGGGTGGTCACGGAAGTCTCCTAGGAAAAAAACTTCCGGAGCCGCCGCGCAAGCCCAACCAGCGCAAGTTTTTGCGACCGAACCGGCAAATCCTCCGTTTTGGCTTCCCAAAGTCCCGACTCTCGACTCCATCCATTCCTGCATGCAAGTCGGCGAACTCAAAATCTTCAGCGGGCGTTCCCATCCGGCCTTGGCCAAGAGTATCTGCGAGGTCATTGGGATACCCTTGGGCGCGGCCACCCTCAAGACCTTCCCCGACGGGGAGTTCTTCGTCCGCATTGATGAGAACATCCGGGGCAAGGATGTCTTCCTGGTCCAGTCCACCTGCAATCCGGCGAATGACAACCTCATGGAGCTGCTCATCATGGTGGACGCCTGCAAACGGGCCTCCGCCAACCGCATCACCGCCGTGATCCCCTTCTACGGGTATTCCCGCCAGGACCGCAAGGACCAGCCCCGCGTGCCCATCACGGCCAAGCTGGTCGCCAATCTTCTGGTCGCGGCCGGCGTCAACCGCGTCCTCGCCCTCGACCTTCACGCCCAGCAGATCCAGGGGTTCTTCGATGTCCCGGTGGACCATCTCTACGCCTCGCCGGTTTTCCTCGACCACCTCCGCAAGCTCAAGACCAACGATCTGATGGTCATCTCCCCGGATGTGGGCGGCATGAAAATGGCCTCGGCCTACGCCACCATGCTGGGCACCGGCATCGGCTTTGTGGCCAAAAAACGCACCAGCGCCGAAAACGTCACCGCCATTGACCTGGTCGGTGATGTCAACGGCAAGGAGGTCATCCTTGTGGACGACATGACGGAGACGGCCGGCACCCTTACCGCCGCCGCCGAGATCCTCAAGAAAAACGGGGCGAAGAAGGTTTACGCCGCTGTCACCCACGGGACCCTCAACGAAATCGGCTACCAGCGTCTCCGCAACGGCCCGATTGACCAGCTGTTCTGCACCGACTCCACCCCGGTCACCACCCAGGATCTGCCCATCACCGTCCTGAGCGTGGCCAGCCTCCTGGCCCAGGGCATCCTGCGCATCCACAACCACGAGAGTGTTTCCAGCCTCTTCTCCATCAAGGGTTACTGACATGCGGATCCGCCGCCTTCTGCCCGTTCTCGCCGGGATCGCCGCGGTCTTTTCCCCGGGGTGCGCCCAGATCCCGCCGCTTCCCCCCGCCCGGCCGGCACCTGCGGCCTCGCCGGCGGCTCCCGTCCCGGCGGCCGAACGCCCCGCCGCCCTTGAGTTCAAAATGGACCGCCCCTCGGCCCGCGCCGGCGAAAAGGTCTCACTGGTCATCGAGGTGGTGAACCGCTCGGACAAGCCGCTCAAAATCAAGACCCGGCAGATCTTCCTTCATCTGCGCCTTGATGTCCGCCAGCCCGACGGCACCTGCTGCCGTTACAACCCCTACAACAACCTGCGCGTCAATCCGGTCGAAAACTTTGAGTGGGAGACGCTTCCCCCCGGAGGCCGGATGGAGCTGGCC
>JANOBW010000204.1:0-7795 GCA_031411855.1 Opitutia bacterium
CGCCACCGCCGGCATCGGCCTGCACTTCGCCGGGGGCACCCTCCAATACACCGGCTCCACCGCCCAGAGCACCAACCGCGGCATCCGCATCAAGGCGGCCGTGACCAACGCCATTGACGCCTCCGGCACCGGTTCCGGCACCCTAAGCTTCACCGGCACCACCAACGTCAACTTCTTCGACACCGGCGGCACCCGCACCCTTACGCTCACCGGCACCAACTCCGGGGCCAACACCTTCAACCTCATTGTCGCCGACCAGGCCAACACCTACACCAGCGGCGTGGCCGCCGGGGCCACCAGCCTGGCCAAAACCGGGGCCGGCAACTGGACCGTCACCGGCGGAAACATCCACACCGGCGTCACCACCATCAGCGGCGGCACGTTGACCGTCAACAGCGTCGCCAACGCCGGCATCCAGACCACCATCACCACCACCGTCGGCAGCAACTCCGCCACCGTCGGCAGCGCCACCGGCCTCGCCGTCGGCATGACCGTCTCGGCCAGCTCCATCCTCGGCGGCAACAGCGCCATCCCGACCCCCGTCACCATCACCGCCATCAACGGCACCACGCTGACCCTCAGCAGCGGCACCGGCATCACCGCCGCCACCAATGCCAATGCCGTCATCGGTGTCGCCAACCCCCTCGGCCTCGCCCCCGTCGGTTCCGGCAACCTTGTCTTCAACGGCGGCACCCTCGCCTACACCGGGGCCACCGCCTCCACCGACCGCGGTTTCACCCTCACCGGCACCGGCACCGTCAACGCCGCCAACCCGCTCACCTTCGGCGGGGTCATCGCCGGGGCCGGCGCTCTCACCGTCAACGGCGGCACCATCGGCGTCGGCGGCGCGGTCAACACCTTCACCGGCAACATCACCGTGGACGGCGCGACCGCCGCCCTTCAGACCACCTCCGGCTCCAACGGCAACGCCACCACCGCCCCTCTCGGCATTTTCACCGGCGGCACCGGTTACAAAACCGTCACCCTCAGCAACGGCGGCACCTTCCGCCCCTTGGCGAGTTTCAACGACAATGCCCCCACCGCCGCCCTCCCCGGCAACGGCGTCGTTTTCAGCATCGCCAGCACCGGAGGCGCGTTTGATGTCCCCTCCGGCGTCACCCTCACGATTGACGATGGCACCGGCACCGGCACGGCCACCACCAGTTCCCAGCTCCAGGGCTCGGGCACGCTGACCAAAACCGGCCCGGGAACCCTGTCCCTCGGAAACGCCGCCGCCAGCAACGCCGTCTTCACCGGCCAGATCCTTGTCAACGCCGGCATTCTGAAGCTCGGGGCCGTCACCGCCGCCGGTGTCGCCCTCGGCTCCACCTCGGCCGGCACCGTCATCGCCTCGGGTGCCGCCCTCGACATCAATAACAACGCCGGCACCGCCGCCGAACCCCTCACCATCAACGGCGCCGGCGTGGGCGGCACCGGCAACGTGATCTTCAACAGCAATGCCGCCGCCGGCTCCTTCTCCGGCCCCGTCACCCTCGCCTCCTCCAGCACCATCGGGGCCACCGCCGCCGGAGCCATCACCTTCAATGCCGGGGCCACCATCGCCTTGGGTTCCAACCTCCTCACCATCCATAACACCGGGGCCGGTCGGGTGTTCGCCGACGGCGTCATCAGCGGCTCCGGCAGCTTGGTCATGGACAGCTCCGGCACCGGCGACTACGTCCCCCGCAACGCCCACACTTACACCGGCGGCACCACCCTCACCTCCGGTTTTGTCGCGGTGGACGCTGATTCCGTCGGCACTCCCGGCAGCCCCACCTCCGGCCCCTTCGGCACCGCCACCCTCGGTCTGGCCGGGGCGCAGATGCGCTCCAGCACCACAGCCAACCGCACCATCGGCAACACTGTCATCGTCTCCGCCGACACCACCTTCTACACTTCCGCCACGGAAAAGACCCTCGGCTTCAGCGGCCCCGTCACCCTCTCCGGCACCAACCGCACCTTCACCAGCAACGTCGGGGCCACCGTGGCCACCGCCACCGTCCTCTTCTCCGGCAACATCGGCGACGCAGGGGCCAACCTCGGCCTCATCAAGGCCGGCACGGGCAACCTCACCCTCTCCGGTGCCAACTCCTATGCGGGGGGCACCACCGTCTCCGTCGGCAATCTCTACGTCACCAAGGCCTCGGCCCTCCCCGGTCAGACCACGCCGCACGCCGCTTCCGTGGCATCGGGAGCCAGCCTCAATCTGAACGTCGGCGGGGCCGGTGAATTCACCTCCGGTAACCTCTCCAACGTCCTCGCCAACGCCGATTTCGCCACCGGCTCGACCCTCGGTCTCGACACCGCCAACGCCACCGGCGGCTTCGCCTATGCCGGCAGCATTTCGGCTCCGGTTGGGCTCAACAAACTGGGCGCCAACACCCTGGTCCTGAGCGGCTCCAACACTTACACCGGCGCCACCACCGTCTCCGCCGGCACCCTCGTCGCCTCCTCCGCCGCCTCCCTGCCCGGCTTTGGCACCGGCGGCAATGTCATCGTCTCCGCCACCGGCAGCCTCGTCGTCGGCAATGCTTTTGCTGACGGCGATGTCGCCTCCCTCCTCGGTGCCGCCAACCTCGCCGCCAGCGCGACCCTCGGCTTCGACACCTCCTCCGGCGACCGCACCTACGCCGGCATCCTGGCCAACGCCACCGGGACCATCAATCTGCTCAAACTCGGCTCCAACAGCCTTACCCTCACCGGCGCCAACACTTACACCGGCACCACCACGGTCGCCGCCGGCACCCTCGTCGCCGCCGGCGGATCCGCCGCGGCCGGCAACATCGTGGTCGGCAACTCCGCCCCCAACGCCGTCCTGAACGTCCCCACCGGTGGCACCATGACCGGCGGCACCATCACCGCCGGCACCGCCAATGGCTCTTTCGGCGCTGTCAATGTCACCGGCGGCACCCTCACCCTGGCCTCCCCCGAAACCACCGACACCATCTCCTTCGGCGGTGCTGAGGGAGCCTACGGTGCCTTCACCCTCTCCGGCAGCACCTTCACCCAGCAGCGCTTCATGTTCGGTGGCGTGACCTCCAGCACCACCCTGGGCGGCGTCGGCGTTGGTTTGATCACCAACGGCACCGTCAACTCCACCGGCTGGATGATCCTCGCCCGCGCCGGAGCCTCCACCGGCATCCTCACCGTCAATGGCGGCCTGCTCAACCACAGCGGGGCCAGCCAGGACATCGCCATCGGTCTCCAAGGCTCCGGCCGGGCCGAGCTCAACGTCGGCGGCGGGCTCATTGACAACACCGGCCGCCGCGTCACCTTCAGCGGCGGCACCGGCGGCACCTTCCACTGGACCGGCACCGGCGTCGTCAACCTCAACGGCGGCACCCTCCTGACCAACGCGGTCGCCTACGACACCAACGCCGCCAGCGCCAACGCCAGCTCCTACGTCAACTTTGCCGGCGGCACCCTCAAGGCCGCCACCGCCTCCTCCGTCTTCTTCCCGGCCTTCACCCCCGCCGGCACCGGCGTGAACAAGGTCTTCGTCAACGGCGCTTTCGGTTCCTTCGCCGGCGGCGCGGTCATAGACACCAACGGCTTTGACAACACCGTCTCCGCCGAATTCCTCGCCCCCTCCGGCAACGGCGTCACCGCCCTCAGCCTCGACAACTCCGGCTCCGGTTACATCGGAGCCCCCGTCGTCAAAATCCTCGACAACGGCCTGCCCTCCGCCGCCACCGCCTATGCGGTGGTCGGCACCGACCCCGCCGATGGGGCCACCTTTGGCAAGGTGACGAGCGTCGTCATCACCAACCCCGGTGTCATCACCGGCACGCCCTCCGTTTCCCTCGTGGGCGGCGGCGGCACGGGGGCGGCGGTTTCCGTCGCCTCCACCGGCCCCAACACCTCCGGCGGCCTGACCAAAACCGGCCTCGGCACCCTCAGCCTCACCGGCAACAGCACCTACACCGGGCTCACCTCCGTCCAGGGCGATACCCTCGCCATTTCCGGCACCGGCTCCATCGCCGCCTCCAGCGGTCTCTCCGTCGCCACCGGGGCCCGTTTCAGCTACCTGCCCACCACCCCGGGCACCCTCGCCTTTGCGTCCGGTTCCACCCTCTCGTTGGCGGACAACAGCGACATCGCCCTCGCCTACGGCTCCACCATCGCGGTTTCCGGCGCGGCCAGCGTATCCGGCACCGTCAACCTGGTCCCCACCGGTGCCTACACCTCCGGTAACACCTACACCCTGCTCACCGCCGGCGGCGGCCTTGATACCGCCACCTACCGCGTCCTGGGCGTCACCGATTACTCCTACGCCCTCTCGGTCAGCGGCACCGCCGTCCAGATCACCCCGTCCGCCGTCGCCCCCCTCACCACCGCCTACTGGCTCGGCGGTCTGCCCGGCTTCACCGGCGTCTGGTCCGCCTCCAACGGTTCCAACGCCAGCAACTGGACCACCAATGGTTCCGGCACCGCCACCCCGCTCGTCCCCGGCACCGGTGCCGATGTCATCTTCTCCGATGCCGCCGCCTCTCCGGCCAACCAGCTGAGCATGAGCCTCGGGGCCGACATGTCGGTCAGGGGCGTCACCTTTAACAGCGCCAGCAACGTCACCCTGCTGAAGCCCGATGTCGCGGCCCTCACCCTCGGGACCGGCGGTCTCACCGTCTCTTCCGGAGCCGGGGCCGTCACCCTGAACCCCACCCTGGTCGTCGGCAGCGCCCAGACCTGGACCAATGACAGCTCCAGCACCTTGAACGCCGCCCTCGTGAGCAACGGGGCCAACCTCCTCACCCTCTCCGGCGGAGGGTCCATCGCCCTTGGTTCCTTCAGCAGCGGCATCGGCGGCCTGACCGTCGCCTCAGGCTCCGCCAGCATCACCGCTGCCACCCTCGTCGGAGCCACCCAGACCTGGACCAACAACAGCCTCGATGCCCTCGCCATTGGCACCATCGCCACCGGCGGCAACACCCTCACCCTCTCCGGTTCCGGCGACACCGCCGTGACCGGCCTCGTCAGCGGCACCGGTGCCATCTCCAAAACCGGTTCCGGCACCGCCACCCTCTCCGCCGCCAACACCTACACCGGCACCACCACGGTTTCCGCCGGCACCCTGAACCTGACGGGAGCCCGCACCGCCGCCAGCGGGGCGCTGAACATCGGCGCCTCCTCCGGCAGCACCGGCACTCTGAACATCTCCAACGGCACGTTTGCGACGGCAGTCTTCCAGGTCGGAAACGCCGTTTCCCCCACCGCCGTCGGAATCGTCAATCAGACCGGCGGCACCCTGACGATGAGCGGCAACCAGCTCCTCGTCGGCAACGGCACCGGAACGACCGCCGGCACCTCCTCCTCCGGCACCTACAACCTCACCGGCGGCACGCTCAACACCGTCGCCTCCACCCTCGGCGTTGTCCTCGGGGTCAATGCCGGCACCACCGGATCCTTCAACCTCGGCGGCACGGGAATTTTGGCCATGCCCGCCACCTCCACCCTCCAGATCACCCGCTCCGACAACACCGCCGGCGTCATCAACACGGCAGGGGTCTTCAGCCAGAACGGGGGCATCGCCACCGTCGGCATCCTCCAGATGGGCGGCTCCAGCACCACTCCGGCCAACAACGCCGGGGCCAATGCCTCGCTGAACCTCACCGGCGGCACCTTCTCCGCCGTGACCTTCAACCAGCTCTCCGGTGGCAACAACAGCAGCTCGTCCCTCAGCATCGGCGGCACCGCTGATGTCACCCTCCCCGCCTTCCCCACCGCGCGGGGCGCAAGCGCGGTCGCGACCCTCACGTTCGATGGCGGTGTGCTCCGCCCCACCGCTACCAGCGCCACCTACCTCAGCGCCCTCACCAACGCCTTTGTCAAGGCCGGCGGTGCCACCCTGGATGTCCCCTCCGGACGCGACATCACCGTCCCCCAGGCCCTCCTGACCGATGCCGTCTCCCTCGGAGGCGGCCTGACCAAGACCAGTGTCGGCAAACTGACCCTCTCCGGGGCCAACACCTACACCGGCCCCACACTCATCATGGGCGGCACCCTCCAGCTCGGCGCGGCCGGCACCACCGGCTCCCTCTCACCCTCCAGCCCCATCGTCAACAACGGCGCGCTCATCATCAACCGCACCGTTGCCACAGCCCAGGGCACCGACTTCACCGCCTCCCCCATCATCGGCCCGGGCAGTTTCACCCAGGCCGGCACCGGGGCCACCACCCTCTCCGCCAACAATTCCTTCAGCGGCCCCGTCACCATCTCGGCGGGCACGCTTTCCGTCGCCAGCCTGGGTAACATCGGCGCGGCCGGGCCGCTCGGCACGGGCGACAACTCCAGCCCCGCCGCCAATACCGCCTCCCTCGTCCTGGCCGGCGGCATCCTCAATGTCACCGGAACCAGCGGGACCACCGATCGCGGTGCCACCGTCACCGGGGCCGCCACCATCAATCTCCCGGCCGGCAACAACAACACCCTGACTGTCTCGGGCAATCTCACCGGCAACGGCGCGCTCACCCTCAACGGGGCCACCACCGTGGGGCTTCAGAACGTGCTCACCCTCTCCGGCAACAACTCCGGCTTCACCGGGGCCGTCACCGCCACCGTCGGCGGGATCAAAGTCACCAACGGCACGGCGCTCGGCAGCGGCACCAAGGCCGTCACCCTGACCAACGGCACCGCCGGCAACCCCAGCATCCTTCTCGATGGCTCGGCCGGGGACATCACCCTCCCCGCCTCCTTCACCTACACGGTCAGCAACGGCACCAACAACGGCTGCTTCGTCAACCTCGCGGGCAATAACACCGTCGCCGGCCAGATTAACAACACCTCCGGCGGCGGGGCCATGATGGCCTCCTCCCTGGGTGGAGATCTCACGATCTCGGCCAACATGACCTCCACCACCACCGGCCGCGCCGTCATCCTCGCCGGCACCGCCACCGGAACGGTCTCCGGGATCATCTCCAACGGCAGCACCCCCAACATGCCGCTCACCAAGCAGGGGACCGGCACCTGGACCCTCTCCGGGGCCAACACCTTCTCGGGGCTCACCACCGTCACCGCCGGCACCCTGAAACTCGCCAACTCCGCCGCCCTCGGCACCGGCACCGCCACGGTCGGCACCGGCGGCACCCTTGACCTCGGCGGCCAGGCCATCGCCAACGCCGTCACCGTCTCGGCCGGCGCCTCCCTCGTGGGTTCAGGCTCCCTCTCCGCCGCCGCCAACACCGTCTCCGGCGTCATCGCCCCCGGCAACTCCGTCGGCGCCATCACGTTCACCAACGCCAGCCTGACCCTCGCCGCCACCGCCGTGGCCAACCTCGAGATCGGCGGCGCCGCCTCCCGCGATGTCATCGGGGCCGCCGGCCCCATCACCCTCACCGCCGGCAGCGTCGTCAACGTCACGCTCATCAACGGCTTCACTCCCTCCGCCGGCCAGAGCTTCGACCTCCTCGCCGATGTGGGAGGTGTCACCAGCGCGGCCACCCTCAACGTCCCCGCCCTCCCCGCCGGTCTCGCCTGGAACACCTCCGCCTTCGCCTCCACCGGTGTCATCAGCGTCTTCTCGACCGACCCGCTCGTGGCCTTCGCCGGCACCTACGGCCTGACCGGACCCGACGCCCTCGCCGGTGCCGACCCCGACAACGACGGCATCAAGAACGCCTTCGAATACGCCTTCGGCCTCGTCCCGAACGTGCCCAACACCCAGGCCGAATACCGCGGCGTCGGCTCCGCCACCGCCGGCCAGCTCCTCACCCTCGCCTACCGCCGCCCCGTCGGCGGAGTCGCCGGCGTGACCTACGGCGTCCAGGTCAAGACCGCCGACCTCGACCTCGGCGACACC
>JANOBW010000205.1:0-2083 GCA_031411855.1 Opitutia bacterium
TGTCCGTCCTGATCCGCACGACCGAAAACTTTTGTTACAGCATCACGCGTCGTCTGAGCGCGGCCATTTACGAGGGCATCTACCGCGTCGAATACTACGGCATGCACAACGTCCCGGCGACCGGGGGCTTCCTGGTGGCGGTCAACCACGTGAGCTATTTCGATCCCCCGCTGGCCGGGGCCTCGCTGCCGCGGCCGATGTATTACTTCGCGCGCAAAACGCTGCTGAGCAATCCTTTCGGCCGCTGGCTGTTTCCGAAACTCTATACCATCCCGGTGGATCGCGACGGCCCCGGCGACCCTGGCGCCCTGAAAAAAGTTCTCGGCCTGATCAAGGGCGGGAACGGGCTTCTGGTCTTTCCCGAGGGCACGCGCAGCAAGGACGGCTCGATTGGCGACGCCAAGCCGGGCGCGGGCCTGCTGGCCTGCATGACCGGGGTGCCCGTCATCCCCTGCCACATCATCGGCGTGCACGACGTGTGGCGCCGGGGCACCTCGTTTCCCAAGCTCTGGGGCCGGCTCCATGTGATTTACGGGGCCCCTTTGACCAAGGCCCAATACCAGCCGGCGGGGATGGACAAAAGGTCGGCCTACGAACACGCCTCGCGCCTCATGCTGGAGCAGATCGCGAGCCTGGAACCGCCGTTGGACGCGGGTTTGTGATGGTGAGCCGTTACGCTTATGGCTCTTGATGCATACGTGATGCCTCTCTGGCGATTCAAGGCTGGAGACTTTGCTTCTCCCCTTGAGGAGACGTTCGCCATCGAACCCACTGTGATTTCGCTCGCCTATGCACCGCCACCGCAAGCTCCTTGGCATCTCCGGCTACTTGCAAAGATTGGCATCAGTGAGGCTGTGCCACCGCCGGCCGAACGAACCCGCGAAGAACGTCGTGCCACGGCAATGCAGGAGGTGAAAGCACTGAAGGCCCAACTCACCGAGATGACCGGCACGCCAATCGACTGGCCTGACGAGGGCAGCGTTCACTATAACCAGCAGTTTCATCAACCGGTCACGATACGGGCTTTTGCCGCTTGGCATGACCACCGGGACGAGTTGCCGGAGTTCACAAGCCCTCCGGAAAACAACTACTGCAAGCACCCGGTCTGGAGCCTGCCTAAGCCAACCAAGCGCCGCTTTCCGACACTGGTGGAGCATGGCTTGCACACAGGCTACCTTCTTCCGCTGCCATTTGAGGGCAACTATCGCGTCGAACCCTTTAAAATTATGGATCACTGGGAGTTTTTCCACGATGTCGCGTCCACTGAAACCATACTTCGCGAGGCGACTGATCTCTTGGAGTTTTTGTCCTCCCTCCCAGCCGCGAACGATCCGGCTCCAGGCTCGGTTTCTTTTCGTGATATCCGCTGGTATGCGGAAGAGCTTCAGCGCATGTGTCGCTTAAGCTTGGAATATCGCCTTCCGGTCATCTTCCATGGGTAGTCAGCCACTTCCCGTCTTTTCGCCCTGAGGCATGTGGAAACCACATCCAGGTTGGACTGAAAACGAATTCGGCGGTGGAAGAGGAAAATCAAAGTGAGACAGGCGGCTTGCCTGTCACTCGAACGCGGCCAGCAGTCTGGCGGCCTGTTTCACTTTCCAAACTTCCCGCCGCTTTCCCGTCACTGCCGCTCGTATTCGCCCTGGCCCAGTTTCTTGTAAACGGTGAAACCGGCCGCCTTGGCCTCGTTGGCCCCGGGGATGCGCAGGATCTTGGGGGCGAAGGTGGCTTCGGCCACGGCGCGCTCAATGGGAAGGCCGCAGGTCGGGCATTCGGTCAGGGCCGGGTCGGAGACCTTTTGTAGTCGCTCGAAACCGTCGCGGCAGTCCGGGCAGCGCCCCGGGTTGACGGCTTTGTAGGTGTGGAGCGGCATGGCGGTAATTAATAATTAAGAATTAGTAATTAATAATTGGAAGCAGAGAAGCAGATGGAAAACAGGTTCACAGGATGGGCACTTCTGATTTTCAGGTCAGCTTGGCGTTGAGGCGGAGCTGGTCGCGGTAGGCGGTGGCCTTTTTCAACGCGAGGTTGAGGTTGCCGGTCAGGACGCAGAAGTGGCCCATCTTGCGGCCGGGTTTGGCCA
>JANOBW010000206.1:0-9275 GCA_031411855.1 Opitutia bacterium
CAACCTGGAGTTTGACCACGGCGACATCTTCCGCGACCTGCCCGACGTCCGCCGGACCTTCAACCACCTGCTCAAGACGGTGCCCCGTTCCGGCCATGTCGTCATCAACGGCGACGACCCCGAGGTGGCTACGCTCGACTACGTGAACCCCGCCCAGGTGGTCCGGGTCGGCACCGGCTCGGCCTGCGATGTGCGCATCACCGGCTTCGCCGAAACGACGGAGGGCAGCTCCTTCCGCCTCGAGACCGCCGCCGGGCTCTGGGCCGAGGTCCGCTGGGGCCTGCCCGGCATCTACAACGCGCGCAACGCGGCGATGGCCGCGGTGGCCTCCGGTCTGGCCGTGTTTGGCCGCGAGGGGTTCACCCGGCTCCAACTTGATTCGTTGGCGAAGTTTCTCGGCGTCAAACGCCGCCAGGAGCTGCTGGTGCCGGAGGGCCCCGTGGTGGTGGTGGAGGACTTCGGCCACCATCCCGGCGCGATCCGGCTGACCCTGGCCTCGCTCCGCGCCCGCTACCCCGACCGTTTCATCACGGCCGCCTTCGAGCCCCGTTCCAACACGGCCCGCAGCGAGGTGTTCCAGCAGGAGTTTGCGGAGTGTTTCACCCCGGCGGACCGCGTGCTGATCGGCGCGATCCACCGCTACGAGAAGCTCGCGCCCGGCAAACGCCTGGACACCGCCCGCCTCTCGGCCGAGCTGACCGCGCAGGGCCGCCCGACGGAGTATTGCCAGGACAACCAGCAGCTTCTGGCCCGTCTTACCTCGGAAAACACGGTGGAAGCGGCGAAACAGCGGAAGCGCCTGGTGGTGTTTTTCACCAACGGGTCGTTTGACGGCATCATCGGGGCCTGCGCCAAACACGCGGCCGGACTGGTCTGATTTCCCCTCCGGGGAGCACGAGGCAAGGTTTTCCCGAAGTCACAAAGACACAAAGAGTTACGGTGTCCGATCGCTTTCGCCTACACACCTTGGCAGTGTCTTTACTTCGCGCTTTCGTGGCCTCGTGTGAACCTCTGGCTTGAAAGCCGTTTCCTCCGGTCCCTCAGCTCAGGCAGCGGACCACCAGGTCGCGCAGGACGCGTTCCTCCTGGTCGCGGCCGCTTTCGATCAGGGCGGTGAAGGCCTTGATGAAGTCCTGCTGCTGGCCGAGGAGCCGGCGGAGGGTGTTGCCCGGCTTGGCGGCGGACTGGGCCAGGCGGCTGAGGTAGAAGGCGTTCTGGGTGAACAGGTTGGCGGAGGACTTCTCCTCCAGCCCGTCGAACCAGTGCCCATGGATCTCGGCGGCCTTGGCCAGCTCATGGGCGTTGACGCGCGGGGTGATGAGTTTGGCGTCGAGCAGGGCGCGGAGCTGGATGAGGAGGCGGTTGCGGTTCTGGAGCGCGGAGATGATGGGGCGCGCGCCCTCCTTGTTTTGGAAGAAGTGTTTCTGCAAGGCCCGGAGGGTGGCGGGGATGTCGCCGCTTTCAAAATGGGTGGTGACCTCGAAAAAGTCCTGCTCCGAGATGTCGGGGACCATTTCGGCGACCAGCTGGGAGGTGATGACGGCGCCGGGTTCGCCCAGGTAGGTGGCGAGTTTGGCGATCTCCTCGATCAGCATGCGGGAGCCGCCGCCGGTGCGGGCGATGAGGAGGTCGAGGGCGTCGCCGTTGAGTTTCACCCCGGCGGAGGCGGCCTCGTCCTTGGCCAGTTGCAGCAGCATGGCGGAGGGCCCGCCCCCGCTTTTTTTGGCGTCGGCGGCGGATTCGCCGATGAAGCGGTGTTCGCCGATCTTGGCGAGGTCGAGGTGCCCGCGTTTGCGGCGGTCCACCGGGGAGGCGGTGAGGAGGACGTCCACGCCCGAGGCGGGCATGTCGGAGAGGATGGCGACCAGTTTCTCCACGGCGGCGAGGGTGTCCTCGGAGCGGCCCATGGGGGTGTCGGCCAGGAAGTTGATGTCTTTGAACCAGATGACCTTGCGGTCACCGAACATGGGCATGGTCTGGACGGCCTCGGCCAGGCGGTTCACGGCCGGGGCGACATCGTCCACCACCTGGCACTCGCCGGTCACGATCTCCTTGCCGAAATCGTCCGTGATGTCGCGCGTCTTCTCCTCCCACCAGGTCTTGGCCTGGCGGGAGATGAGGAAGTCGTCGGGACCGCAGAGGTAGAGGAGCATTGCGAGACAAATACAGAAGAAGAGAAGAGGGGAGGAAGGGAAGAGGAGAATGGGGAACTTTGAAGTTCGAACTTTGAACATCGAACGTCGAACGCTGAACTTCGAAGGGGAAACGAGCCACGGTAACTGGCAAACGCTGTGATGCCCCACTGTCTTGCTCACCTCTTCACTTCTTCCCCTCTTCGCCCCTTCTGCCTCGGCCTCGTGCTCCCTATCTTCTCCTCCTCTGCTTTTGTTTCGTCCTGCCTCGCCCTCAGGCCGAGGGCTCGCAGCAGGCGAGGGTGTCGTCCACGGCGTATTTGGTGAGCTTGCGGCGGGCGAAATCGAGGGCGGCGTAGGTGGCCTTCTGCCGGACGGTGTCGCGGCTGCCGGTGAGGGTGAGGCGGCGGCCCCAGATGCCGCAGGGGGAGTGCCAGCCGACATAGACGGTGCCGACGGGGTCCTTTTCGGTGCCGCCATCGGGGCCGGCGTAGCCGGTGACGGAGAGGGCGAAATCGGCCTCGAGTTTTTCGGCGGCCCCGACGGCCAGGGCGGCGGCGCATTCGGCGGAAACCGCGCCATGCTGCTCGATGATGACCTCGGGCACGCCGGCCGCGTTGGTCTTGGCGCAGTTTTGGTAACACACGAGGGAACCCACGAAGCTGGCGGAAGCGCCGGGGACGGAGCAGAAGGCGTCGGCGATGAGCCCTCCGGTGCAGCTCTCGGCCACGGCGAGGCGGCGGCCGAGCTGGCGGATGCGGGCCAGCACGACCTCGCCGAGGGTGGCCTGCCCGTAGCAGACGAAATCCTCGCCGAGGAGTTCGCGGCATTTTTTGGCGAGGCAGCGGAGGCAGTCCTGGCTGATGAGGGGCGAGACGGAGCTGAGGCGGACGTCCACCATGCCCTCGTGGGCGCAGTAGGCGACGGAGAGTCCGGGACCGGCGCGGTCGAAGGCCGGCTGGAGGAGGGTTTCGAGGGAGCTTTCGCCAATTCCGGCGGTGCGGATCTGGATGAAGGGCGGGACCTCCGGGGCGAGACCGCGGGCGCGCAGGCGCGGGAGGATCTCCTTCTCAAACATGGGGATAAGCTCGTTGGGCGGGCCCGGGAGCATGATGAGGATGCGGCCCTCGCGCTCGAACCACTGGCCCGGGGCCGTGCCGCGGGCGTTGGGGATGAGCTCGGCCCCGTCGAGCAGCCAGGCCTGGCGGTCGTTGTTGGCGGTGGGCACGCGGTTGAGGCGGGCGAAAAAGGCGGCCAGGGCGGCGGCGGCGGCCTCGGAGCGGACGAGACCCACGCCCAGCACCTGGGCGACGGCCTGGCGGGTGTTGTCATCCGTGGTGGGGCCGAGCCCGCCGGTGGTGATGATCAGATCGGCCCGGGACCAGGCCAGGGAGACGGCGGCGACGAGGTCGGCGTGGTCGTCGCGGATGACGGAGGCCCAGCGGATGCCAAGCTGATGGCGGCACAGGATTTCCCCCAGGTAAACGAGGTGGGAGTTGGCGCGGAGCCCGAGCAGGAGCTCGTCGCCGAGGTTTAGGATTTCAACGGAAGGCATGAACCGGTGGGTGGTCGAGGGTTAGCGCAAGGTTGCCGAAAGTTAACCATGCGCAAATCAGGAAGCTGACAAACCTGACAGGAAGTCGGCCGCCGCCCGTTTGTCTCAACGGTTCCCCTGGCCCGTAACCGTTTTGTTTTTCATTTTCCCCAGGTGACCGCCTTGTCCCAGGCCAGCCGGGCCTTTTCCCAGGCCTCGTGGAAGGAGTGGTAGGTTTCGGGACCTTTCCGGACCACACCGGCCTTGAAACTGAAACGCAGCTGAAGCTCACGGGGTGAGAGGGCCAGGGGCTGGAGTTTCCAGGAACAGTAGTCGGAGGCGGCCTCCTGCTGGAAGGAGCTGATGCTGGCGGGGGTGAGGGGGCCGGGCACGCGGAGGGTGACCTGTGAGGTCAGGTCCAGGGGGAAATTCCACAGGTAGGCGGTGTGGCGGTCCTTGACGAAGGTGGTGCCGAGATAATCGGTCTCCCAGAACGAGGGGGGGACGGCGCCGGGTTCGGCAGAGCCGTTCTTAAGCGCTCCGGGAATGGTGTAGCCGAGGTGCAGGACGGCCGGTTTGGAGGTGTCGTTCAAGTCGTCAAACGTGCAAGATTGCAGGCGGACGTTGCCCATGCGGGCGAGGATTTCCTGGGCGTTTTTAAACTGCTGCTCGGTGCTCAGTCCGGTGAAGGAGGAGCGCAGGTAGCTGGCATAATATCCGGCCGCGTTGACCGTTTCCTCCACTTTCCAGGCCCCTTCCTCGATTGAGGCGGTGCGGCTCAGGCTGAGGCGGCAGGCCTCGGGCCGGGGGGGCGCGGGCGGGTCCAGAAGGCGCGGCTTCTCCGCGTCGAGGAGAAGGGCGTGGGTGTGCCAGAGGTTGTTGGCGGGAAAGCCGGCCAGATCGAGCGTCTTGTCCGTCGCGTCCACCAGCCAGCCCGCGCCGAGGCCGGGCACGTGGACGACCATGTGGTTGAACTGGTCGAGGTTGGGCAGGCCGGGGCGGATGGTCCAGTCGGTGTTGACGAGGGCGAGGTGGCTGGTGACCCCGGCGGCGCGGAGCAGGTGGTGGAGCAGCAGCGCCATGTCCTTGCAGTCGCCGTAGCGCAGACGGAGGGTTTCGGCCGGCGCGTTGGGCCGGCGGGCCCGGACACCGAACTCGATGGCCTTGTAACCGACCTCCTTCTGGACGTGGCGGGCGATGGCCGCGAGCTTGGCCCGGTCATCGGCGCAGTCCCGGGTGAGCTCGGCGGACAGTTTCACCAGGGCGGGATCGGGTTCGAGGCGGTCGCGGATGTCGGCGAGGTAATCGCGTGTCACGCGGTCCCATCCCCCGTGGTCGGAACCGAACCACACGGCGGGGCAGCGTTCCTCCAGCATGACGGCCAGGGGCTCGGAGGGGGAGGCCTCGCGGCGGCGGTTGATCCAGGCGGCCAGCCTGTCCTCGCGGATCTCCTCGAGGGCCGGGCCGCCGGTGGATTCGAAACGCATGAGGGGGATGTCTCCGACGAAGAAGAGGGTGTCCACGAGGGAGGGAAGCCCGGAGGCGAAGATGTGGCGCTCGAAGTCGAGCGGGGAGGGGTCGAGATCCTCCCAGGTGATCTCCCATTCCACGGTGCGCCCCGGTTGGACGCCGGGAACCTGGATGTGGAGGACCTTGCGGTTGCTGGCCGTATCGCCGCCCTGGTCGCGGACGTAGGCGTCGGAGACGGAGGCGCGGGAGACGACGGCGCCGGAGCTGTCGCGCACCTCCATGCGGTTCATGAAGATGCGTTCGTTGAGGGGGTTGAAACCGACCTCGACGGTGCTGAAGGAGGTGGCGGCCTCGCTGTCGAGGATGCGGACACGCCGGTGGAGGGTGTGGCGGGTCCGGGCGCCTTTGGTGTGCTGCCAGCCGGTGGCGCGGAGGAGCCAGATGGCGGTCTGGTCCTTTTCCCAGGCGGCGGGGACGGGGTCGGAACCGAGCCGGGAGGCGAGGGAGGAGGGGAGGGAGACCGGTTCGATCGGGGTTTTGATGGACGAGTTGTCGCCCTGCCCGAGGAGGGCGGAGGCCTCGCGGATGGCGGAGCGGATCTCGTCCGTTTCCGGGCCGGTTTTGGCGGCGGCCTCAAACGCCTCCTTGGCGTCGCGATACCATTTCCGTCCCATGTGGCTCCAGCCCAGGATCATGCCGGCCCGGACGGATTTTTTCCTGGCCAGGAGGCGGGAGGAGATCTCGGCGGCCTTGGCGTGGTCGCCGTGTTTGTTGTAATGCTCCCCGAGGTTGCAGGCCACGGAGTCGTCCTCGGGAAACTCGGCGGCGAGTTTCTCAAAGAGGGTGATGCTCTCGTCATGGCTACCTTTGAGGTAAACCTGCTGGGCCTGCCAGACGCGTGTCTTCACGGAGGGATGCCGGGCCACCCAGGCGTTGATGGCGTCCGCACCAAGTGTTTCCTTGTCCTTGTTGTTCAGGAGGTTGACCCAGTCGAGCAGGTGCTGCTCCTCCTGGTAGTCCCTGCCGATGAGCTCGAGAAAGGTGGCCTGTCCGCCGGCGATGTCGCCTTCCCCGACCTGGAGGCGGGCCATCTCGTAAAGGAGGGACGGCTTCTTCTCCAGGAAGGGGCGGTGGGCCCGGAGGAGGGCGAGGGCCTCGGCCGGTTTTTCGGACTTTTGGAGGGAGTCCACCCAATTGCCGAGGATCGGTCCGTCGGATTTGGTCTGGTTGAAGGCCAGGGCGAACCAGGAGACGGCTTCGGGGAAATTTTCCCTGAGGTAGTAGGAGACGCCGACGGTGTTGAGGAAGAGTTCGTAGGAGCGTTTCCGCTCGCGCGAATCCGCGGGGGCGGCCCCGACGGGTTTGGGCTGGGTGATGAGGTCCAGATTCCGCCGGAAGCGGTCGCGGTCCTCCTTGGCGGTGGCGGCCCAGGAGCCGGTCATGCAGGCGGAGTTTTCCCGCCGGGAGATGCGGAGCAGGAGGGTGGCCGGGGCTCCGTTTTCGTCGGGCCGGTGCGCGATGATTTCGACACCTTCGTCCTGGGGGCCCGGATTCCAAGGTCTTTCCTCATAGGCACCCTCATCGGGATGCTTGAGGTTGAGTTTGGTGAGGAAGGCTCGCTTGAGGGCGGCCAGGTCGGGGGCCTTTTCCGTGAAGAGAACAGGCATCGCGAAGATATGGTCGGCCGCTTTCCTGGCCTCGAAGGCGCACTGGGGATCGAACCACTCGCCGGACGGCAGGATGTCCCAGCCCTTGCCGGCAAGTCGGGTGCGCAGGCCGAAGGCCGGGAGGTCCACCTCCTTGAACGTGCCTTCCGCCAGGCCGTCGCGCTCGGGGTCGAGGAGGCGGAAGCTGGACATGAGTTCGGCGGCCCTTTCGCCCAGGATCTTCCCGTTGCCGTCGGTGCTCCAGAACATGAACTGCCAGCAGAAGCCCTGGCGTGAATAAAACCAGTGCTCATAACACAGGACCACATCCGGGCTTTTCAGCCGGACGTGGCTGACGACGCGGAGGAAATCCAGGCGGCCCACCTTGGCGAGGGACTCGGTCTGGCTGAGGATCCTGGTTTCCGCATTGAGTTTCCCGATGGATATTTCCCGGAGGGCCTCCACCTTGAGGTCCATGCCCGGGTGCTCCGGGATGATGGCGACAAACGTGTCGGGCCCGGATTTTCTGAGCATGAAGCGGGCGATGCTGTTAAAGGCGTCCGGATTCATCTTCCTCCAGCCGGCGGGCGGTGTGAAGGTGAAGTTGAACTCAGGTTCCGAGATGGTCTGGGCCTGTTCCGGGGAGGCCGTTTCCTCGCCGGAGTTTTTGAGAAAGGTCTGGGCCAGGGTGACGCACATCCCGATTCCGATCAGGGAGGACAGGCAGATGGTCCAGATGGCCTGGGCGCGGCCCTGGCGAAACCGGGTCCGGTCGTAGGTGGCGAGGGCCACGATTCCGAGGATGAAGGCGCCTGGAATCATGAGGAAGTTCGGGATGACCAGGAAAAAGGCGGCCTTTCTCGGAATGATTTCCTGGGCGGAGAGCGTGGTGGCCACCGCGGAGAGCGCCATGCCCAGCAGCAGAAGCAGGAGGGAACCCACGCCCATGGTGGAGGCGGTGGGACGGCGCATCACCTGGACGCATTTGCCGATGCCGAGGAGGAGGAGGAAGGGGACGATCCAACGGCCGATGGATTCGCCCTGGCGGTAAGCCTCGGTGGATGTCCTATCGGTCAGGGCCAGCAGGGTGGCGAAGGTGGGTGACATGGCCTCCATCCCAACCGGTTCCCCCGCCAGAGTTCAAACCGTAAAGCGTTGGGCTTGGCCGTCAGTCCCGTTTTCCCGGGGGCTCAGTCGCCGAGGGGGCGTTCGGCGGTGAAGCCGGGGCTGGGCGGGATTTGAAACCGGGCCGCGGGATCGGGCCGGGCCGGATCGAAGGTGGGGACGTCCAGGGTGATGGATTTGGCCAGGGGGAGCTGGTTTTTCTTCAGGCCCTCCAGGACACATTTGGCGAGCTCGTAGGCGCCGTAGGGGCTGTGGTGGGTGGCGTCAAACTTGGCGAAATCCTCCCCCTCGTGTTTGAAGAGGCGCATGGATTCCCTCGGGCCGAGGGCCTCGTAGAGGGTCTTGCTCATGGCGTTGAGGTCAATCAGGGCGGTCTTCTCCTCCTGGGCGAGGGCGCGGACGGCGTCGGGAAAGTCCTTCAGGGTCTGGACGACCTTGTCGCCCTCGAAGCGGTGGCGGTTCATCGGGGTGATGAGGACGGGGATGCCGCCCTTGCGCCGGATCTGCGGCAGCCAGGCCCTGAGCTGGCCCTGGTAAACGTCGGCCGTGGTGCCTTTCATGTCGTTGTGGCCGAATTGGATCAGCAGGTAGTCGCCGGGCCTCATGAGGCTGAGGACCTTCTCAAAACGTTTCGCCCCGGTGGCCCCGCGGACCGTCTCGCCGGACTCGCCGTGGTTGGCCACGGCCACGGTGGGGCCGAAGAAACGCGGGAGCATCTGGCCCCAGCTGGCGTAGGGTTCGCCGGACTGGTCGCAGACGGTGGAGTCGCCGAGGAGGAACACGGTGGGAACCTCCGCGCTTTCGATCTGCACGCCGCAGACGGCGGGGTGGGAGTCGTTGAACTCGAGGGTCAGGCGGTCGTCCCAGGCCACGGCCTCGTTGACCGTCTCGCGGGGTTTCTTGAGGGAGACCGCCCCGCCGGGGAACTGGGGGCGGCGGACGTTGACGATGAAGCTGCGGGTGAGGAAACGTCCGGCCGGGACGGAGACGCGCTCCAGCATGAGGCGGCGGAGCTCGGCTTTCACCGTGGTGACGGAGTCGGCCCTGGTGTCTCCAAACGTCACGGTGACGCGGTAGTTTCCCTCCGGCACCCTGGCCGAGAAGTAGAAGGGGTGGGCCGAGGTCAGGAAGTCGGCCTGGAGGGGGTCTTCGCCGCCATTCTCGCCGGCGGTGGGGGCGGGGCCGGGTTCGAGGCCGTAGCCTTGGGCGTCGGTGTAAAGCGTGGTGGGCAGGACCTGGGTGAAACCGGGGGCGGCGGCCCCGGCCCCGAAATCGAAACGGAGGCTGATTTTTGCAGGCTCGGCGGCGGGGCAGAGTCCGCCCAGGAAAGTGGCCGCGAGGAGGAGCAGGCGCGGCGCGGCCGGGAAT